>JAZODN010000026.1:0-36585 GCA_045597045.1 Acutalibacteraceae bacterium
CTGTCTCACAATATCACTATAACAATTTAACTCAATATTCTTTTAGATAGGTAATGTTCAAAGTATATAACCCACAATGACACTTTCACAGTCTTGGTGTAAAGTGTCATTGTTTTGCAAGTATAAAAAACGAGAGAGACAACTTCTTTACGAAGTGTCTCTCTCACGGAAGACTTGTTTTTTTGCTTGTTATTGTTCCAGCATATGGGGCAGCAAGCGATAGCCGATTTCTTGGTGAATTCCTGTGCTGCGCGCCTCTGCTTCGGTGAAACGCATAACGCCGCTTGCTTTTTCGGCGTTGCTGCGATAGAGCAGATAGGGAACGGGATCGGCGGCGTGGGTGCGAATCGTAAGAGGTGTCGGGTGATCGGGAAGAATCAAAACGGTGTAATCGCCCATCTCCTTCAACGCATCCAAAAGGGGACCGAGCACGCGACGGTCGATATCCTCGATTGCTTTCACCTTGTTGGTTGCTTCGCCGCGGTGGCCGCATTCATCGGGGCCTTCCAGGTGAATATATACAAAGTCTTGCCCGTCTTTCAGCTCTTGCACGGCGGCGGCAAGTTTGCCTTCGTAGTTCGTGTCGATGTATCCGGTGGCACCTTCGACGTCGCACACACGCATTTCAGCAATGCGTGCAATACCTTTGAGCAGGTCGACCGCCGAGATCATGGAGCCTTTCACACCGAAACGGGCGGTGAAATTTTGCAGGCTTGGGCGATGCCCTTGACCCCAAAGCCAAATGGCGTTGGCAGGGTTTTCGCCTTCTGCTGCGCGTGCCGCATTGGTTGGGTGATCTTTCAAAATCTCCACACTGCGCTGCATCAAGTCGAGCAAAGGTGCTGCGTCGGGGTGAGAGGGGATATACTCGCCGATCACACGGCCGGTGATGTCGTGCGGAGGGGTAATCTTACCGAGCGCCGTTTTGCCGCCGTGCCACACCAGACAATGGCGATAGGCTGTGCCGGTATAAAAATCGAATTCGCCGCCGCCAAGTGCATCCTGCAACGTGCGGATGATGGTATCGGCTTCGGCGGTGGGGATATCGCCGGCACAGTAGTCGAGAATGGTTTTTTCGGCATATATCGCTTCGTCGGAAAGAGTAACCAAATTGCAGCGCAGCGCTACGTCGTCATCGGCCAGATCAATGCCGATGTTGGCGGCCTCCAATGGGGAACGGCCGGTGTAGCACTCTTTGGTATCATATCCCAGCACGGCAAGGTTGGCCACGTCGCTGCCGGGGGACAACCCATCCGGCACGGTGCGCACTGTGCCGACTTCGGCTTTTTGCGCCAACGCATCCATATGCGGTTTAAAAGCAACTTCGGCAGGGGTTTTTCCATTTAATCCGTCAAACGGAACGTCTGCCATACCGTCACAAAGCAAAACAACAAATTTCATAAGGCTTCGCCTTCCTTTCCTTTGTATATTATACTCCGAATTCAAAAAAAGGGAAGAGGTTTGTAACATTTTTTTCAAATGCAGTTGATTTTTCGTTTTTTATGCGGTATACTGTCTACATAACAATAATGGGGTGATGGCGGTCTTTTGATGTCGGCTAAAGCCTTTTAGGAAGCGAGGAACAATGGCATGATTATGTTAACTGCCAATATTAGCAAGGTGATGAGCAGTTCGCTGATGACGGGGTTAATCCTTGTTGTTGTCGTTTTTTCAACTCTGTTGGTACTGTCGCTGGTGATTGGCGTGTTTGGCAAGATGGGCGCACGTGATGAGGCTCCTGCCGCCAAGAAGCCGCCTGTTGCCGTAAAGCCGACTGCAAAGCCTGTGGTCGCACCTGCTGTGGCGAGCGAAGACGAAGACGAAATCGCAGCGGTGATTGCAGCGGCAGTGGCAATGATGGCACCGGCCGGCATGGCTTATCGCGTGCGTCGCATTACCCAGGTGGGGGCAAGCAAACGCTCGGAATGGGCGGCAGCGGCTGTTCGTCAAAACACCATGCCGTTTTAAGAGGGAGGGCAAGGTCTTATGAACGCATTAGGACAAGCGATTGTGCAACTTTGGAATGAATCCGGTTTCGCACAGTTAATGAATTTTGAAGGCGGTGGCTGGAAAAATCTCATTATGATCTTGGTTTCGTTTGTACTTATCTATTTGGCAGTTAAAAAAGAATTTGAGCCGATGCTCTTGCTTCCGATCGCGTTTGGTATGTTACTGTGCAACCTGCCTCTTGGCGGTGTCATGGATCCCCAGCAAAATTCGCTGGTGGCTATGACAGCAGAAGAAATCAAACTCTATGGCGAAGGTATCTTGGCGCAAAGCTACCCTGTATTTGAAGCGGCGGACGGTACGCTGTATTGGCAACATTTTGAACAAGGCGGCTTGCTCTGGTACTTGTATCAAGGCGTGAAGTTTGGTATCTATCCGCCGCTGATCTTCCTTGGTATTGGTTGTATGACCGATTTTGGTCCCTTGATTTCCAATCCGAAAAGCTTGTTGCTTGGCGCTGCGGCGCAGTTGGGCATTGCGATGACCTTTATCGGTGCGCGCGCTTTGGATACGCTTGGTATCGCAGCGCTGGCGTTTAACGAGCAAGAGGCTGCTTCTATCGCCATTATTGGTGGTGCAGACGGCCCGACAGCTATCTTCCTGACCTCGCAATTGGCGCCGCATCTGCTTGGCGCTATTGCTGTGGCGGCATACTCCTATATGGCGCTGGTGCCGATCATTCAGCCGCCTATTATGAAATTGCTCACCACCAAGAAAGAACGTGCGATCAAAATGGAGCAGTTGAAGCCGGTTACAAAAAACCAGAAGATTCTGTTCCCGATCGTGGTGACTTTGCTGTGCGTGTTGTTGTTGCCTTCGGCAGCTCCGCTGATTGGTATGTTGATGCTTGGTAACTTGTTCAAAGAGTCGGGTGTAGTTGAGCGTTTGTCCAAAACCGCGCAGAATGATTTGATGAACATTATTACCATCTTTCTTGGCGTCACGGTGGGCGCAACCGCCAATGCGGATACCTTCCTGCAGCCGAAGACCCTGCTTATCATCTGCCTCGGTTTGATCGCCTTTAGTTTTGGCACGGCCGGTGGTGTGCTCTTTGCAAAGGTTATGAACCTGTTTAGCAAGAAGAAGATCAACCCGTTGATTGGCTCGGCCGGCGTATCTGCTGTCCCGATGGCGGCACGTGTTTCGCAAAAGGTTGGTCAGCAAGAAAATCCCGATAACTTCCTGCTGATGCACGCCATGGGCCCGAACGTGGCCGGTGTGATTGGTTCGGCCGTAGCTGCCGGTGTTCTCCTTTCCCTGTTTGGTTGATTCGATTGAAATGCATAAAAAAGCAGAGTGGGAAACTGCTCTGCTTTTTTTGAAAGGATTTTTTATGAACGAGTTTATTACATTGCGCCGTCGCTTGATGGAGCGCATGTTTTCGCGCATGAACAGTGAACAGCGCCGTGCGGTGTTTCATGTGAACGGGCCGTTACTGATTTTAGCCGGTGCCGGCAGCGGAAAGACCACCGTGCTGGTCAACCGTGTGGCCAATCTCATTCGCTTTGGCGATGCGTATGCCTCTGAGGCAATGCCGTGTGCGGTTTCGGCAGAGGATATGGAAGCGCTGCGTGCGGCGGCAGAGGGGAGAGCAGAGGCAGATGAACGGCTTTACCGTTTGTGTGCGGTAGATCCTTGCCCTGCGTGGAAGATATTGACCATCACCTTCACCAACAAGGCCGCCGGTGAATTGAAAGAGCGTCTGTCCCGTATGCTGGGTGGCACGGGCGGAGACGTGTGGGCAAGCACATTTCACTCGTTTTGTGCGCGTGTGTTGCGGCAAGACGGCGCCGCCCTTGGATACTCCTCTCACTTTACCATCTACGACACCGACGATAGTCGCCGTTTGATGAAAGAGTGCATGAAAGCGTTGGGCGTGGACGAAAAAACGCTCGGTCACAAGATGATCTTGAATGAGATCAGCCGTGCAAAGGATAGTCTGCGCGATCCGGAAGCGTATGCGGCACAAGCGGGCGCGGATTTTCGTCTGAAAACGGTGGCGCGCTGCTATGCGATGTATCAGCGCCGTCTTCTCGAGGCGGATGCCATGGATTTTGATGATCTGTTGTTTAAGACGGTGGAACTTCTCAATACCGACCGTGCGGCATGCGAGCGTTGGCAGCAACGCTTTCGCTACATCATGGTGGATGAATATCAAGACACCAGTTATGCGCAGTATTGTTTGGTTAGTTTACTTGCCGAGAAGAATCGCAACCTTTGCGTTGTAGGTGACGACGATCAAAGTATCTATAAATTCCGCGGTGCGACCATTGAGAACATTTTGAATTTCGAAGAGCATTTTCAAGGGTGTACCACCATCCGTTTGGAACAGAATTACCGTTCGACCGGCACGGTGTTGGATGCGGCTAATGCGGTAATTTCGCTTAACCGCGGACGCAAAGGGAAAACGTTGTGGACAGAAAATCCGCAGGGTGAAAAGATTCACCTTGAGGTGTTGGAAAATGAAGATGAAGAAGCGCGCTTCGTGGTAGATACGGTATTAAGCGGTGTTGCCAAGGGGCAAAAATACAGTGATTTTGCGGTGCTTTACCGTGCCAACGCCCAATCTAACGCGATTGAACGTGCCATGGTGAAAAGCGGTGTGCCGTATCGTATTTTTGGTGGACACCGTTTCTTCGATACCAAAGAAGTGCGCGATGCGGTCGCCTATTTGCGTGTGATCAATAATCCCGATGATAGTGTGAGTTTGCGTCGTATTATCAACGAACCCAAGCGCGGTATCGGCGATACAACCTTGGACAATGCTGCTGCCATTGCGGAAGAGCAAGGGGTTAGCCTTTACAAGGTCTTGGAAGAGGTGGAATCCTATGCGGCTTTAAGTCGTGCTGCCACGCGCATTCGTGAATTCATCGGAATGATCGAATCACTGCGAGACAGCAGTGAAGACGGCGAGATGGCGCTGCATCTGTTGTATCAAGCCATGCTTGAAAAAACGGGTTACCGTGCGATGTGGGAACTGGCCGGCGAAGCGGAAGCAGGCCGTGTGGAAAACCTGAAAGAATTGGAATCCTCCATTTTGGAATACGAGAAAGCCAACGGGGAGGAGGCTACCCTTTCCGGTTTCCTGGAGGAAGCGGCTTTGATGACCGATGTGGATAATTACGATGCCGATGCCGATACGGTGGTTATGATGACTATGCATGCGGCGAAAGGGTTGGAGTTCCCTGTGGTGTTTTTGCCCGGTTTTGAAGACGGAGTTTTCCCGGGAAATGCTTCTATTTTTAACGAAGAAGAAATGGAAGAAGAGCGCCGTCTGTGTTATGTGGCGATTACGCGAACGGAGAAGAAGTTGTATTTACTGCGTGCACGTAGCCGCATGCTGTATGGTTCAACCAACCGTAATCGGGAATCGCGGTTTGTCATGGCGATCCCCGGCCATTTGATCGAGGAACACGAGGCAAAAAGTGCCTATTCCTCCGATCGCCCCGCAAAGCCGTGGGAAGGCAGCTTCGCGCAGCAAAACCGACCTGCGGTTTCCACAGCGCGCAAGAGCAGCGGTTATTCCTATTCCGAATCCTATGGCAGTTTTTCGGCGACGCCCAAGGCGGCTGTGACATCGGCGCCAAAGGAGAATTGGCAGCCCGGCGATGCCGTGCACCACAAAACCTTCGGTAACGGTGTGATCGAGTCGGCTTCGCCAATGGGGAACGATACCTTGTTAACCGTGCGGTTTGAAGCGGTAGGTGTGAAAAAAATCATGGCCAACTTTGCCAAGTTGGAACGTATACTGTGACAAGAAAAATCCCTCTGCATACAATGGAATGAAGCGAGGCGCACGGATGCGCAATACCGCTTTAATCCATTGTTACAGGGGGATTCTTTTATGTCCGAGAGAGGGTATCATCGAGAGGGTGCAAACTGTAAAGAAGCGGTTTGTGTAGATGCAGGCAGGGTGTACGATTCCTGCGCCGACAAGGATTGTGCAGAAGACTTGCAGGTGTATTTTACCGACCGTGATCGCATGTTAATTGATCATGCGACAGGGATCCGCACGAAAGGAGCAGAGGTACTTACCGTTTGCATCGATGTGGAAGCACTGCCGTTTAACCGCGGTTACTATTCGTGTGATCTGACCTTTTATTTCCAAGTCACACTGGAGGTGTATGCCGGTCACGGCGTACCGAACAACACGGTTTGCGGCGTAGCCGCCTTCAGTAAAAAGGTGATTTTGTATGGTGGGGAAGGCGGTGTGAAGGTGTTTCGCAGCGAATTCTGTCCCGAAGCACACGATCATCAAGAAATGCCCACTCGTAACATGCCGCGCTGCACCGTTCAGGTGGCCGAGCCGGTGGTGTTAGGGGCGCAGTTGGTCGAAGCCTGTGATAAGCGTTGCTGCGGCTGCTGCTGCTGCGTGATTCCCGAAAGCATCCAACACCGCTTTGGCGGATGTTTTGTGGATTGCCGTGAAGGAAAAACGGTGTTGCTCACGCTTGGTGTATTCACTATCGTGCAGTTGATCCGCAATGTGCAAATGCTGATGCCGGTATACGATTTTTGCATGCCCAGCAAAGAATGTGCGCCCAGCAACGAAAATCCGTGCGAACTGTTCCGCAAAATGTCGTTCCCTGTGGATGAGTTCTTTCCGCCTAAAGGGGAACCGGGCGAATGCGGCTGCTGCTGAACGATGCAATAGGGAAGGGGTTGCCGTATTACGGCAACCCCTTTTTTCAAGTTGTTTCAACAACCGCTTCGGCAGGAAAAGGTCTCGCATGCGGTTTGATCGGCGTTTTTGGCAGATGAACCCGCCACGCGAATCGCATCGGCGACGCATTGATGCTCTTTGTTATAAATGCATTTCGCTGCATCGCAACGGATAGGCATTTTTCGATTCACATAATCAAAATCCACCGCGTTGGTGGCGCCTTGGTCAATCGGGCGAAAGGAATCGCACTTGGTTTGATTGAAGGCAGTTGCCTCGCTTCCACCGATTTGAATGGTCGGGCGGCAGCAACAGCCGTCGCGGTTACTGATGCAAAGTAAAGCATCGCAGTGTAATGTTGTCATAGTATTGAACACCTCTTCATTTCATGATCTGTTTTGTGGGACAACAATAGTATGCGAACATGTAAACGAATTATGCAAAAAATTTGCGAAAAGCCTTTAGGGAAGGACTTGACAACCGTTATTTAGCATGCTATACTTTTATTGTTACAACTATACAAAATGAATATTTTGTATAGTTGAGGGGAGGGCAAGACGGGATTTTAAGTGCCAATGCGGTGTTTTGGCGGCTGCGTGCAGTGTGTAGATTGTTGGACTCTTTGGGTACGGTTTTTTGATCACATTGCGTGATGTCGGCTGTTTCTGTGGCGATATTTCATCGTTGTGTTTGATAACCGATTGCGTCTTATATAGCGTTGTTCAGATACTGTTTTTTTACTTCTTTAATTGTGTTTAATTGCGCTGCCGTGTTATACGTTCGCATCTCCGTTCGATAGCGTGTTTTCAAACGATGCATTCATTGTTTTTGCGGTTGCTGTGAAGCGAAAATTTTTGAGTTTTTGCAACGGTATTGACCGGCCGCATATAATCCGAATGTTATGTGATGTTACGTGCGGCGTTATGTAGGCTATATTCTTCAGTGGGTTATGAATCGTTTGCTGAGCGTACCCCATGCTTCGCAGCTTTGTGGCAAACAGGAATTAAACGGGTAGAAATTGTTGCAGTGCAAGTTATAGACGTGAAACTGTTTCACACGAGGGAGGATCTTTTATGAAAACGGAATACTTAGAGCAATGTTCCCCTGTTTTGCGCACATATTTGGGATATATGGAGACGATCAAAGGGCGTTCGGCGCAAACGATGAATGAATATTTTATTGATTTGCGCACGTTTTTTCGGTTTTTAAAGCAAAAACGCGGCCTTGTCCCCTCCACCCCACCGGCTGAGTTTGAAGAGATCTCCATTTTGGACGTGGATATTGAACTTTTGCGCACCGTTACGCTGAACGATGCATATGAGTTTATGAATTTCGTGAAGGATGAACGGGATAACGGCGCTAATACACGTGCGCGCAAAACCACTGCTTTGCGCATGTTTTTTCGCTATCTGACCGATTTGCAACATCTCTTAGAGGTAAATCCTCTGCAGAATCTGGAGACACCGAAAACGAAAAAAACTTTACCGAAATATCTTTCTCTTGAACAAAGCGAAACGTTACTCGAGAGTGTAGACGGTGCGTTTGCCGAACGGGATTACTGTATGTTGACGTTGCTGCTGAACTGTGGCTTGCGCCGTGCGGAATTGGCAGGGCTTAACCTTTCGGATATCGGTCAGGATCACACGCTGCGCGTGCGCGGCAAGGGCAATAAGGAACGCATGCTGTATTTGAATGAGGCCTGCTGGGAGGCGCTGCAAGCGTATTTAAAAGTGCGGCCTGCCGAAGGTGTGAGTGCAAAACATAAAAATGCGCTGTTTTTAAGTCGCATAAAACAGCGCATTAGTTTGCAAGGGGTGCATTTTGTTATTAAGGGGTATTTGGCAAGGGTGCCGGGCGCAGAGCAATTCTCCACCCATAAATTGCGTCACACCGCTGCCACGTTGATGTATCAGCACGGGCATGTGGATATTCGCGTGCTGCAGGAAGTGCTGGGGCACGAGAATCTCGGTACCACCGAAATATACACACATCTGTCCGGCACTCAAGTGCGTGAAGCTGCTGACGCCAATCCGCTGGCAGATAAAAAGCGCAAGAAGGATTGAGGGTTATTGTATAAAGTCGGAAAATGCATAGCCAACTAAGCCGTTATAATTGACGACATACCAATCTTGCCACTCGCCAAGGACCGTGATAGCGGCACCGTTTGGTGCTGTTCCCAAAACGGCAGAAGTGGTGTTGGGACGTGCACGAATGTTCAACACACCGCCGGCGGTGGTGACGGTTTCGGTTTGCGGCAATTGTGCTTCGACAAACGGGATACCGAAATACTGTGTTAGCGATTGTACCAAATTGCGAGCAATTGCTTGGATGTTGTTGACGATCCACGTGGCATCCTCGGTATTGTCGTGGTAGGCAATCTCGATTAGCACGGCCGGCGCGTTGGTACGTACCAACTCTGCCAGTGTGCTGTTGGGAACGGCTTTGACGCGTGACGGATCCGGATAAATCTGCTTGAAATTGGCGGCAATGATCTCGGCGGCGTCACGACTGCGCGAACTTTGTGCATTATAGTATACATCGGTACCTTGCAAAGTGCCGGACAGGGCCGGCGGTGCAGCGTTGGAGTGCAGCGCTAAGTGAAGATCGTACACCTGACTGTTGGAAAGGCGAATCGCTTGAGATAACGATTCGTTGGGATCGTTGCGTGTGAACTGGATGCCGTTGGAAACCAAATACGGCTCCATTGCGTTGGCGATCTCATTCATATACTGTTCTTCTGTGCCGCCGATAATATACGGATTGAACTCTTGGGTTGACGGACTTAAGAATAAACGTGGCATAGTGGTTCGCTTCCTTTCGTGCACGGATATTTTATAAAAATCGGTACACGATAGCATATGTTAGCGACCTCTGTAAATATGTGTGTAAATGCAAAGGGAAAACACTTGCCATTTGCAAATGTATATGCTATAATGTCAATATATGTCATAATTTGCACTTGGGAGGTGGCGTTGGTGAAGCACGGATTCCCGTTATATATGGATATTCACGATAACAATTGTACGGTTTTCGGTGGCGGTGAATATGCGGCTGACAAGGCAGAAACCTTGCTTAAGTTCGGCGCGAAAGTAACCGTGATCAGCCCTGCGTTGTGTTCGCGTTTGGCTGCGCTTGATGCATCGCACGCCATTCGTTACATCCCTCGTAAGTATTATCGCGGGGATTGTACCACGGCGGTATTGTGTGTGGCCGCAACCGATGACGATGCGGTAAACATCGCTATCGCAACCGAAAGTAAGGCGAAAAACATTCCCGTTCATGTGTCACATCCGTCGGCGTTTGGTAATTTCCAGTTTCCCGAGGCCATTCTTACGGAACATGTGCAGATTTCTTTGGTTGGCGATGGATCGAGCGAGCATTTGAAAGAATTGCGTGATCGTATTCAGACGATTGTGACAGAATATGAAGAGTAAAACGACGGCGGACCTTTCTCGGTCCGCCGTTTGCTTTTACTTCTGGTTTTTTGCGTTGTTGTTGCTGTTGTTGCTGTTGCTGTGGCGATTCTGGTTCTGATTCTGATTCTGATCGTCTTGCTTTTTCTGCTGATACGGCGGATTTTCGGACTTGTTTTTGTTGTTGTATTGACGGTCGATCATTTCGTTACCTCCAACTTTTTTAAAAATCAGGCATCGGTGATGCCGGTAACAGTGTTCGTATTTTGAAAGCAATTATACGCATGTTTTGAAGATTGTAACTGGGAGAGGATCCAGGCGGCCCGTGTGTTCGAAAACATAAACGGTAAGGAGTGCACCCACAGTTCTGCGATTTCTTCCATGCGGTATAATGACAGCTGCCGGGCACACTGTACGGCGTGCTTAACGCGTGGAAAACGTGCTACCAAATACCATACCGCCATATAGCGCAGCATGCTGAATTCGGCGATAATGTTGCCGATCACAAGACAAGCAACAGACAAGATGCCCACAGTCCACGAAAGTACTTGCCAATAGACGTGTAAATGTGAGCGAACGCTCAGCCAGTCGCTCAGCAAAGAAAGAGAAACCGAAGGCAAAAATGCAATGGAGTAACGCCAAAGGCGTGCCCTCCAAAGCCAAAGCTGCAAATGCACGGCGCAACGCCAATTTTGAGCAGAAAACGTGGGGCGGTCCTCTTCCCCATTCGCGATTTGATAACACATATTTGCCGTGTGGCTTTTCAGCGGTGCGACAATAAACAGATGGGCTAAAAGCACGGCGAACAGGGCGATGCTGTTATATGGCGGCTTTACAAACCGAAGGACTGCAACGGTGGCGGTATACGACAACAGTATGGATACATACAATGGTATATGCCAACGAAATAGTGGTGTCTTCAAAGGCTCCCTCCTCTTTTGTGAACAGTATCTCTCTCGGTTGTCTCTTTATTCGAAATACCTTGACATTTTACAAAAAAAGCGATATGATTACATAGGATTTTACATATAAAGGAGGGAACGATACGATGGATACGGACAGTAGATGTATGGGCGCAGTTCAAACGATTGTAAAAGCGGAAACAAACAGCACTGTCTGTGTTTGTGCGTGACGGTGATCCCGACTTTACAAAACAAAATTGCGCCATACAAGTCCGCACCCTTTATGCATAAAGTAATTTGTGCAAACTACGTTTGAAAGGAAGGATTGTATGGCTGAAACTTTTTTTACGGCAGGTGCCTATGACGAGGCCGCAGAGGTGGTCAGTGCCATGTTAGAAGAGCGTCATTTTTCGGCACTGCGTGAGTTGCTGCTGCCGTTGACGCCACAGGACTTGTCGACACTGGCAAGTATGCTTGATGCCAAGCAAATTTCGCTGTTCTATCGTTTGCTGCCGAAAGGACTTGCGGCAGAAGTGTTTGTTGAAATGGACAGTGATATTCAAGAAACGCTGATCAAAGCATTTTCAGACTATGAACTGAAAGCGATGCTGGATGAGTTGTATCTGGATGATACGGTGGATATCATTGAGGAAATGCCGGCTACCGTGGTCAAACGTATTTTACGTCAGGCAGATGCGCAAACGCGTGAGTGGATAAACAATATTTTGCAATATCCCAAAGACAGCGTCGGCAGCATTATGACCATTGAGTATGTGGATTTGAAAGGCCATCTGACAGCGTCGGAAGCGATAACCCGTATTCGTAATACCGGTGTGGATAAAGAGACGATTTACACCTGTTACGTGACCGATACCAACCGTAAGCTGTTGGGCTATGTGACGGCGAAAGATATTCTGTTAGCGAACGAGCGCGCGCGGATCGATGAGATCATGGATTCCAACGTGCTGTGTATTTCAACGATGGCAGACAAAGAAGAAGCCGTACACATGATCAACCGTTACGACTTTATGGCGCTGCCTGTGGTAGATGCCGAAAACCGGTTGGTCGGTATTGTTACGGTTGACGATGCTATGGACGTCATGGAAGAAGAGGCAACCGAGGATATCCAAAAGATGGCGGCTATGTTACCCAGTGAACGTCCGTATATTAAATCAAGTGTGTGGAGTATTTGGAAACAGCGCATGCCGTGGCTTTTGATGTTGATGATTTCCGCTACCTTCACCGGTGCGATTATCACCTCATTTGAAACGGCGCTGCAAAGCATTCCCATGTTGACCGCCTTTATTCCCATGTTGATGGATACCGGCGGTAATGCCGGCAGCCAAGCGTCGGTTACAATTATTCGCAGCTTAGCGCTGGGTGATATCACACCAAGAGATATTCCGCGCATTCTGTGGAAAGAAATGCGTGTGGCCGTGTTGTGCGGTGTGGTGTTGGCGCTGGCCAACTTTTTGAAGATTTTGCTGATCGATAACGTGCTGCTGAATCACCATGTGAGTTTGTTGGCGGCCGGTGTGATTAGCGTTACGTTGGTAGCAACCGTCTTTACTGCTAAGTTGGTTGGTTGCTCGTTGCCGATACTGGCCAAGCGTTTGGGCTTTGACCCGGCGGTGATGGCGAGTCCGTTCATTACCACCGTGGTGGATGCCATTTCACTCACCATCTATTTCCTCGTAGCAACCGTTGTGCTATAACAAAAAAGCAACGCGCCTATAGCCAAGTGTTCTTAAGGACACTTGGCTAATTTTATTCGCCTTACGGCGAGTGGTATTGCTTCGTAAAGGTGTTTGGCTAACGCCGAGTGATATTGCCTTCGGCAGCTTATAGGCAACTACAATACCGTTGATATACCGGTTCCCTGTTTGTTAGGGCGTAAGATAAACTAAAAGGCTGTGCGGAATTTCCACACAGCCTTTTACTGTCCTTAACAACCCTGAGCCATCAAATTGGGAGTGTTGCTTTTTTTGTTTGCTTGTTAGGCTTCGGGGGCGGAGGCTACTTCTGTCATAAGACGGATAAATTCCTCGCCTTCCAGTTTTTCGTTTTGGATCAAATAGGCGGCCACCTTGTGCAGCTGCGCCATGTTTTCGGTCAAAATACGGCGCGTTTCGCTATATCCTGCTTCGATTAACGCATTGATCTCGTTATCGATCTTCGCGGCGATTTCTTCAGAATAGTCACGCGTGTGACCGAAATCGCGGCCAAGGAACACCTCGTTGTTGGAGGAGCCGAACATAACGGGACCCAGGCTTTCGCTCATACCGTATTTGGTGACCATCTTACGCGCCATTTCGGTGGCACGCTCAATATCATTGGAGGCGCCGGTGGAAATATCATCCAACACCAAAGCTTCAGCCACGCGGCCGCCAAGCAGCACCTGAATCTCTTCACGCATTTCTCCGCGCAGTTTGTAGGAACGGTCTTCCTGCGGTAACTGCATGGTGAAACCGCCGGCCATGCCGCGCGGAATAATGGAAATCTGATGCACCGGGTCTTGCGTGGGGCAATGGAATGCCACTACGGCGTGACCGGCTTCGTGATAAGCGGTGAGACGTTTTTCGTTTTCGGTCATGCGGTGGCTCTTCTTTTCGGTGCCGACCACGACCTTGATAGTGGCCTCTTCGATTTCCTGCTTGGTGATGGAGTGTAAATCGCGCCGTGCGGCCAACAAAGCCGCTTCGTTCAACAGGTTTTCCAAATCGGCGCCCGTGAATCCGGCGGTGGATTTGGCGATTGTAGCAAGTTCCACATCGGGAGCCAACGGCTTGCCGCGTGCGTGTACCTTCAGGATTTCTTCGCGTCCCTTCAAATCGGGATACCCAACAACGACTTGACGGTCGAAACGGCCGGGACGCATGAGCGCCGGATCCAGAATGTCGGGACGGTTAGTGGCAGCAATCATAATTACGCCTTCGTTGGCGCCAAAACCGTCCATCTCCACCAACAACTGGTTTAAGGTCTGTTCGCGCTCATCGTGACCGCCGCCCAGACCGGCGCCGCGCTGACGGCCAACGGCGTCGATTTCATCAATAAAAATGATGCAGGGAGAGTTCTTTTTTGCTTGGTCAAACAAGTCGCGCACACGGGAAGCACCCACGCCCACATACATTTCCACAAAGTCCGAACCGGAAATGGAGAAGAACGGCACGTCTGCCTCGCCGGCCACGGCACGGGCCAACAGGGTTTTACCCGTACCGGGAGGGCCCACCAGCAACACACCCTTCGGCACGCGCGCACCGAGTTCGGCAAACTTGGTCGGCGCTTTCAGGAAGGTTACGATTTCGCGCAGTTCTTCCTTTTCTTCATCGGCACCGGCAACGTCGGCAAAGGTGGTTTTGCGCTTTTCGTCTACGGTCATTTTTACGCGTGCTTTGCCAAAGCCCATCATCTTACCACCGTCGATCGAGTTCATGGAACGGCGCATCATGACGAACATTCCCACGATCATGAGGATGATCAACAAAGAGGGCAGCATGCTTACGACCCACGAAACTTCTTTGACCGGCAGATAATTGTAGGTCACGTTATTGTTGGGGTCTTCATCGGTGTTATACGCATCCACAATGTCGCGAACGTCATCTAAGAACAGGTTTACATTGGGAACGGTATAAGTGAACTTCCCCTTGTTTTCGGCAGCACCTTCCAACTTGGACCAGGCAGATTCACGCAAGGTTGCGGTCAACTTGCTGGAGTTTAGATCCAAAGTAAAGGATTCCACTTCGTTATTTTGAAAGTAGGAAAGGTAATCGGAATACGGGGTGACATTCTTACTGTTGGAGTTTCCCAGGAACATCCAAATTACCATAACTACGAAGATTACACCGATAAACGGAAGTAATACATTGCGTAGCGTTTTTCCCAAATCGTTGCGATTCGGTTCCATTGTTATCATCTCTCCTCAATTTATTTGTTTTCGTACACTTCCGGCTTTAAAATGCCGACATACGGTAAATTGCGATATTTTTCGGCGTAATCCAATCCGTAACCCACAATGAAGGCGTCGGGGGTGACGAAGCAGCGATAATCGGCGGTGATATCTGCCCGGCGGTGATCCGGCTTGTCGAGCAAGGTGCAGATTTTAATGCTGCGAGGGCCACGTGCGGCCAGCATCTTTTTCAAATAGGACAATGTGACACCGGAATCTAAAATGTCTTCCACGATCAGCAGGTCCATATTCTCCAGTGGGCAATCCAGATCCTTAATGACACGTACTTCACCGCTGGTTTTGGTACTGTTGCCATAACTGGAAACCGATAAAAAGTCAATACTGCACGGAATGGTAATGGCGCGCATTAAATCCGCCATAAAGACAAGTGAGCCTTTCAGTACCGAAACTAAAAACAGGTTTTTGTCTTTATAATCTTCACTGATTTTCTGCCCCAGTTCTTGTACGGCGGTGTGCAGAGTTTCTTCCGTATAAAGGATTTCCGCAATATCTTTATGCATACATTGTGTCCTCCTCATTCAACTTTAAAAACAGCAATATTTGCTGTGTTGTGCTATCGATAGCAACACGTGTGTCACAACCGAGGCCCACGACCAAAACCACGCCGTCCTCATCGGCAACCACAGGAATAAGGTCGCGTCGGGTGGCAGGTACCTTTTCGGTATTCATCCATTTTTTCAGCGTTCGCCGCCCTCCGCGGCGGTAAGGGTCGCATTCGTCTCCTTCACGCCGACTACGCACACATACGGCGCCTTTGATTTTATCATAGTCGCAGGTATATTGTAATAATATTTTGTGAATTTTTTGCTGATTTTCAAATTTTTTCCTATCCCATACCTCGGCACGGTAGACGGTGTCGCCGAAGGAATAGAGAGAATCGGGAATCAAAGGACGCGCTTCTGTGGCGGAAACGACTGCCGAGTTTACCGTAAGGTAATTCTGCTTTACAGAAAGCGTAAGCCCTTCCCCCACTGTTACACTGCCGCCATTTGTCAGCGCAGCCATTACCTTGCGTACAAGGTGATCTTCATATACGCCGCCGCATCGGGCAAGTATGCGATGAATCACACGCCGCTGCAAAGCGAGTGGCAGACCGAGCAAAACGGACGCGCTGTATACACCGCTTGCAACGGTAGCATCGCGCAGCGCCTGATCGGTGACACTCTGCCAATAGGTTTCATCTTCATCCGCCATCCGCGAAAGACGGTATACAGCTTCGTGCACACGCGAGTTCAACGCGTAAAGGTGAGGAACTACACAGTTTCTGATGCGATTACGGGAGAAGGCGATGTCCTCGTTGGTAGAATCAACGGCGTAACGCAGGGTGTGTGCGTTGCAAAACGCCTCTACCTCTTCCCTCGTGGAGGAGAGCAACGGGCGAATATAACGGTCACGCGTGGCCGGAATGCCGCGCAGACCACCGGGAGACGTGCCGCGAACCAAGTGCAGCAACACGGTTTCGGTGTTGTCGTTTTTTGTGTGCGCAGTGGCCACGTGAGTGAACCCTTGGCTTTCCATCAATGTGTCAAACACCTGATAGCGCGCCATGCGACCGGCCTCTTCCAAACCGACGTGCTGCTCTGCCGCTAACGCCGCTACGTCGATATGTTGGGTGAACAGCGGAATGCAGCACCGTTCACAATGTTCGGCCGCCATTTTCGCATCACGGTCTGCCTCGCTGCCGCGCAGACCGTGATGGATATGTACGGCGGCCAAACGGTCGATAGCATACTCTTCACGCAGTAAACGCAACGCGTGAAGCAAGGCTACCGAATCGGCACCGCCGGAAAGGGCAATCAGCACGTGCGCGTGCGGCGGTAACGAAATGCCGCAGTTCAGCATGTGTCGCACGTTATCCAGAAGGTTATTCGTCATGGTGCAGATCCAAGCCTTTGAATTGTGTGAATTCGCCTTGGAAGGCAAGTTTTACCGTGCCGAGCTCACCGTGACGGTTTTTGGCGACGATGACTTCGGACGTGCCGACTTCTGCCGTGGCGGGATCGTCTTTTTCGTTGATGTAATATTCATCACGATAAAGAAACAGCACTTGGTCAGCATCCTGCTCAATCGAACCGGATTCGCGCAGGTCAGCCAACGCGGGGCGGTGATTGGATTTCATCTTTTCGGTGCTACGCGAAAGCTGTGCGCAGATCAACAAGGGGATGTTCAGTTCCTTTGCCATGATCTTGAGGTTACGGGTGATGGCACTGACCTCTTGCACACGGTTGTCGGTTGGCTTGGCAGACTGCATCAACTGCAAATAGTCCACAACCACGAAATCGAGTTTTTCCAGTCGGAGAAGACGGGATTTCATTTCTTGCACCGTCAAATTGGAGGTATCGTCTAAATAGATGGGAAGATTATACAGTGTGGCTGCGGCGGCACCCATGCGTGTCCATTCATCGGAAGAGAGGTTGCCTGTGCGCATTTTTTTGACCGAAACTTTAGCTTCGCTGGAAAGCAAGCGGTTGGCCAACTGTTCACGAGACATTTCCAGCGAAAACACAGCAACCGTGCGCCCTTGCCCTGCTACATTGCGCGCCAGGTTAAGTGCAAAACTGGTTTTACCCATACCCGGACGGGCGCCGACAATGATCATGTCCGAACGGTTCAGACCGGTGGTGATGTTATCCAATTGTGCAATACCGGTGGAAATGCCGGCCATGTCCCCTGCCTCGCCTGAATTCAACTTGGAAAACGTATCGTACACGTTTACCAGCACATCGCGGATAGAGACAAGCCCTTTGGTGTTGCGTTCTTGGCGAATATCATAAATCTTTTGCTCCGCATTATCGAACAAATGCTGTGGGTCGGCACCGGCTTCCATGGCGTCGTCCAAAATCTCGCGGCAGGTGCGGATGAGGGCACGTACCTGTGCTTTTTCGCGCACGATCGTTGCATAGCGTGAAACATTGGAGATAGACGGCACCAACTGCGCCAACTTCAAAAGGTAGGATTTCCCCTCTTCCCCCTCAAAGAAGCTTTCGGTTTTTAACGCTTCGCGAATGGTGACGAAGTCGATAGTCTCGCCCGACATCATCTTATCACACATAACACGGTAAATCGCGCGGTGTTCAGGGAGATAAAAATGTTCCTCGCGCAATCCTTCAATTTGATTCAGACTGTTGGGATCCAGTAAGACAGCACCCAAAATGGCCTGCTCTGCCTCCAAACTGTAGGGCAAGCTCAAATTGTCGCTGAATTCTTTTTTCTTGTCGCGTTCTTGCGCCATAGTGTATAACAACCTTTCCGTCTTTATTCGGAAACCACGATTTGAATTTTGGCAGAAATACCGGTCATAAACTTGATTTCGCCTTCGTATGTGCCGTACGCTTTAATGTCAGATACGGTGATCTTGCGACGGTCCACCTCCACACCGAACTGTACTTTTAGTGCTTCGGCAATCTCCTTGGTAGTGACCGAGCCGAACAGACGTCCGTTTTTGCCTGCCTTGGCCGTTACTTTCACTGCTTTGCCGTTTAATTTATCGGCAGCAGCTTGTGCCTCTTTTTTCTCCATGTCTGCATGGAACCGTGCGGCATCTTCCTTGTTTTTCAAATCGTTCATTGCCTGTGCATCGGCCGGCACCGCCAGATTGCGCGGGAACAGGAAGTTGCGCGCGTATCCGTCGGAAACATTCACGAGTTCCCCTTTTTTGCCTTGACCTTTGACATCGGCTTTCAAAATTACTTTCATTGTCGGTTTCTCCTTTACAACATTGTGTTGGTCGATTGTGTGGCGGCGAGCGACCGTTCACGGTCCTCTTGGTGGCGGTCGATCGCGTGCACAAGCATTTCTTTGGCCTGCTCCATGGTGACCCCTTTCAGTTGAGCCCCTGCCATGGTGATGTGTCCTCCGCCGCCGATGGCTTCCATGATCAACTGCACGTTGAATTCGCCAAACGAGCGCGCGGAAATATTAACGGTTCCGTTTTCCGTGAACATGGTAAAGGATGCGCAAATGCCTTTGATGGACAACAACTCATCTGCTGCCTGCGCAGCAGCTACACGCAATTCATCGGCTTTACCGTCGTAACAAGCTACCGCCGTGCTGCGATAGATTTCAGCGCGAGATACGATTTCGGATTTGGTTTGATAGGTGGCCATGCTGCCGGTGAACATGCGCTTGACCTCTACCGTGTCGGCACCGAGTTTGCGTAGATACGCTGCCGCTTCAAAGGTGCGTACACCGGCCTTCATCACAAAACTGCGCGTATCCAGCATAATACCGGCCAAAAGCGCCTCGGCATCTAACTGCGACAAATGATTCTCACCCATGTATTGCAGCAGCTCGGCGACCATTTCCGAAGCAGAACTGGAATACGGTTCGTGATAAAACAGCAGTGCGTTATCAATATAATCCACCATTTTACGGTGATGGTCGATCACCGCCACCGCACGCGCAGCGCCCAAAAGGTCGGGATCTTCAACCATGAGTTTGCTGTGGGTATCGGTGATGATAAGCAACGTTTCGTCGCTGAGCATGTCGCGTGCTTCACCGGGTTCAACGAAGAGGTTGCTGCGCCCGGCGCTGTCATAGCGATCGATCAGTTCCATGGCCAATGTTTTGGTGCGGTCGGTCACTACAAAGGCGCGCTTGCCAAAGCCGCGCGCTGTGACTGCCAGTGCCACAGCGGATCCCAGGCAATCCAGATCCGAAAAACGGTGTCCCATGATCAGCACGTCGGAACAACCGTCTAACAGCTCGCGCAGGGCTGTTGCCACCACACGCGTTCGTACTTTGGTGCGTTTTTCCACTCCGCGTGATACACCGCCGTAGAAGTCGTAGCCGTTTTTGGTTTTGACTGCGGCTTGATCGCCGCCGCGGCCCAAGGCCATTTCAATCGCTTGTTTAGCCAGCGATTCGCTTTCTTTTAAGGTCTCGCCCTGGCCGACGCCGATTGAAAGCGTGGTGCCCATGGAACGGTCGCCCAGTTTAAGAGAACGCACACGGTCCAATACCGAAAACCTTTCGGCTATGATGGTATCTAACTGGCGCTTTTCCAAAACGATTTGGAACCAATCGTGGCTGTATTTTTTCAGAATACCCGTACCGCTTGCTACCCAATCTTCGAGCAGGGTGCCTACGTTGCCGATCAACTGGGCACGTTCGCTGTCACGCAGGTTTTGTGCCAGTTCTTCTACATTGTCTATGTAGACCAGCATTACCGCCGGTCGGCTCAGGTTATATTCGGTTTCGATGTTCTTCAAATGGGTGATGTCGACATAATACAAAATGCGCAGACCGCTGTCACGCGTGCCGACCTTACCCACAAAAAGACGATATTGCCGCTGGGCGATGGTGATTTCGTGCAGCGCGCCTTCTGTAAGTTTACTGACGTTCAAACCGCCGGTGATGAACCCGACTGTTTCGCCGTAGGCTTCGTCGCCGCCGAGCACCTGGTTGCGGAACGACGTGTTATACCACAGCACCTCGCCTTCCGCCGAACAGACCGCCGAAGGCAGCGGAAAGTTTTCCACCGCTTGACGCTCGGCGTGGTTTAGCGCTGTGCCGATGCGGTTCATGTATTTCGCAACGTCGCGGCGCAAACGCAATAAGTGCCACACGGTATACACCGTTGCTGCGGCTAAAACGACAAGTTCCGCTGTAAAAAGATAAGGGTGCACCCAAAAGGACACGGCAGTAAATACGGCTGAAACGATCAGCAGCACCCAAATTACGGGTGACAAGCGAAAGACCGATCGCTTTTTCATACAAGTCACATCCCTTCTACAAGAGGAAATTACACATCCATAATGATCGGCAGGATCATTGGGCTGCGTTTGGTACGTTGGAACACCATACGTGATAACTCATCACGCACACGGGTTTTCATGGTTGACCAATCCGCATGATTCAGGCAGCAATCGTCAAGCACGCGGTAGGCTAAGTCTTTGGCCTCCTCGATCAACTGCTCCGACTCTTTCACATATACAAAGCCTCGCGACACGATATCGGGGCCGGAAAGGATCAATCCACTCATGCGGTCGATAGAGGCGACCACCACAATTAAACCGTCTTCCGCGAGGTGACGGCGATCACGCAGCACGATGCTGCCGACGTCGCCGACCCCCAGACCGTCTACCAACACGCGTCCTGCCGGTGCGGTGCCGGCAACCTCCATTTTTTCGGCGGTCAGTTCCACCACCATGCCCACGTCGGCGATCAGCACGCGTTTGCGTTCCATACCCATGGCGTAGGCCAGTTCGGCATGACGTTGCAAATGCTTCTGCTCACCGTGCACGGGAATGAAATACTGCGGTTTTGTCAACCCTTGAATGATCTTCAATTCTTCACGGCAAGCGTGACCGGAAACGTGCACGTCATACATGCGGTCATATACCACCTCGCAGCCACGTTTGAGCAATTCATCCACCACGCGGCCGACTGTTTTTTCGTTACCCGGAATGGGGTTGGCAGAAATGATGATGTAATCATCCGGACCAACTTCCACCTTGCGGTGATCCGAAAATGCCATGCGCGAAAGGGCAGACATCGGCTCGCCTTGGCTGCCGGTGGTGATCAGAGTAACCTGCTCTTTTGGGTAGCGGCTGATCATATCAATATCGATCATCAACTCTTGGGGACAACGCAGATATCCGAGTTCGATCGCGATGGAAACGTAGTTTAACATGCTGCGTCCTGAAATCGCCACTTTGCGGCCCTCGCGTTCGGCGGCATCAATGATTTGTTGGATGCGATGCAGGTTGGAAGAGAAGGTGGCGATGATCAGGCGTTTGCCTTCGGCTTTGGGGAACAGCGTGGCAAAACTTTCTCCCACCGTGCGTTCGCTCGGCGTATATCCGGCGCGTTCGGCGTTGGTGGAATCTGCCATCAGAGCCAACACACCGCTTTTGCCGAGTTCGCCGAAACGGGTCAGGTCAATCATTTCGCCGGAAATGGGGGTGCAATCGATCTTGAAATCGCCGGTGTGCACCACGTAACCGGCCGGTGTTTTGATTGCCAGTGCCATGGCATCGGGAATCGAGTGGTTAACACGGATAAATTCAGCCGAAATGCTGCCGAACGGAATCACCGTGCCGGCTTTTACCTCGTGTAAGTCCACGCTGTTGGCAAGCCCGTGCTCGCTCAGTTTGGAGCGAATGAGGGCTAAGGTCAGTTTGGCGGCGTAGATCGGAAGATTTACCTGCTTTAACAAATACGGTAAGCCACCGATGTGGTCTTCGTGACCGTGGGTGACCAAAATGCCGCGAATGCGTTCTTTGTTTTGCTCCACCCACGTGTAGTCGGCCAAAACAATGTCCACACCCGGCATATCCGCATCGGGGAAAGACATGCCGCAATCAATCAGCAGTGCGTCGTTGCCGTATTCGATCATGGTGATGTTTTTGCCGATCTCGTTCAGACCGCCTAAAAAGGTGATCTTAACAGGCAGCGGTTGCGGTTTCGGTTTCGATGGGCGACGTACGGCCGATTTGGCGGCAGGGCGCCGCTTGGAAGGCGCAGCGCCGTTGTTGCGCTTGACCGACGGTGTATTGCTTTTTTGAATTTCGTTAGCCAAAAATAACATCCTCCTTAATGATGAAAAACACGTGAAAACACTATGTAGATATCGTTCAAAGTACGGAAAGACCCGTAAAAAATCCCTATTATATAATTAGTATATACTATAAAACAAAATGTACCGGTTGTCAAGTGGCGTGTTTCCCTTCTCCACTGCATTATTGTCAAAAAACAGAACTTTATTACTTGCTATCCCCCAAAACTTGTGATATGATAAAAAACAGTGTTGCAGAAAGGGTGTCGAGGATTGAAAGAAGTAGAATTATTTACCGACGGCGCATGCTCGGGAAATCCCGGTCCCGGTGGTTGGGGTGCAGTTTTGCGCTATAACGGTCACGAAAAAGAGTTGTGCGGCGGTGCAGCGCAAACAACGAACAACCGCATGGAACTGACGGCGGTTATCGAAGGGTTGAAAGCGCTGAAGGAACCGTGCCGCGTGTTGCTGTGCAGCGATTCGAAATACGTGATTGACGGATTAGAAAAAGGCTGGGCACAAAGCTGGCGCAAGAACGGGTGGCGCAAGTCGGATAAATCCGCCGCCCTGAATCCTGATTTGTGGGAGGAGTTGCTGGATTTGGTGGCGCAGCACACCTTGACTTATCGTTGGGTACACGGGCACCAGGGACACCCCGAAAATGAACGCTGTGACGCTTTGGCGGTGGCTGAATCGCGAAAATTTGCAGGTTGACCAAAGTCGACGGATAAAATCACGCAAAGTTTTACATTTTATGTATTGCAATCTCTACCAAAATGGTATATATTATAGTTGCAATTTTGAATGAAAGGTGTATTCGATTGTATGATACAAAAAACGGTGTATGCCGATAATGCCGCCACCACTAAGTTGGCGCCGGAGGCTCTTCAGGCCATGATGCCGTATCTCACGGAGGAATACGGCAACCCCTCTTCCCTCTACGCCTTTGGACAGGCTGCGCGTGAAGGAGTTGAATCCGCACGTGAAACGATTGCTGCTTGTTTGCACTGCTTGCCGAGCGAAGTGTATTTTACGTCCGGAGGCAGCGAGGCGGATAACTGGGCCATTAAAATGGCGGCCGCCGCCATGCAAAAGAAAGGGAAAACCCACATTATTTCCACGGTGTTTGAACATCATGCTGTGCTGCACACGCTGGAAGCGCTGAAGAAGCAAGGCTTTTCGGTGACGCTTCTGCCGGCGTATGAAAACGGCATTGTGCGTGTGGAAGATCTGAAAACGGCGCTGCGTCCTGAAACGGGTTTGGTTACCGTTATGTTTGCCAACAACGAGATCGGCACCATTCAGCCGATCGCCGAAATCGGTGCGGTTTGCCGCGAGGCCGGTGTGTGGTTCCACACCGATGCCGTGCAAGCGGTTGGGCATGTTCCGGTGGATTTTGCCGAAATGAAGGTGGATCTGCTTTCGCTTTCGGCACATAAATTTCACGGGCCGAAGGGTGTGGGTGCCCTGCTGTGCCGTCGTGGCGTGCGGTTCGATAATTTGATTGATGGCGGTGCACAGGAAAATCGTCGACGCGCAGGAACTGAAAATACGGCCGGTATTGTTGGTATGGCGACGGCATTGAAACTGTGCAGTGACCGTTTGGATGAAGTGACACCCTCGATTCTTGCCAAACGCGACCGCTTGATTAACGGTTTGTTGACCGCTTGTACGCACAGTCGGCTGAATGGTGACCGCATTGCACGTCTTCCCGGTAATGTGAATGTCAGTTTTGAGGGCGTGGAGGGCGAAAGTCTTTTGCTGATGTTAGATATGTTCGGCATCAGCGCTTCTTCCGGTTCGGCCTGCACATCCGGCTCACTGGATCCAAGCCACGTGTTGCTTTCCATTGGGCTGAAGCACGAGATCGCACATGGTTCTTTGCGCCTTACGATCAGTGAGGAAACGACCGATGAAGATATTGCGTATATTTTGGAAAAGGTGCCGCCGGTTGTGACGCGCCTGCGCGAAATGTCGCCGCTGTGGGAAACCATTGTGAAAAACGAGAATTTATAAATAAGAAAGGATTACCGAAGTATGGCAGCATTTTACAGTGAAAAGGTGATGGATCATTTCACCAATCCGCGCAACGTCGGTGAAATTGAAAACGCCAACGGTATCGGCGAGATCGGCAATGCCAAGTGCGGTGATATTATGAAGATGTATATTCGCGTGGAAAACGGAATTATTGCCGATGTGAAATTTAAAACCTTCGGTTGCGGTTCGGCGATTGCCACCAGTTCCATTGCCACGGAAATGATCATGGGCAAAACCATCGAGGAAGCTTTGCAGCTTTCCAACAAAGCAGTGGTGGAAGCGCTCGACGGTCTCCCCTCTCACAAAATCCATTGCTCTGTGTTGGCAGAACAGGCCATCAAAGCCGCTATTGCGGATTATTACCGCCGTTTGGGGATCGACCCTGAACCGATTGTCGGCAAACTGCAGAGCGCCGAAGAAATCGAAGCGTGCCATTTGTAAAAAAAAGAAAACAGCCATTTTTCGCAGTTGTGGGAAATGGCTGTTTTTTTGTTTAATTTACCGGTGTTTGCGGCACACTGTTGGCGAGGTGGTAGAATGACGCGATTTATACTGTATGCCTGTTTAGCCGGTGTGTGCGGATGGTTGCTGTTTGGCGTGTGGATCGCCTGTGCCTTGACGGTAGACGGTTGTCACACGGTGTCTTCGTTTCTGATTTTGTGCATTTGCATTTGCGCCATAACCAGGCCGTAATACACACCCTTTTGCCGAATCAGTTCGTTGTGGGTGCCCATTTCTGCAATGCCGTGATTATCCAGCACAAAAATGCGGTCGGCATTGCGCAGGGTGGATAATCGGTGTGCAATGGCAAAGGTGGTGCGTCCTTTGGTCAGGCGGTCAAGAGCTTCTTGAATTTGAAATTCGGTTTCGGTATCCAGTGCAGAGGTGGCTTCATCCAGCACCAGCAAGTGAGGTCGGTGCAAAATGGCGCGTGCAATGGCAATGCGCTGCCGTTCACCGCCCGACAAGGTGTAGCCGTGTTCGCCGACATAAGTGTCATAGCCGTCGGGGAATCGCACGATAAATTCATGCGCGTTTGCCATTTTGGCTGCTTGAATGATCTCGTGCGGTGCGGCGTCGGGTTTGGCATAGCGAATATTGTCGTAGATCGAGCCGGTGAACAGGAAGGTTTCCTGCAGCACCACCCCGATTTGACGGTGCAAACTCTCTTTGGAGAATTCGCGCAGATCGGTACCGTCCACCGTCACACGTCCGTCATCCACATCATACAGGCGCATGATCAAGTTGATAAGGGTGGATTTTCCCGAGCCGGAAGCACCCACCAAGCCGATCATTTCGCCGGGCTTTACCTCAAAATTGATCTTGTTTAGAACGGGCTCATAGGAACGGTAGCCGAAGGTCACGTCTTCAAAACGAATGTGGCCTTCGATCTCTTTGTTCACGGCAGTTTCGTGTTCGGCGACCTCGATCTCTTCGTCTAAAATATCGTACATACGCTCGAGTGAGTTGGTAAGGCGCATCAGCATGCGCGGTAGACGGGTGAGCCAGCCGAGAGGACCGTATAGCATGGAGGCATAGGCGCTGAATTGGGTGAGCTGACCAAGGGTCATTTTGCCGGCAAGTACGTCGGCACCGCCGAAATAGTAAACAAAGAAGGAACCGATGACTAAGATCAAGGTCACAAACGGATACAGCGTAGCGAAAAACTTTTCGTTTCGCCGCTGCAGTTCACAGTAGCGCGCGGTATAGGTTTTGAAACGCGCGGTTTCCCGTTTTTCCTGCCCAAAGGATTTCACCACGCGAATGCCGGAAATGATATCCTGCAAGCGGTTGTTTACTTGGTCATTGTAACGCCACTGTTGTCGCCACAGGCGCATTTCGCGGTTGCGAAAAAGACGTACCAACAGTGCCGCCACCGGCATAAACGCAATCGTAAACAGTGCCAACACGGGGTTGATGATCAGCATAAGCACGATCGCGCCGCCGATGGTGAAGAATTGCGTGAACATTTCGGAGAAGACTTCCTCCATAAACATGCGCACCTGACCGCTGTCCTCCACCACGCGATTCATCAGTTCGCCGGCTTGCCGTTTATCCACAAACGACAGTGACAGTACGTTGATCTTTTCGAACACACGCGCACGCAGGTCGTGGCTGATGCGCGTGCCTAAACGGTTGCTCAGTGTACGGCGCGAAATGCGCAACGTCAGCGAGGTAATGATGATAAAGAACATCAGGCCGAAAAACGTCAACACGGCTTGCATGCTGCCTTTGGCCGGCACCAACACATTGTCGATGAAATCGCGCTGAACAAATTGTTGCCACAGCACGAAGGCGGAGTTTGCGCCCATAAAGAGGGTTAAACATAGCAGCGGTAAGACATATCGGCTGCCAAGATCCCACAAACGCCGCAAGGTGCGGCCACCGCCGCCGCAGCGCGGACAGTGGTTAGTGCCGGGCAGAACGGTGCCGCATTTCGGGCAGTAGCGTTCTTTTTCGGTGCTTTCCAGAATCCGATATTCCGCACGGCAAAACAGTGTGGCGCCGCGCGCGACATACGAAAGACGAACCATATGCCGCATGCTGAAACGGCAAAGAAGGCGATCGGCAGCGTTTTCTTTGACGACCAAATTGCCGCTGTCCACGTTGGAAAGACAAAGAATCTCTTCGGCAACATTCAGCAAAACGGTGGCGGCGATCTTTCCACCCTGCAAACACAGCAAGGTGTGTTGAGTTACGACCACCCAACCGTCCGTGCAAAAGTCACCATCGGCTGTCAGATCGTACGGAACACAGTATTCTATTGTTTCTTCGCCCAAGATCGGTTGCACCAGTAATTGTTCGGCTTCGGGCAATGTGTAGTGTAGATTCATAGTGATCCCCTTAAACGTGGCAAAAGAAAGTGTATGGCTGTTTGTTTTCAATCAAAGGAAGATGTCCAGCTTTTTAATTTCTTTTGCCGAAAGTGCCGACATGTTCGGAATTTCAAAACGGTTGCCATCCAGATCGTTCACCAAATAGCGATCATGGCCGATGGAATACACGCTGTTGCCGCCCATGCGTGCCGTGAAACGGCATCGGCCGCGGTCGGTCAGCACGTCCCAATACGAATAGCCGTATTCGGCTTTGATATCGTAAATCTTTAATATCTTGGGCGAAAAATAGCGCAATTCCATTTGTTCCGCAAGCATGGTTTGCACGTCTTCGGACAACGCCGACAGATCTTCAATTAAGCCGATCTCCTTGCCATCGTTATCCGGCATGCGAACGGAGATGTAGTGGGTGGGGTCCGAGTGCGGAAAACAGCGGTGAATGGCCACGCGCGGATATTGTTTCCCGTTAAAATCCAACGAAACAAAGCCACCTGCGGTGCGCTTAAACACGGCGTTTTCGGCCGTGATGGAACGTATGGCAATCAAATCTTCAACGGCTTGTTTTTCGCGTTCGATCACATCGGTATCGCTGTTGTTTGCAGTGTGCAACATGGTATCACTCATCGCCAATCCCCCTCATTGCCAGCGCTTTTGACTGTAGTTGTAAGAGTTTGTAATAGGTTCCATTGTTGTGGACCAGCTCGCTGTGCGTTCCTTGTTCCACCACTTTTCCGTTTTCCAACACTACCAGCCGATCGGCATTGCGCAGCGTGGATAAGCGGTGGGCAATGGAAATGGTGGTGCGCCCTTTGATCAGTTGGTCGAGTGAATCTTGAATTGCCCGTTCAGTTTCGGTATCGACCGAGGCCGTGGCTTCATCCAACACTAAAATACGCGGATTGGCTAACACGGCACGTGCGATTGAGATGCGTTGCCGTTCGCCGCCCGACAGATTTCTGCCGCCGGTACCGATCACCGTGTCGTAACCGTCCGGCAGACGGCAGATAAAACTGTGTGCACTGGCCGCCATGGCCGCGCGCACGATCTCTTCACGTGTGGCGTCCGGTTTTGCATAGGCAATGTTTTCTGCCACTGTACCCATAAATATGTAAGTTTCTTGACTCACCATGGCAATCGCCCCACGCAACGATGAAAAGGCAATATCCTTTACATTCGTTCCGTCCAGTACAATTTCGCCTTCGTTAGGGTCATACAAGCGTGAGATCAAATTGACAAGGCTGGATTTGCCGGCGCCGGTGTGCCCCACCACGCCCAGCATTTCGCCGGCTTTCACTTCAAGATTGATCTGTTCTAACACCGGTTTGTTCGGCTCGTAGCCGAAGGTGACGTTGTGTAAGGAAAGGTTCCCTTTCACGTCAATGTGTAAAGCGTTTTCACTTTCCACCACTTCGGGTTCGGAATCAATTATTTCGAATACACGCTGGGCGGCGTTCATGCTGTTTGTCCACCACTGAAACACAAACGAGAAGAATTCCAGAGGACCTTGCAGCATGCCCATGTAATTTAAAAAGGTGACCAGTTTACCGTAGGAGAAGGAGCCACTGCTTTGCAGAATAAAAACGGCGCCAAAACTCCAAACCAGCAAAACCGGCAGTTCCATACCGATGCTATAGGCGATGCTGTAGGTGTTGCGGTAGTTTACCACGTCCACTTCCGCATTGCGTACACGGGTGTTCACCTTTTCAAAACGTGTGTTTTCGTTTTGTTCACGGCCGAACGCCTTTACTACACGGGCGCCGGTAAAGTTATCGTTCAGCACGGAGTAAAGCGAGCGAAGTATGCGCGCACGGCGGCCGTGCACTTGCCACAGCCGCGGCAACATGAAGTAGCTCACGAAAAAAAGCGGCGGCAGCAAGGCGATGGCAATCAGTGCTAAGCGCCAATCTACCGCAAACATAATACCGGCCGACAAAAGCAGCGTTATCACGTTGAACAAGAGATACGGCAAGCCATCGATAAAAAAGCCGGTCACTTCATTGGCGTCACCGTTGACGCGTTGCATAAGACTGCCGGTTTGGCGGCGGTTAAAAAAGCCGATAGACAGCCGTTGCAGTGAGCCGAACACCGTGTTTTTCAGTTCGCTGACCACACCGGGCACGATGTGTGCAGTCATGCGGCCGTGAATTACACCGGTGAGTTGCTGCAGCAACTTGACCGCGATCATACACAGCACCAGAGAGCCGAGCATGAGCACGAGATTGCCGCCAAACCCCAGTTGTTCGGCCAGCGCGGTATCTTTGCCGAGAACCTTGTCGTACAACAGCGTGCCGGTCATGTACGGCCATAAGGCGTTGAACAGGCCGGACAGTGCGATGCAGGAAAACAAGATCACCAGTTGTTTTTTATAAACCGTGAAGTATTTCAGAACACGCACGAATACGGTGCGCTTTTCCATGCATTTCGGGCACACTTGACGACCGGCTTCGGGATACGGCATGCCGCATTTGGGGCAGCAAACGGGCTCGTCCCCTCGCGGTGCACGGCGTTTTCCGCGCGGATGCGGCACGCGTGGGGTGTTTTCGCTTTCCTCTTCCCCTTCGTTGAGCAGCGTGTTCAGTTCGCGCAGCAACTGTGTCATTTCACGCATACGTGCGCCGGAAAAACGACAGATCCAACGCTCTTCCCCATCGATCGTGACGACAAACAGGCCGCCCACAACTTGATTTAGGATCTGCGGTTTGCTGATAGAGGCCAGTGCGAACGCATGCACCTCACCGATACTTTCCACACGCGGTCGACGCTGCGGTGTGCCGGCGGCAGAGAAAAGCATTTCGTCGCTGTGTGCTGAAACCATCAAATACAGTGTTTTTTCGGTGAGCACCAGATACAAATGTCGCAGTTCACCTTCGTTGGTGATATCCGCCAACGCATGAGAGATGACTTTATCGGTATCGCCACGGCGTTCCAAGACCTCGCGCAGAACGCCGGCTAATTGTTCCTCGTGTTTTACGGGCGGTATGGCTTGGTTGTGTTTGGACTTTAACATATATACCGCACTGCCTTTCGTCATGATAATAACAAGGGGCAACCCGTGTGGGTCGCCCCTTACGAGAGGACCTATAAGCCGAGTTCTGTCGTGAACAGTCATCTATCTCGATCGTATGTTGCCACACGACTCCAGCCGCCCTTCGAAGCACATCGGGCCAATGTATTGCTTCTGTCGGCGTTGCACCGGATAGGGTTTACATGGCCACACGGTCTCCCGTGTGCCGGTGAGCTCTTACCTCGCCTTTCCACCCTTACCGTAAAAATACGGCGGTATATCTCTGTTGCACTTTCCCTAGGGTCACCCCCGGCGGCCGTTAGCCGTTATCCCGCCCTGTGGTGCTCGGACTTTCCTCATGCAAAATGCACGCGACTGTTCAGTCCTCTCGCCTAAACATTTTATCACGATTACCGTGTAAAGTCAATTCGGCATTCCAAAAAATACAAAAATTAATAAACTCGCTATTTTACTGTCAACAACGGCTATTATACATTGACTTTCCAGGGGAAATGAAGTATCTTTAACTCATAAATACTATGCAGTTTATGAGGTGCTGTTATGGTCGCCTTTCGATACGATGCCACCATTCTTCCGACGATTACGCTGATCGGGCAAGACATACAAACAGGTATGCACCAAAACATTCGGCGCGTGTCGGAGGATTATATTTTTTATCTTGTGACCGAAGGTGAAATGTTTTTTAACGAGGGCGGTGTGGAGTATCGTCTTCGCAAAGGGGATTGCTTTTTGTTTGAACCCGATATTTTACATTTGGCACGTGTGAATCGCGATATCAGATTCGGTATATCCATTTTCGTCACCCTACGATAGAACGTATCGAAACGAATGAAACGTCGCTGGCGGAAGTGTTGTCGCCCGGTTACGTTACCTTGCCAAAGATGCTGCGAATTGAAGATATGGCAGGATCCAAACGGCTGCTGGCAACGGTGAACGATGCTATTGCACGCAGTTACACGCGGTTTGAAAACTGGGAGATCGATTGTGCATGTTCGGTTCAGCAGGCGTTTTTGCAGTTGCGTCGCCTGTCGGTGTTATCCAAACAAAATAAGCCTGCAATCGGTGAACAACGGGTAAATACGGTGTTGACATACTTGTACGATAACTATGCACGGAAGTTGACGGGCACCGTGTTGGAAAAAGAACTGTCCTATAATTTTGATTACTTAAATCAGCAATTCCGTCGTTTTTTCGGCGTCTCTATTTTTCAAATGCTGGAGACGATTCGTATGGAACGGGCGCGTAACTTGTTGTTGACGACCGATTATCCCGTTGAACGTATTGCGACCGAGGTGGGTTACAAAGATGCGGCGTATTTTTCAAAAGCGTTTAAAAAAAGAACAGGATTCGCCCCTTCCCATTACCGATACAGTAGCGAAACCGCTGTGTTTTGATAAAAGTCTCCTTTCGGTAACTACGTCACTCGGCACGGTCAATTTGATTTCGCTGGCGTTGCCGATGTTTTTAGAAAATGTGTTTAACGTATTGCTCGGCACAGTCAATACGGCGGTACTCAGCGGCTATTCCGAGGAGGCCGTTGCAGCTACCGGCGCCGTCATGCCGCTGATCAATATGTTTTCACTGCTCTTTTCGGTGATTGCTATCGGCGCTACGGTGGTTGTCAGTAACGATATTGGCGCCGAAAAACTTGAACGTGCCGCTAAAACAACCTATTCCAGTGTGGCGCTGTGTACGGTGGCAGGTTTTCTGTGCGGCATTGTGCTGGCGGCTTTTGCCGCCCCTATCGTACGGTGTATGAATCTGGAAGGTACGGTATATCAGGAAGCGCTTTTGTATTTCCGTGTCCGTATGACGGCCTTGGTCGTTTCGGCTGCTTCTTCGGTGATGTTTGCACTGCTGCGTTGTTATGGTTATCCGCGTGCGACGATTGTTGCCGGCTTAGCAAGTAACGTTTGCAACCTGCTGCTCAGTATATACGTGGTATACTACGCCACGCATCCCTGGTTTATGGGAGTGCGAGGTATTGCCCTTGCGGTAGTGGTTGGGCAGGTGCTTTCGCTTGTGATTGCCGTTGTTACGTTTATACGCCGGGCGATTCCGATGAAACGCCCCTCTTTATACGAAGCGCCGCATTTGATTGGCAGTGTGTTGCGTATAGGATTGCCGACCGGTCTTTCGAGTGGATCGTTCACGATTTCACAAGTGATCACCAATGCTTTTGTTGCGGTGCTGGGGCCTACGGCGCTTTCTGCTAAGGTATACTATACCAACATACTGAGTTATGCATATCTGTTCAGTGTCAGTGTGGGTAATGCCAACTCCCTGTTAGTCGGTCGCTTATGCGGTGCAGGACGATACGATCATGCGAACGTACTTAACCGTGCCGTGGTAAAGGTCACCATCGCGGTGAACTTTCTGGTTTCGCTGTCACTCGTGTTGTTGCGCGTGCCGCTGCTGTCGTTGTTTACCGATAATATGTGGATCATTGAGGTGTCACTCGGTGTCTTTTTGGTGGACATTATTACCGAACAAGCACGCGCTGTCAGTCAAATTTACGAATATGCGTTGCGCGCGGCCGGCGACGTAATGTTTACGCTGAAGATCCTGTTGGTTTCTTGCTGGGTGTTTAGTGTAGGCTTGGCTTACGTATTGTCTGTTCCGATGGAGTGGGGGCTGATCGGTTGTTGGATCGGTTTGGCATTGGATGAAACCGTTCGTGCGGTATCGACGGTGTACCGTTGGCGAAGCGGTAAATGGAAATATCATCTGCAGTAAAGGAGAATGTGTTATGAGCTGGAAAAAGGATTTTAAAAACCCACCGCGCAAGTACGGTATCTACCCTATTATTCATCAACGGATTTCAGAGGCTGCGAAGACCGTGGATATGCACGAACGGAAAGGTTTCGGCGGTGTGGTTGCCAATTTGGATTATACTCCCGATTTCCCGAACGATGCCGCAGCGTGGGATAAAGCGATCGATGGGTTCCGCACGTATATCGACCGCGGAATGGGGACGTGGATCTATGACGAGAAGGGCTATCCCTCCGGGACGGCCGGCGGTGCCGTGTTAGAGGAAGACCCGTCCTACGAAGCGCTTGGTGTTTTGTGCCTGAAATACTGGATGTTGCTGAATGGGCCGGTTGAATATCGTCTGGACGTTCCGGACGGACGACTGATCAGCGTGCTGCTTGTTCCTGCCGACGGCGCAAGTGAGCCTATTGATGTTACGGCAACCGACAACGGTCGCGGTACGCTTCGTTTCACCATTCCGGAAGGCGGTTATTACATTTGGATGTTTGTTGAACGCCGATTGTATGATTCCACTCATGTTGTGCACAGTTGGAGCGAACCGCGGCGCTACGTCGATCTGTTCAATGCAGAGGCCACCCGTGCATTCATCCGTTCAACCTATGAGCCGTATGCTGAGCGAATGGGTGATGAATTCGGTAAGAATATGAAAGCGTTCTTCACGGATGAGCCTTCGCTGATTGCGTGGAATATACCCGAGGCCAGTTATCCTCTGCTGCCGTGGGGCGTCGGTTTTGAAAAGGGGTTTGAGGAGAAATACGGTTATCGTATCAGTCTTGCTATGGTTGCCGTGTGTACCGGTAACGGTCCCGAGTGGATTCGCCGTCGCTGCGATTATTGGGAATATGTTGCAGATACCCTTGCTACGAACTTCTTTAAAGTGATTAATGACTGGTGTGTTGAACACGGCACCGTACTCTCCGGCCATATGTTGGAAGAGGAATATCTTTCGGCGCATGTGTGTAACTATGGCTCGTATTACCGTTGTGCCAAAGAGATGGGCTATCCCGGCATTGATATTCTTTGCAGCTCGCCAAATGCGTTGATGGATGAAGGGAATTTGCCCATTGGCCGTCTTGCCGCTTCGTTTGCTGATGTGTACGGGAAGAAAGAGTGTATGACCGAAGCTTCGGATCTGCACGAACGCATGGCCGGCGTGCGCATCCCTATTGAGTGGGCGCAAGCGTCGGTGAACTGGCATTTTGCCCAAGGTGTTAACAACATCCATTCGTATTACGTAACCGATCACTATTCCGATGAGGAATTGCAGCAATGGAACCGTTATACAGCTCGTTTAGGGGTGGCTTTGCGTGAAGGTGAGCGATACAGCCGTGCGGCTATTCTGTATCCCGAAAGTGCGGCGTGGGCCTCTTTCCGTCCCACCGAACACGCACGCAACAGCGGTCAGGATGCGATCATGGAACAGATGAACCAAAGTTTCGTCGCTTCGTCGTGGGCGCTGTTGAAACGGCAGATCGATTTTGACTACATCGACGAAACCGAACTGGCGAAGGCTGCGTTGTGTGACGGCAAGTTAGAGGTGTTGACACGCCGTTACGAGTGCCTGGTGTTGCCGTGTGCTTATGTTTTGAAGAAAGCGTGTTTTAAGAAGATCGTTGATTTTGTCCAAGCCGGCGGCACGGTCATTGTGGTGGACCGCTTGCCGGAATTTACGCGTGAAAGCGGTGGGCGTTCCGAGGAATATATGCAGCTGCTTGCTTTGCGCGCAGAAGGAAAACTGCATTTTGTGTCGGGAGATAATTTTGCATCTGTGAAGGATATTCTTCCGTCAACAGTGCGGTTGACCCCCTACCGCCATCATCCGGCATTTCGCACGTACGGTGCCATGCTGGAGGAAACGCCCACAGAGATTGTGTGCAAGAACATGATGTCTCACGTGCGTGTAAACGGCGAGGAAACGATTGTGTTTCTTTGCAATATGGGATCGGGTGATTTTGTGGGCGAAGTGGCGTTGCCGCCTTGTAAAACGCTTTTAAAGATGGATCCCCAAACCGGTGAAACCGAAGAGCTTACGCCGGCAGATGCACTTGCGTTAACCGTGCCCGCGTTCCAAAGTGTTTTCTTTGTGTTAGGAAAGTAAATAGCTTGCAAAACACGGGTGTTTCCGATTGGAAACACCCGTGTTTGTATGTGCGGTATATAGTCAAAAGAACTCCAAGCTTTACGCCTGGAGTTCTTTCTTGGTGACCCATCGGGGATTCGAACCCCGGACACCTTGATTAAAAGTCAAGTGCTCTGCCAACTGAGCTAATGAGTCATTTGCAACTTCGATTATTATATCCAAAACAACGGGCGTTGTCAACCCTTTTCTGAAAAAATACTGCTGTTTCGCCGATTCGACAACGAATAGTGCAGCAAAGATAGATGAATTATGCAACCTGTAGAAAGGTTGCTTGTTTGCTTGACAAAAAACGCTCTGTGAATTATACTTAACATAATTATTATACTACTATTATTGTTAAGACTACCGATGGGTCTGCTGTGTGAAAACCAAAGGAGGAAAACTGAATGATGTTTCCTGAAAATTTCGGTTGCATGGTGTTTAATGACCGTGTAATGCAAGAGCGCTTGCCTGCCGATGCCTATGCTGCCTTGCAAAAGACGATTGCAAACGGCCGTTCGTTGGATATCAGTGTTGCAAGTGTCGTAGCGAATGAGATGAAGGACTGGGCGATTGAGCACGGTGCCACACATTTTACTCATTGGTTCCAACCGCTGACCGGCATTACCGCCGAAAAGCACGACAGTTTTCTTTCGCCCGGTAAGGATGGCCGTGCCATCATGGAGTTTTCGGGCAAGGAATTGATCAAGGGCGAGCCGGATGCGTCCTCGTTCCCCTCGGGTGGTTTGCGTGCGACGTTTGAAGCGCGTGGATATACGGCGTGGGATGCTACGTCCTATGCTTTTATTAAGAACAACACGCTTTGTGTTCCCACCGCGTTTTGCTCCTATGGCGGCGAAGCGTTGGACAAGAAGACGCCGCTGTTGCGTTCGATGGAAGCGATCAATCGCCAGGCACTGCGCGTGTTGCGTCTGTTCGGTCACGATAACGTTGCTATCGTGCGTACCACCGTGGGTCCCGAACAGGAATATTTCCTGATCGATAAGGATATGTTCGATCGCCGCCGGGACTTGCGTTATACCGGGCGCACTCTTTTTGGCGCGAAACCGCCGAAGGGCCAGGAGATGGACGATCACTATTTCGGCGCCATTAAACCGCGTGTGGCTGCTTTCATGCGTGAGTTGGATGAGGAATTGTGGAAACTCGGCATCTACGCTAAGACCGAGCATAACGAAGCGGCACCGGCACAGCACGAATTGGCGCCGATCTATACTACAACCAACATTGCGATTGATCACAATCAGCTCACCATGGAGTTGATGAAGCAGATCGCCGCCCGTCATAACATGGTGTGTAAAGTCGGAGGCCAAGCGGTCTTAGGAAGACAAGT
>JAZODN010000027.1:0-8571 GCA_045597045.1 Acutalibacteraceae bacterium
CACAGTATAGCACAGTGGAAGAAAAATGTAAAGGGGGTGACCTAATATACTGTGTTGTGGGAAGTTGCCGATGAATAACTAACTATATTGAAGGAGAGGGGAGGAGAAAACATGTTAAGCTTGTGGTGCCGTTCGCCGCCCGGGTTGAAAGAGGAGAAATGAAAAATGAACATGAACAATGTAAACAACAATTTTATTGGTAGTGGCGCAGACAAGGATACGATGCAGCTGATGTATGAGTGTTTCAGAAGTTATTTGAAACAGTCGCACAGTAAAATTGGATACGGCAGTGCAGCGTTGGAGGGCGATTACGTGCGAAATGCTATGTATTATGGGAATACAGTGGCGTATGTTGATTTGAAAATGGAGGACGAAGAAACAGGCGAGAATACTATTGACGTGAGGCGCATGCCGATTAACTGCTCTACCTTTGTAAATTTGATGTTGCTTGGTGTGCCGTATGAACATAGCCGATACTATAAAGAGGATCCAGACCGAGACGGTTTGGACGTTCTATCGCACGGCAGAATTCAAAACGCAGGTGCTGATCGATTCGCAAGGCGGTGTGTACAGCCGTTCGCAATATTCCGGTGACGTGGCGAACGGTACATATCAAGCATGGAAAAACCATTTGCCTCATGAAAGTCCTGCTGCCGGTGCGTAAATGAAATGAGGTAACTCCCGTTTCGGCGGCCGTTCTGCCGACAACAGCGGCAGAACGGCCATTTGGGGGGGATGATTTGGTAAAGTTGTTTCGAAAAGAAGGTGGAAAGTGAGATGGCTTTACAGAAGAAAAGGAGTGAGAAGATGCAATTTGCAAGAATGGGGCGCAGTGCGCGGCAGAGCCACGCGGTGGTTGGCTTTTCGGGTGGGTTGAACACGCAGGATCCGCCCTTGTGTTTAGACGAGCATACGTTGCCCGATTGTTTAAACGTTTATTGGCGCCGAGGGGTGCTCGGCACGCGACCGGCTTTGCGCTTTGGTCACCGCACCGATGCGGAGGACGGCGGTGTGGTGAGTCGCTTTGAAACGGCCGACGGTGAATATCTGTTTTTGGCTACCGAGGAGACGCTGCTGGTGTATTACCGCGAGGCGTTGGTGTTGAAGGCTGAGCTGCGAGAGCTTTGGGATACGGAGCTGCACACGCTGTTTGCCGAAAGCGGCCGGAACAGTGTGCTGTTGCTGTTGACAGAAACGCGCGACGGCGCGGTGTTGCGGCGTACCCCTTATGAAATCCTGCTGGATCGGGAACACACGCAACTGAAATCGGTGTTGGACGATTACTACGTGCCGCTGGTGTTTGTGAACGGGCGCGGCAGCACCGAACGTCACACGCATGGACACGTGACGATGTATGAAGGGTTTAACATGCTGACCAATGCGTATCGCGCACAGTGGACGACCGACGGTGAAGCGGTCTGTTTTTGTCCGCCGTTCGGAACCGGCGGCGGTGTGTTTCGTGCACGCTATACCCACACGGATGGCAAGGTGTATACCTTTTCGGTGCACGTGGAGGATACGGCGGCCGACGTGGTCTCGGTGAGCGAGGAGCAGGAGATACCCTCGGTGGGTAAGGTGTATTTGCAGGTGTGGTGCCGCAACGGTGCGTGTGCGTTTATGAATGCGACCACCAAGGCGGCGGTGGCTTTGCCGGACGTTGGGTTTTCGGGCAATTTGGAGGTGCAGGGTACGCGTGCCGGTTCTGACGGATTGGACGTGATTTACGGCATGTCTTTTTCGGAATGGTACGGCGGTCAGCGCGCCGGCCTTGATGGTGGTGCACACTTGTTTTTAAGCGGTAACCCCAACGAGCCGCACACCGTGCGGTACAGTGACGTGAACAACCCGTTGTATTTCCCCGAAAACAACGTGATGCAGGTGGGGGACCGCACCCAGGCGGTGACCGCGTTTGGGAAACAAAACGGTCAGTTGGTCATTTTTAAAGAACGGGAGATCTACGCTTGCGAATATGCGTATCAAGCGGTGAGCGAAGAGGCGCTGGCTGCCGGTGAGACGGTGGATGTGACGACGTCGGTCTTTTTTCCGTTGACGATGTTGCATTCGGCGGTGGGGTGTGATCTGCCGCGCACGGTACGGTTGTGCGGTAACCGCCTTGTGTGGGCAAGCCGCGACGGTGCGGTATATATGCTTTCGGCGTTAAATGCGTGGTCGGAAAAAGCGGTGCGATGCGTTTCGTATGCGGTGGCACCCACCCTGCGCGAGGTGTTGGGGGACACGGCGTGTGCGGTGCTGTATCACGGCAATTACCTGTTGTTTTGCGGCCGTGAGGTGCTGCTGTTTGATTACATGGGCGGCGGTTTTGCCGGTTTTGCCGCGCAATCCGATGACAAAAAGGCCTCTCGGCACGTGACGTGGTTTCGTTGGCGGCTGCCGTTTGCGGCGGCGTGCGTGTTGGGGCAGGACGATGCAGTGACGGTGGTTATGGCAGACGGCGCGGTGCTGCAAACGGCATGTTTCGGTGAAGGGCACTGTGACGGCGATGGGTTGCCGATCGAAAGCCGTATTGTGACCAAGCCGTTTTCGCTTGGATCTCCCTCGCGGCAAAAATCGGTATACGGTTTGTGGCTGCAGTTGGAAAACACGGGCGCTGCGGTCGCGGTGTCGCTGCATGATGGGGGCGGCGAGCTTACTTTGCCCTACACGCTGCAGACTGCGTGCGATACCGAGGGCAGTTTTTCGCCCTATGCCGTGCCGTGTCGCCAGACGCGCGTGCAGGCGATGGGGGTTACCGTAACGAGCACGGAACCGCTGGCGCTGGCAGGACTGCACATGGAATTTTGCTCGTTGGGAGTTATACGATAACAGGAGGGAAAAGATGGCAGATTACACGTATGCAACGTCGTCGGGTAAAACGTATGACGACTTTATGAAGGAGGCCGATGCGCGCGCTGCGAAACAGGCGGCGGCGTATGCACAAAAAGCGCAGGCGGCCAATCAAAGCTATAAAACCGCTATGAATGCGGTGTATGACGCGGCGATCCGCGCGCAGGAACAAACCGCGGCTGCCGATACGCAACGCACATGGGCGGCGTATAACGCGCAGTTTGACGCGAATGCGGCAAGCCAGCTCGCGCGTGAGCGACATTTGAAGCAGCAGATGGCAGATTACGGATTGGGGCAAAGCGGTTACAACGCAACCAATCAGACGGCACTGGCGGTGGCACGCAGCCATGCCGATGCCGCTACGCGCACGGCGCGCGGACAGGCGGTGGATGCTATTGCCGAGGAGTTGCGAAAATACAAGGCAGATACCGAGAACCGCCGTGCTACGGCGCTGGCAGAGAGCGACCGCACAACGGCTGACGGCATTCGCGACATCGAGCAGGCGCTGCTTTCGGCACGACACGGCGAGGTGATGGATCTGTTGGGACGTGACGATACGTTGGCGCAGTTTGCTTGGGAGCGCGAAACCGATGCAAAAGACCGTGCCTATCAAGCGGCCCGCGACGCAGTGGCCGACGCACAGTGGACGCAGGAATTTGAGCATCAAGCGGCCCGCGACGCAGTGGCCGATGCACAGTGGACGCAGGAATTTGAGCATCGAACGGCCCGTGATGCAGCGGCCGATGCACAGCGAGAGAGGGAATTTGCGTGGCAGCAGGAGACGGACGAGAAGGATCGTGCCTATCAAACGGCGCGCGATGCGGTGACGGACGCGCAGTGGGCGCAGGAATTTGGTCTTTCGCAGCAGGAACTGACGCATAAGATCAGTAAAGACGCGCTTTACAGTGAACGCGAGGTAAAGGAATATGTGGATGCGCACAACAACGCCATTTACGAGTTGATGCTGCGTGCCTACAACAGCGGTAACAGCGCGTTGGCGGCAGAATACGCCAAGGATCTGTGGAAACTTGGCGCGAGTGGTGCGGTGGTGCCGATGACGTTTGATACAGCGGGGGCGGCGGCGTTTGCGGACAAGCAGGCTGCACAGCAAGCGGATGCCGATGCGAAGGGCGAGAGTGCCGACACCGAGGAGGTCGGAACATACGATGAACTCGGATTTGCACGGGCGTATGACCGCCACATTCGTGAGGCGCGCTCGACGGTGATGCAGATCACCGAAACCAGCGATTCCCGTGTGAAGCAGCAGTTGCTCGACCGTGCGCTCAACTTGATATATTTGATCCGTCAGCGTTCGCAGGACGGAGGCGAGGGCGATTACATGAGCAGCAAGACGTTTCAAAACCTGCTGCGGTATGTCGGCTTGACCGAAGCGCAATACAACGAATATGTGAAACGGGTGAACGGCGCGGCGGCAGACGATGCCCCCACCTTCCGCATTCCGCAGACGACCGTGACGCATAAGCCTATTCGGTTGGATAAGTAAAGGAGGAAACTATGGAAAGAAGAGTGAACGTAACGGTGGATGCCGTTGGCAGTGTTTCGCCAAAAACACCGCAATACGCCGGCGTGCAGGGGGAACACAATGCGTGCCGCGTGGTGTTCGACGTGACGGCATGGGCTGACGAGCCGTTTTTGTATCGCGGTGAGTTTGTGGGCGGTGACGGCACGGGCGGCACCACGGCGGTGCTTGCGGTAGAGGAGGGGCACGTATCCTTTTGCTTACCCTCGGCATGGACCGGCGGCGGCGGTCGTGCCGTGGCACGTTTGGTGGCGTCGGTCACGGTGGAGGGAGAAGAGACGAAGACCGTGTATGCCGTGGATGTGCCGCTGTTTTTCGCTGCCAAACAAGAATGCACACAAGCGGCGAAAAAGGAGGCGTATACCGGGTTTACCGCGTTGGCACAGGCGGTGCAGGAAGCGGTGGATAACGTGAATGGCATGGCGTTGTCCGGTGCATTTGACGGCGCGCCCGGTCGCGATGGCGCCATCCCCGAAATCGGTGCCAACGGCAACTGGTGGATCGACGGTGTGGATACGGGCCGGCCGTCGCGCGGTGAGCGTGGGGAAGGCGGCGCGAGACCGTATATCGGTGCCAACGGCAACTGGTGGATGCGCACCGGTACGGGCAGCCTGATAGATTTGGGGTATGCGGCGCGAGGACGCGACGGTGTTACACCCACGATCGGTGCCAACGGCAACTGGTGGATCGGCGGCGTGGACACGGGTAAGCCGTCGCGCGGTGCGTCGGGCGCGGATGCCGTGCCGGAGGAATTTGCACGGATTGCAAGCGGTGTAACTACTGAAGACGTCGGTTTTGTTGCGGTTACGGCGGATAATGACGGCAATCCGCTGGCTTTGCGAGATATGGTTACGATATATCTGCATGTGCCGGCTGCAGCAACAACCTCTACGTTACAAGTGGAGTTTGACGGCAAGGTGGTGCACAGTATCGCTAACGCACTCCAAGTGAATGACGATCGTTTTTGCCGTTGCGTGGGCGTGTATTCCGGTAAAAAGTGGGATGTATACGGTTACTCGGCTACGGCCGCAACAACGGTTACGCAAATTTCGACAAGGGATCGTTTTGGCGAGGAAGAGGGAAACGCGATCAACGAGATCAAACTGTATCCATCTGCGGCAGGTGCTTTATTGCCTGTTGGTCTGGAATACGAAATTTATGGAAGAAGGGTGTAACGATGCGGATTTGTGAAAATGGTGTATATCGCGATGCCACGACGGCAGAGGTTTTCGCTTTGGAGCAGGTGCAGGAGGAAGTTCCTGACGAAATGACGATGGAGGAGCGTTTGACGGCACTGGAAAAGTTGGTGGCGCAAAGAGAGGTGACGGTATGAGCGAAACGGCTTTGGTAGCGTTGCTCTCGTTTGCCGGCACGTTGATCGGCACGGTTGGCGGTATTCTTGCGGCGAACCGTCTCACCACCTATCGCCTGGAACGGTTGGAAAAGCAGGTGGAAAAACACAATCACGTGATCGATCGGGTGTATAAGTTGGAGCAGGCGAACGCAGTGGAGGAGGAAGAGCTCAAGGTGATCAATCACCGCATTCGCGATCTGGAACAGTGTCACAAAGGAGGGATTTCGGTATGAAAGAAAAATTACGTTCGTGGGCGCTGTGGGTGTCGATGGCGGCACTGGTGGTGTTTTGTGCAAAAGAGTTCGGCGGTGTGGATATTGCCGACACGGTCGACGGTTTTTTGAACGTGTTGTGTCCCGTGCTGGTGGGGTTTGGCATTGTGAACAACCCCAACAGCCGTGACAGTCTGTGAGGTGTGCCGTGGCAGTGAAGATCTATTCAAAAAAGCGCGACGGTGCTGCCAAGCTTTCCGCGCACTTTTGCGTGCGTGAGTTCGCTTCGCCGGACAGCGACACGGTGAAGATCGACACCGCGTTGGTGGAGGTGTTGGAAAGGCTGTATGCGTATCTCGGCTGCAGCAAGGTGATTATCACCAGCGGTTACCGCACGGCGGCGTACGACCGCGCGGTGGGTGGCAACGGACGCGGCTATCATACCGAAGGGCGCGCGGCCGACGTGAACTGCTGGCGCGGCAACCAACGCGTTCATGGCAGCGAGATCTGCTGCGCGCTGCAGGAACTGGGATGGACGCATGGTATCGGCTGGATTGCCGGTTGTGCCGTACATATAGATACCCGTTCGGCACGCTATTGGTTCGACGAGCAAAACGGCAACCGTTCGATCGGTGACGATTGGTATGCCTATATGGCGAAAAAAGGACATCCCGTGGCGCAGCCCGTGCCAAAAGACGTCGACGGTAACGGCCGTGTGGACTCCACCGATGCACGTCTTGCGCTGCAGGCGGCGGTGGGGAAGGTGACACTCACCGAAAAACAAAAAACCGCCGCCGATGTGAATGGCGACGGACGGGTGGACTCCACCGATGCGCGACAGATTTTGCAGCAGGCAGTGAAAGGGACGCCCTAAACGGTTTGTCGTATTGACAAGCGAGGTGTAACACGATATACTGTTCCTATATGAGTAGCAGAAAGGGGTTACACCATGGGTAAGGTTGTATATCTCGGTCATAATGATATGGACGGTCAAAGAGAAGGTTCGCCGGCATCGGGCACGGTGATGCGTTACGTGTTATCGGTGCTCACGCGCCTTGGAGACAAGGTGGTGACGATTTCGCCGTCATTTCCCAAAAACGGTGTCGCAGCGCCGCGCGAGTGTCGAACCGAAAACGGGTATGAGGTGATCTTTCCGGCAGCGATGAAAAAGAGCCGCAACCCCCTGTTGCGTTGGATGCGCGTGATGCATCATCGCCGCGCCGTTGATAAGGAGCTGAAACGCCAGGTGAAGGATGGCGATACGTTGGTGGTGTATCACTCGCTGCTGCTGATGGATGCGGTGCAGCGCCTGCGCCGTTACCGCCGTGTGCGGCTGGTGCTGCAGGTGTGCGAGGTGTATTCCGATGTAGCAGGGGATGCAGCCATGCGCGAGAAGGAATTGGCGTTTATTCAAACGGCCGATGCCTACGTGTTTATGTGTGAGTTAATGGCCCGGCAGTTGAACACGGCGAACAAGCCGTATGCCGTTTGCCTTGGCACGTATGAAACGCCCGATTTGGCAGAGACGTCGTTCAACGACGGAAAGATCCACTGTGTGTATGCCGGTACGTTTGATGCGCACAAGGGCGGTGCAGCAGTTGCGGCCGAAGCCGCTGCTTTTTTGCCGTCGAACTACCATGTGCATTTGTTGGGCTTCGGCACGGCAGACGAGGTGGCGGCGATCAAGGAAACGGTGGCAAGAGTCAGTGCCGACGGTGGCTGCACCGTCACATATGACGGCTGTTTGCGCGGTGAGGATTACCTGCGCTTTATTCAAAAATGCGCGGTGGGACTTAGCACGCAAAACCCCGAGGGGGCCTATAACGCGACTTCCTTCCCTTCAAAGATTTTGGCGTATATGGCGAATGGGTTGCGCGTGCTTAGTGTGCGTACCCCTGCGATCGATACGTCCGAGCCGGGTGCGTACGTCTACTTTTATGAAGAGCAGACCCCCCGTGCGGTGGCAGACGCCATTTTGCGCATGGATATGAACGACGGTTACGACGGGCAAGCGGTGCTGCGCGGATTGGATGAACGGTTTGTGGTGTCGCTTAGGAATGTGATTGGGTAAGCTCTGCCAGTTCACCGAAACGATATCCCATGGTTTCCCAACGGGTGAGCAGTTCGTCCAGTATGGCGGCATTGGTGGCCGAGGTGCTGTGCAGCAGCACCACCGCCCCGTTGTGGGTGCGCGGCAGCAGTTTTTTGAACGCTTCGTCGGCTGTGGGCTGACGGTCGGTTTGCCAATCGACATAGGCAAGACTCCAGAACACGGTGGTATAGCCGTGTTCTTTTGCGTATTGCAGGTTTTGCGTGCTGTATTTTCCTTGCGGTGGGCGATAGAATTTAGGCATGTCTTGGCCGGTGACTGCTTTAAAGGCCGTTTCGGTGGCGGAAAGTTCGGCAGTGAACGCCTCTTTGGTGGCAATGGCCGACATGTCGGGGTGGTGATAGGTGTGGTTGCCTACCGTGTGTCCTTCGGCCACCATGCGGCGGACCAGATCGGGCGCAGTTTCCAAGTAATGGCCCACCAAAAAGAAGGCGGCCGGTGCGTTGTGCTTTTTCAGTGTGTCTAAAATCGCAGGGGTGTGCCCGTTTTCAAAGCCGGCATCAAAGGTGAG
>JAZODN010000028.1:0-4234 GCA_045597045.1 Acutalibacteraceae bacterium
CTATTACCCACGTGCTGGCTTTTATTTTCTTGATATCGCCGCAGAAAACACTGATGATGATGTAGGACAACATACCGAAGGCAATACCATAGGAAATGTTGTAGGTGAACGGCATGACCGCCACGGTCAAAAAGGCCGGAATGGCCACTTTGAGGTTATCCCACTCGATATTTTTCACCGAGCCCATCATCAAAAAACCGACGTAGATGAGCGCCGCGGCGGTGGTGCAACCGGGAATAAGTTGCGCCACGGGGCTTAAAAACATGGCAATAAAGAAGAACAGGCCACAGAACACCGAGGTGAGACCCGTGCGACCACCCGCCGCCACACCGGCATTCACTTCGCTGAAGGTGGTCACGGTCGAAGTGCCGCACAGGGAACCGATGGTGGTGGCAATGGCATCGGACAACATACCGCGGCTCATATTCAGCGGTTCGCCTTTTTCGTCCAACAGGTTGGCGCGTTCGCACGCGGCATACAGGGTACCAAGCGTGTCAAACATATCCACCATACAAAAGGCCAACGCCGTGGTGGCAATGTAAATCGCACCGTACGAAACCCCGAGGGGGTTGGAGCCGTCGCCAAACGGATCGGCAAACATATTGGCATTTACCATCAAAATATACACCATTGCAAAAAAGGTGGTCATACCGGCCAGGAATTCCGTTTTCACGGTTGTGCCGCGCTCTTTCAGTTTAAAAAACGTTCCATAGTTCTTCTCCTTTGCCGTTATGCTCTTCATTATACCACAACTTTCGCGCTTTTCCACCTTTTTTCTTGCAAAAACGGCCGAAACCCGTCAAAGGTTTCGACCGCCGTTTGTTAATGGTCGCGCGAGCATTTATCCGCATCAATGGCCAACACCAGCATCAACGCACACAAAGCATCGCGGTTGTCGGCAACGTCAATTACGTAGGTATCGGTCAAGTTCCAAATCTGTTTCGACACTTCGGCCACCTGAACACCGCGCGTGTTTAGAATGGTGTACTCCCATTCGCACCAGTCGCCCTCCACCTGCCAGCCGTTGCAGTCGATGGTAAAGCGCGGTTTGAAAAGCGTGAACTCCTTGCAAATACACCCAATATACTGGTCACCGATATACAACTCGTATTTCGGCAACCACGTCCATATCTTTTGCTTGACACAACCGATGGCGCGGCCGCCGGCATCGTAAATGCGCAACAAGTGCCCCCATGCCAACTCGCCTTTTACGGTATACACCGTTTCGCCGCGCTCGTTATAAATGTCGTACGTGTGAAACCACGAAAACAACCGTTGCTTAAACAACAGCCGCATACGACCGTCCCCCTTTTTTACCATTCGGCAATTTTTTCCAAGTGCTCCCGAATCGCCATGTTCTGCGGACAAACCTGTTCGCATTTGCCGCACTTGATGCAGTCGGCGGCAAGCGGTTTGTCGCTCGGCAACTCGTCTTTTGCCGTTTTGCGCGCGATTTCGGCCGCCAGATACCGGTTATACACCGCAAAAAGTTCGGGAATCGGAATCTGTTTCGGGCACACGTCCCCACAATAATTGCACTTGGTACACGGAAGTTGCCGTACTTCGTGAATGATCTCGCGCACACGGGCGGCCGCCTTCATTTCTTCATCGGAAAGGGGCACAAAATCGGCAAAGGTATTGACGTTATCCTGCATCATCGCCATATCCCCCATTCCCGACAGCACCATAAACACCGCCGGAAACCCGGCGGCAAAGCGCAGCGCATACGAAGCGTAGCTGCCGCCGTGCCGTTCGTCCCACACACGGGCCGCTTTCTCGGGCAGGTTGACAAGTGCACCGCCTTTGACGGGTTCCATCACGATCACCGGTTTGCCGTGTTTCACCGCCACGTCGTAGCAGGCTTTGCTTTGCACGTCGGGGTCATCGTAGTCCAAATAATTGAATTGCAGTTGCACCGCTTCGATGTACGGTTGCTCGGTAAGGACCCGATCCAGCACTTCCGCCGTATCGTGGAAAGACATGGCAATGTGGCGGATTTTGCCTTGTTCTTTCAAGCGTTGCACGATCTCAAAGGCATGGCAATTTTTGAATTTTTCATAATAGTCCCGTGTGATACAGTGGAACAAATAGAAATCGAAATATTCCACCCCGCACGCGGTCAACTGGCTTTCAAACAAGGGCAGAATGTCTTCTTCTTTTTCAAAGCACCACGACGACAATTTGTTGGCCAGCACAAAGTCTTCACGGGGATATCGCGCCACCAAACAATCGCGCAAGGCCGTTTCGCTCTGCCCGCTGATATACGGGTGAGCGGTATCGAAATAATTGAATCCCGCGGCAAGAAACGCATCGATCATACGATTAAACTCGGCGTAGTCCACCTTGCCGTCGTCCAATTTCAGGCGCATACATCCAAAACCCAGTTTGTTCTTCACTTTGTCAAAAACCATGTTCTCACCCTACCTTCTTTCCTATTTTACCACGTGCCTGTGCATCTTGCAAGAAATAAAAAGCGACCGAGAATCCATCGTTTCTCGGTCGCTCGTAAGCTATACGGATGTAAGAACTGTTTTTTAGTTAACTTGTACCATCCCGCCAAGCGGCACCATTATCTCGCAGAGTGCGCCGGTTATTGAACCTTCTTCCAGTATGTTTCCCATACAATCTAAGGTTTTGTACGTTTTCCCATCAGCCCCCTTAATAATAAGCGAGCGATGCCTTGAAGCGTTAACGGCGGTTATTTTCAAATAAGAGGTGCCATCGATCACCGTGTCGGTGTATGCTGTGAATATGGCGTTACCCTCTTTTTCAGCGCAAACAATGCTGTATGCACTTTCAGGATTGGCTGCCAGAATCTTTCCGTTTGTCAGTACATCTCGATTTTCGCGCCAAAAGGAAAGATAAAACGTCAGCATTTTTCTGTGATTTTCAGAAAGATTTGCCAACTTCACGGATACTTGAGGAACGCTGTAAAGCACGTTGACAAATTGGAGAGCGGCTGCTTCCACCGTATCGTCGTGATGCCACATAAGCATATCCGAATGGACGGCAGTCTTTCCTGAGGTGAAGCGGAGATCCACAATATCCTGTCTGTTACAGATAGCATCATTCGGGCAATCACTCACGCGGAGCATATTGCCGTATTTGCGTATCGCAGGCCCAACGTAGGTCTGTCTGAACTCAATAAGCACCTCAGGATCAATTGCGCGAAGTGCATCGGTCACATCGGTCATCAGTCTGTCAACGGCATCTTCAAGCGACTGATAATCGCGGCGAGGGTCGTATTCGAGAGACTTGCCCTTGAGCTCAAACGAATCGATAAAGTCGAGTTTCAGGCCATCCAGTCCCCATTCCTTTACGGCATTCGAATAAAGACCTATCAGATACTCGCGAACCTCTTTGTATCTCGGGTCAAATGCCCAAAAAGTCTTTTTGTTGCCCGTTTCGTCAAGCACCATACTCGAAAAGCGCGCATAGGCCTTTGTCGATTTGCCCACAAACGGGACGGAATACCAAAGAACCGCCTTCATTCCCGTGTCATGAATTCTGTCCACAAAACGCTTCATGTCGGGGATCTTTGTCGGAGTTACCTCCCAGTCACCGCAGAATTGATATCCACGATCATTGTCATCCGTCTGCCAGCCGTCATCGATAATGACCGTGTCCATACCGATAGCCTTCGAAAGTGTGCACTCCCGAATAATATCCTCAACGTCAAGTTGCTGATGATAGCTGTACCAGAGCGAGTTCATCGGTAATTTTGCGTGTTCGGGAACGTATGCGGGGGTATAGCCACAATCGTTCTCCCACCACTCAACAACATCGTAAATCGCATCGTAATACGCGATGTCTCTGGTATCTATGCGGATTTGCGCGCTGTATTCTTTAAGCGGCGCAACTTTGATGGTAAAGAAGTTGATCTCCCATTGAATGTTAGCATCCTCCTCGCATACACCCGTGCGTATAGAAGTGGGTGTCTTCGCATCCGAGAGCGCAACAGTCATTCTGCTCTTGCCGCCCATCGATACGAGCGAATGAATCGGCATCCAGGAGGCAAGGCGCGAGGATGTCGTGCGCTTTGACCAGTTAGGGCCGAGATGCCTGTCGTATCTGACCGAGGGACTCCATACCGAATAAATGTCAACATCGGGAATAGAAAAGCGCACTTTAAACTGTTCGGGTATCCGTTCCTCCGGATATACAGCTTTTAACTCATAAAGCTCTATGCCGCCTTCTTTGGAAATAGTATTTATCGAAATCTTTACATCATCTG
>JAZODN010000029.1:0-26137 GCA_045597045.1 Acutalibacteraceae bacterium
TAGTGATATTGTGAGACAGGCCTCACAATATCACTATACGAAGCATAATATAACGGAGGCGCACCTCTTTACGGAGTGCGCCTCACGGAAGACTTGTTGTTTAATCGGTAGAATACAGTTTATACAGCTCGCTGTATAAACCGCCTTTTTCGAGCAATTCACGATGGGTACCCGACTCTTCAATGCCGTTTTCGGTCAGCACCAAAATGCGGTCGGCATTACGAATGGTGGTTAATCGGTGCGCAATGGTGAAGGTCGTGCGACCTTTGGCCAAGCGTTCCAACGATTGTTGCACCAGGCGTTCACTTTCGTTATCCAACGCACTGGTCGCCTCGTCCAGAATTAGCACCGGCGGATTCTTCAAGAAGACACGCGCAATGGAAATGCGTTGTTTTTGACCTCCCGAAAGCTTCACGCCACGCTCGCCGACATATGTATCGTATCCATTCGGCAACTGTTCAATGAACTCATGGGCGCCTGCCAGTTTGGCCGCTTCTACAATTGCTTCGTCGGTCGCATCGTTTTTGCCATAGGCAATATTCTCTTTCACGCTACCGGAAAACAGGTAGACATCCTGTGCAACCGTACCGATATTTTCGCGCAGTGAGCGTGTCGTTACACGGGTGATATCCTGCCCATCCAGCAAGATCTGACCGGCACTGACATCGTAAAACCGCGGTATCAGCGAACAAAGCGTGGTCTTGCCGCCACCGGACGGTCCGACCAATGCAATACTCTCTCCGGCCTTGACCGTGAGATTCAGCCCTTCGATCACGTTAGGGGTGTCTTCGGTATAGTGGAACGTCACGTTACGGAATTCAATGTCACCGTGCACGTTGCTCAAAACCGCCGCATCGGCCGCATCGGTAATTTCGGGTTGGATATCCAAAATTTCGCCAAAACGTTCAATGCCCGTCATACCGCGCTGGAACTGCTCGGTAAACTCCACAATACGGCGCACCGAAGTGATAAGGGTGGTAACAAACATCAAATACGCCACGTAATCTGCTGCCGTGATGGAACGGTGCATCAAAAAGATAGCCCCGGCCGCCACCACCAAAATATACATCACGCCGTCGAACAGCCGTGTGCAGGAATGAAAAGCGCCCATGGTGTGATACATACGTGACTTGATACGCAAGAAGTTGTGATTCCCCTTATCAAACTTGTGCTGTTCGCAATCCTCCTGCGCAAAAGACTTGACCACACGCACACCGAGCAAACTGTCCTCCACCTGAGAATTCAGTTCTCCGATCTCCTTTCGCGATTCGCGGAACTGGTTCTTCATGCGTTTGCTAAAGAAGGACAATGCAAAGATCATCACGGGAATCACCGAAAACACGATCAGCGTCAGTGGAATGCTCATGGTGCAGAGAATCGTAAACGAGCAGATGATTTTGATACCTGCAATAAAGAATTCTTCCGGGCAGTGGTGTGCAAATTCGGTCACGTCAAACAAATCGTTGGTAATACGCGACATTAAGGTGCCGACCTTGGTATTATCGTAATACGAGAAGGACAGTTTTTGCAAATGAGCAAAGAAATCGTGCCGCATATCGGTTTCGATCTTGGTGCCCATGATATGCCCTACCGTGGCCATATAGTAGTTGGCTGCCGTATCCACAATGCGCAACAACACATACAGCACCGTACAGCGCACGATCAATCCCACCGTGAGACCTGCTAAATTATCGGTGGCAAGCCCGGTGATACGGCGCACGATCATAGGCAGTACCAACTCGCACACGGTGGTCAGTGCCGCACATAACAAGTCCAACAGCAACACCCAACGGTATTTTTTATAATACGGCAAAAAGCGCTTAATCAGCCCGATACCGCGCCCTTTCTTTTTTGCTTTCATTTCATCACTCCGTCAACGCTTTCAAAATTTCGCCGGCATCTTTTAACACAAGATCCGGTTTTTCTTCCGAAGCCTGCAAAATCGCCTCGGTTGTCTCGCCACTCATAACAAGAATGCTGAACGTACCGGCGTTGATGCCGCTTTTAATGTCCGTGTAGATACGGTCGCCCACAACGGCTGTGTGTTCTTTGGCAACTCCCAACCGTTCCATGGCAAGTTCCGGCATCAACGCTTCGGGTTTGCCGATAAACTGCGGCCGTTTACCGGTTGCACGGAACAGCATTTCACAAAAACTGCCGCAGTCCGGCACACTGCCATATTCCGTCGGGCATACCCAATCGGGATTGGTGGCAATATACGGCATTTCACGTGTACACAGCATACGCGAAATGTCATCCAGTTTTTTGAAAGTCAACTCCGTATCGTTGCCAATCACAATGCAGGTGGCGGCTTCGGTATCCTCCGTGACTTCAAAACCGGCACGGCGCAATTCCTCCTTCAGCGATTCAGTGCCGCAAACGTACAAAACCGCCTTGGCGTGGTGACGTTCAAGATACCATATAGTCGCCTGCGACGAAGTGATAAAATCCGCAACCTCTGCCGCAATCCCCAAGCGTTCCAGTTTGGCCACGTAATCCACTGCACTGCGTGCGGAATTGTTGGTCATAAACAAATATCGCTTACCTTTCTCACGAATGGTTTGCAGCAGTTCTTTCGTGAAGGTATACAGCTGATTACCGAGATACAGCGTACCGTCCATATCAAACAAGAACAGGTCAATATTTTGTATCTGTCGCACAATTTCCGATTGCATGATTCATTCTCCTCGCTTTACTATGCGCAAAGTATAGCATGAAAGCAATTTTCGGTCAAGGTTTGTGTGTAAAACACTTTACTTTTCTGTGATTTCTTGGTAAAGTAGAAGAGTAAAATTTCCTCTTGAGGAGTTGATGGATATGAAAACCGTTAAAGACTATGTCATCACCATTCCCGATTTTCCCGAAGAAGGTATCATGTTCCGAGACATCACCTCGGTTCTGCAGGATGCCGACGGATTTCATTTGGCAATAGAAGAATTGCAAAAACGGTTAAATGGCGTGGAGTTCGACGTGATTGCCGGTGCCGAGTCGCGCGGCTTCATCTTCGGTGCACCGCTGGCCTTCAACTTTGGCAAACCGTTTGTGCCGATTCGCAAAAAAGGTAAGCTTCCGCGAGCCACCGTTTCCAAAGAATATGCATTGGAATACGGCACCGCTGAAATTGAGATTCACACCGACGCTATTCAAAAAGGACAGCGCGTGGTGCTGATCGACGATTTGATCGCCACAGGCGGCACGATCAAAGCGTGTGCCGAACTGATCGAAGAACTCGGCGGCGAAGTGGTAAAAATTCTGTTTTTAATGGAGTTGGCAGGTTTGAACGGCCGCAACACCTTGAAGGGTTATGATGTGGATGCAGTGGTAACTTATGAAGGCAAGTAACTGCCGGATATAAATTGGATAAGTAACACCGTCTGTTAGGACATTTACACCTAACCTTTTGAAGTTTATACTATAAAACACCCGAAGTATGAAATATAAGGGAGATGTATCGTTATGTTTACCATTCCTCAGCCCGTTTGGAAGGCAATCGAGCCAAAAGAGGCGCGTTTCAAGCGCGCCGAGCATCTGTTTTGCGGATATACGTTGACCGATTTTGCAGCGACCGACACCAAGGATTACGCCCCCATTATTCAAGCTTTGCTGGACAAACTGGGGGAGATCGGCGGCGGTGCGCTGTATATTCCTGCCGGTGAATATCCGTGCTACTCCCCCATCGAACTGCCGATCGGCACAACTATACTCGGCGACTGGCAGATTCCCGACGGCAAATCGCCCGTGGAGGGCACAGTCCTCGCCTATTACGGCGAAGCACAGTCGGAGGCGTTCAACACACCGTTTGTTGTTTTGAACCAGAGCACCGAGGTGCGAGGAATCGCCATTTGGTACCCCAACCAATCGGTCGAAACCCCCATCCCCTACCCTCCGGCACTGCGTCCTTCGTGGTGGTCGATCGTCAAGGAGATCACGCTTATTAACCCGTGGATCGGCGTGGCACCGCGCGATTGCGATTCTCCGAACATCCACAACGTTTACGGCACACCGCTTTCCATCGGTATCCGCGTGCCGATGGTCACCGATATCATGCGTATCGAAGAGACCTGTTTCGCCCCCGATTACTGGATAAATTCCGGCAAATTCAACGGGGATGAAACGGCACTGCGTGGGTACCTTTATCAAAACGCCACCGGTATTCATCTCAACCGCACCGACTGGTCCTACTGCACCGACACCTGCATCGACGGTTACCACAACGGCTTTGTAATGGACGCCGGCGGCTGCTACGGACAAAATTACAATATCACCATCAAAAACTGTCATTACGCGATCTATGCACCGTTCACCCACGGCAACGGGCAGGAGATCACCTTCTCGCGCATTGAAAACTGCGAGTACGGTCTGTATATCCCGGCCGACAGCGCCTATACGGCGGTTACCTTCCAGGATGTGGAGATCGATGCGAAGGTCGAAGCGATTTCGGTGCACAACGCCTCAAAACTGACACTTGTGGATTCCACCGTAAAAAGCGGGCGTATTTACAGCAACGTCGGTATGATGATCGTGATGAACAGCCGCTTTGAAAACGCAGACGCTGTGAAGATCGTGTTAGAAGGCAAAGCTGCCGCCAATTTGGCCGGCAACAGCGGCCTGAGTGAAGCGAACGTATCCGTCGGCGGTGATGACGTGATCTGGGAATTTACCGCCGAAACCGTGCCGAACACGGTCTCTTACCGTTTGAACGAAAAACAGGCAGCACAAACCAAAATGCAAACCAAAGCACCGTCTTGCCCAAAGGCATTCACCGCCGATACGTTGGCGGCCGAACTTGGTGTTACACTGGATATCACAGGCCAAACCGATGCCTCCGCCGCATTGAATGCATGTCTTAACAAAGTCGGCGAAACGGGTGGCACGCTCTTCCTGCCGACAGGGCATTATCTCTTACACCACACGGTATATGTTCCTGCAGATACCGAGGTGTGCGGCGCGGCGAATTTCGCTCAGCTGCCGTATAACATCGGCACCGTTATCGACGTGGATTTCCAAGGTCATGCCTTTGAGCTTTCTGCCCGTTCCGGTCTGCGCGGCCTCACCTTCTGCAACCCCAAACAGACCGCTAAAAACGCAGACGAAACCGGCAAGCTTCTCCCCTTTGATTACAACGTCTATGCCAAGGATGCGCCCGACGTGTACGTGATCAACGTATCGTCTTACAACACCTATAACGGCGTGCTGTTCGACGGCTGCGACCGCCATTATATCGACGGCCTTGCCGGCCTTTACATGAACCGCGGCGCAGTGGTCATGAACAGTAAAGACGGCGTTATCCGCGACGCTCAGTTTAATCTGCAACCCCTGATGCGCGGTTACGGCTGGCCGCAGGAACTGAATTTCCGCGGCATGGTGGCAATGCATTTCTTCGAGCATCTGCAGCACGAATGCTATACCTTTGTGTTGGATAACGTACAAGATGAAATGGTGTTCGGCTGCTTCACCTATGGCAGTGCAAAGGCGCTGAAAATCGTCGGCGACCGCACCACAGCTGTAACCGTTGGCTTTGCCGCAGACTACGTAACCCAACCGGTGGACGTACACGGCGGTAAGCATATCGTGATGCTGAACACGCAGATGACACCGTTTGCATACAAAAACTACACCTTCACCCCTGTTACCGAGATTGCAGCCATTCGCACACGCGACACCTTCAAGGGTGTGTTGGACGTGGCGAATATCGAACCATGGACGCAGCCGCACGTGATCTTCTGGGTGGATGGCGGCACTATGAACGTGACTAACATCAACTCGGGATGCGGTGTAACCATGGGTAATACCTACGTCGACGAAGTCCAGCTTTCTCGCGTGGGCAAAGATGCAGCGCTGCATCTTGCCGGCTTCTTACAATACAGCCCCACCGTCAAGGTGGCCGACGCCTCGGTGGCCAACTGCGGTTTCTGCGGATCGGCAGGTTTGATCGATGCACCCAATATGATGCGTTCCCCCGAACGCTTCGGCGAATAAAGTAAAAAACAAGCAGTGCAGGTTCCAATGGACCTGTACTGCTTGTTTTTTGAGAGGTTACTTACTGCGGCGTCCCACTTCACGCAGAATTTCCACCGCTTTGGCAGGAAAACGGCCAAGAGCATCCGGACCAACGTTCAACAGATAATTGATACCGCGGCTGTTCAAATGTTCCTTAAGACGAAGCACCTCGTCGGCCGATTTCCAGTTTTGATCAACCGGCTTGAAACCCCAAGTATCATTCAACGTTGCCGGCGTCTCAAACAGCATGCCGCCCTTGTCGTCATCAGGAATCTCATTATCCCCTGCTGAACCGTAATCACATTGGCCAACGCCGATGCGTGAGTTAATAAGACAGTGCGGTTGATACGCTTTTACCATATCGTAGAGCTCGCGACTATATTCTTCAGGAAGGCCCGCCGGACAATCGAACCAGATCAGGCACAGATCACCGTAATTTGTGAGGATTTCTTTCACCTGCGGGCGAATCTTTTCTTCAAAGCAACGGCGGTAATCCTTCACCGACGCATCGGGGAAATCCCAGTCGTTACCCCACGACATGATATCGAGGTTTTTGTTACCGTCATAGCAAATAGCATCGGGATGCGCCCAGTCGATCGCCTGCGAATAGTACAGACCGAACTTCATATCGTGTTTATGGCACGCTTCCGCCAATTCCGCAATGATATCCCGCCCGAACGGCGTGGCATCCACCACGTTAAAGGGATCGGCTTGCGATTTAAACAGTGCAAAACCTTCGTGATGCTTCGAAGTCATAACGAAGTATTTCATCCCTGCTTCTTTCGCGATCTTCACCCATTCTTCCGCATTGAAGTAGATGGGATTAAACACTTTTGCCAATTCGTGATATTCTTTATTGGGAATGCGGAAATACGACTGCGCCCATTCGGCGATCGGCTCCATACATTCGCCCTTCCATTCGCCGCCAAGCAACGAATACAGACCGAAATGGATCATCATACCGAACCCCGCTTCTTTAAACCACTGTTTGTTATCCATAGTTTACTGTCTCCTTTGCTGATCGTACCTTCATAGTATCGTATTCTTTATAAAAACACAATGCTAAAACTCATCCGTTTATTGTTCAAAATCGACCTTATCATATTTCTTTTGTTGACTTATCGCAGTGTTTTTGGTATACTCGTTGTCAGAAATATTGCTTTGGAGGAGTGTATGCGACAGATATCGTTTTTGACCTACGGCAGACAGACCATGGGGTGTGACTGGTACATCGCCCCGCGCGGCGGTGTGTGCCGTCTTTACTATCTTCACAGCGGTACCGTTTTGTATCATGTAGAAGGACAGAAGTTGACGTTGCGGCCGCATATTCTGTACGTATTCCCGCAGAATTTGGAGTTCCGACTGCACACCGATGAATCCACCCGCGTCGATCACACCTATTTTGATTTTATCGTATCTCCTGCCGTATATCACAACGAGGTGTTGGCAATTCCGATTGAAGAACATCCGTTGCTGTCTGCCGCGTTTTCTGTGCTGAAGTTGCTTGCGGAACGATATCCATTTTTCCACAGTGACGAGCATCACCGCACACTGACTGCCCACTATCTGGAGGGGCTGCTAACGCTTGTGCGCGATGAATTTGGACTTGCCGCCATCGCCGACCGTGACGTTGAAGACGCCGTGAAGTATATCCACAAGCACTATGCGGAGAAGATCACCGTTAAAGATTTGGCAGCGCGATATCATCTGGAGACTAACGTCTTCATCCGCAAATTCAAACGATACACCAATGCTACACCGTATCAATACATCAAAAACCATCGGGTAAACATTGCACTCTCACTGTTGCGAAGCGGCACGCACACCCAAATGCAAGCCGCTGAGTTGTGCGGGTATGCCGACGCCTCGGCTCTCGCCCATGCGATACGATCCACCAAAAAATAGAAAAAATACGACACAAACCAGTGTCGTATTTTTAAATTATAATTATAGCCAACCGAGCCAGCCAAACCAACGGATCAAGTGATCCGCCCACGGGCGTACGTACGGCTCATCCGCACCAAGTCCCAAGCCGTGACGACCGTGTGGAAAAATATGCATTTCCAGAGGCACGTTATGGTTGCGCAGTGCCGTGGCATAGGTGTAACTGTTGATGACGTTCACCACGTTGTCGTCCGCCGTATGCCAGATGAAGGCAGGCGGCGTTTTATCGGTCACGTTTTTTGCAGGGTCAACCGCCTCTGCCGTAACGGAGGAAGCATCACCAAGCAAATTTTTGTAACTGCCTTCGTGTGCGATGCCGTCCCCTACGGGAGCACAAATCACGGGATAGCAGAGAATTTGCGCATTCGGTACGCCGTCTTCACGGTCGATGGCATCGAGTACCTCGCGCGGCTCTTCCCCCGGATACGTCGCTACCATAGATGCCAAATGCCCACCGGCAGACGATCCCATAACGGCAATCTTATTCACGTCAAGACCGTATTCTGCTGCGTGGGCACGCACGAAACGCACCGCACGGCGGCCATCCAACATTGGCGACGGAAAGCGGTGCGGATACACGCGATATTCCACCACAAACGCCATCACACCGACCTCGTTAAACATCCGCGCAAACTGATCCCCTTCATGATCCGCCGCACGCCCACTGTAGCCGCCGCCGGGAAAGATCACCACAGCCGCATCGCTTTTCTTTTCGGCAGGTATAAACGGGATAATAGACGGGATTTCCTCGCAAAAGCCGGGAATGCTCTCCCACAACGGCAGCTTGCTCATAGCACGGCACCTCTTAATGGATTTTCAATTTGATCCAAAGTTCGTTCATTAGCTTATTGGTTTTGTCGGGCAAAGTTAAAAACACCTCGGTAGTCGACAAAAACGCAGCATCGGGATAATACATAGGATCCTCTGCCAGTTCGGGATCCAACAGTTCATGTGCTTCGGTGTGCGGCGTGGAATATCCGATGTATTCCGTGTTGGCCAGCGCCGCTTCGGTACTACACAGAAAATTGATATAGGCTTCTGCCTCATCCTTCATATCCGACGTTTTCAGCACACACATGGCATCCACAAACATGTTGGTGCCCGGCGGTGCATAAAACGCGATGTCTGTGTTTCCTTCTTCGGGATCCATCATCACGCTGCCGTCACCGGCATAATAAGGGGCAAGCCATCCTTCCTCATTGATCATTTTTTGGAAGATCTGGTCCATATAGTAGCCTTGCAGCAGATCCTTTTGTTTGATCAACTTGTCGTAAGCCGCACGAATTTCGGATTCCTTCGTGGTATTCAGCGAATACCCAAGATACGCTTCGGCAATCGCAAACGCATCACGCGGATTGTCGAACATATAAATCTTGTCTTTATATTTCTTGTTCCAAAGGATGCCCCAGCCTTGTGCTTCCACCTCTTCGCGTGACACGTACTTTGTGTTGTAGAAGATACCCACCGTACCCCACATATACGGCACAGAATAGCGGTTTTCGGGGTCATACAGCATGCCGCGGAATTGCTCGTCAATGTATTTATAGTTCGGAATATTATCAAAATTCAGTTCGGCCAGCAGTCCTTCGTCGATCATGCGACCAACCATATAGTCCGACGGAAAGATCACATCATAGTCTGCCGCGCCGGTGCTGATTAAGGTGTGCATCGACTCGTTGGAATCAAAGGTTTTATAATTCACCTTAATGCCGGTAGCCTCTTCAAAAGCGCGATTGACGTCTAAGATCTCGTCATCAATGTATTCACCCCAGTTGAATACATTGAGCGTATTTTTGCTCTCTTTTGAACAGCCGCACAGCACAAACGGCATCAATAATGCCAAAACCAGAAAAATTGCCAGCTTTTTCAATCGTGTATGCCGTCCTTTCTTATCGCCGTGTACCCTTTGCTTTCTGTGCGCCGTCACGTATTTGCCCAAAATTGACCAACAGCAGCAACAACAGCACCGCACCAAACATCAAAGTAGACAGCGCGTTGATTTCGGGTGTAATCGGTTTTTTTGTCATGGAATAGATGGTAACAGAAAGGGTTTGTGCCGTAGCACCCGAGTTAAAATAGCTGATAACAAAATCATCAAGCGAAATGGTGAAAGCCATCAGCGCACCCGTCACAATACCGGACATAATTTCCGGCAGCACCACACGCACAAAAGCACTGACAGGCGAACACCCAAGATCCAGCGCGGCTTCATACATATGGCGATTCATCTGCCGCAGTTTCGGCATGACCTGCAACACCACATACGGAATACAAAAGGTGATGTGTGCAATCAACAAGGTCGTAAAACCGGGCTGCAGCAGGCCGGTCGCCCGATAAACAAACACAAACATCAGCATCAGCGCCACACCGCTGACGATTTCGGGGCTAACCATCGGAATGTTGTTCACAAACAGAAATGTGCGTTTTAGGCGCTGATTCATGCCGTGAATGCCCACTGCGGCGGCCGTGCCAATCACCGTTGCCACCAGTGCGGCCAATACCGCCACCGTCAAAGTGACTTTCAGCGATTCCAAAATCAGTTCATTTTGGAACAGGTCACGATACCAATCCAGTGTGAACCCGTCCCACCGGGCGCGGTTTTTGGAATCGTTAAACGAAAACACGACCAGCACGACGATCGGGATATACAAGAACAGAAAAATAATAGCGTTATACGCACGAGAGAGCCATTTCATACCATGAGACCCTCCATTTCATCTTCCTGATTATCCACAAAGCGCATCGCAGTCATACATATGACCATCAGCACCATCAATAACAGCGATAGCATAGCGCCGACGTTGTAATTCTTGCTGCTGCCCATAAACAGAAGTTCAATCACATCGCCGATGAGCATATCCTTACCGCCGCCGAGCAGTTTGGTAATCACAAAGGTGCTCACTGCCGGCACAAAGGTCATGGTAATGCCCGAAACGATACCGGGTTTCGACAATGGCAACACCACGCGGCGGAAAACATGTGCACCGCTGCAGCCAAGATCCTGCGCCGCTTCGATCAAGCGATCATCGATCTTGACCATCACCGAATACAACGGGATAACCATATACGGCAAAAAGTTATACACCATGCCGAGAATCACCGCGCCATCGGTGTTGATCATGTGAATCGGCTGCAAACCGATAGCCGTCAACAACTGATTGATAATGCCTTTGTCCTCCAACAAGGACATCCAAGCGTATGTGCGCAGCAAAAAATTCATCCACATAGGCAACATGACCAGCATGACCATCACCGTCTGCGCACGTGCCGAGGTGCGCGAAATGCTGTATGCCAGCGGATAAGCCAGCACAAGACAAAGCACAGTAGACACCGCACCCATCCAAATGGATTTCCAAAAGGTAGGGATAAAATCCTTCACGGCAAGCAAGTTGGCCATGGTAAAGGCACCGCTTTCATCGGTGAATGCAAACCACAGCACCATAGCCAGCGGCACAACCGTGAACAGCAGCATCCACAGCCCAAAGGGGGCGGCAGCGCTCTTTGTTTTCATCAGTCGACCTCCCCTGCCGTTTCTTCGGACAAGCCCACCGTCGGGTCTGCCAATTCCTCAAACTCCTCGGAATACGAGCTGTAGTCGCCGAACATGCCGGAATATTCGGATTTCTTCATAATATGAATATCTTCCGGGTTCAATACAATGCCGATCACACTTTCGGGGGCGTAATAATCCGTGGTTTGAATAAGCCACTTAAAGCCCTTAAAGTCCACAATCGTTTCGAAATGCACACCCTTGAAGGTCACCTCGGTCACCGTACCGACCAAACTGCCCTTTTCGGGGGTCACGATATCAATATCCTCCGGACGGATAACCACATCGACCGGCTCCATCGGCGCAAAGCCACTATCCAGGCACTTAAACTTACGGCCGAAGAACTCCACCAAATAGTCTTCGTGCATCACACCGTCAAGAATGTTGCTCTCACCGATAAAATCGGCCACAAACGCATTCTGCGGCTCGTTATAGATATCCTGAGGCGAACCGATTTGCTGAATACGGCCTCCGTCCATAACCACCACGGTATCCGACATGGAAAGCGCTTCTTCCTGGTCGTGTGTCACGTAGACGAAAGTGATGCCGAGGCTCTTTTGAATGTTCTTGAGTTCCACCTGCATATCCTTGCGCAACTTCAGATCCAAAGCCGAAAGGGGCTCATCCAACAGCAATACGCCGGGATTATTTGCCAACGCACGTGCAATGGCCACACGCTGCTGTTGACCGCCGGACAAAGTGGAAACCGCACGTTTTTCAAACCCTTTGAGGTTCACCAGTGCCAGCATGCGGTGCACGGTTTCGTCAATTTCCGCCTTCTTTTTCTTCTGCACGCGCATGCCAAACGCCACGTTCTCATACACGTTCAAGTGCGGAAACAGTGCATACCGCTGAAAGATGGTATTGACCGCCCGTTTGTGCGGCGGAATATCGTTGATACGGCGTCCGTTAAAAAAGACATCGCCGCGATCGGGCGTGACAAATCCGCCGATGATGCGCAAGGTTGTGGTCTTTCCGCAGCCGGAAGGCCCAAGCAACGTTACGAATTCACCGTTTTTGATGTTGAGGTTTAACCCCTCCAACACCGATTCGCCATCAAATGATACGGCAATGTCTTGCAGTTTGATAATGTCTTCCATAAGAAGCATCCCCCTTTGCGGTTTGGATCCTCCGATTTTCACGGAGAACGCGATACTTTGAACAACGCCCTCCGCAAAGGGTTTTTCACAGTCGTCTGCAAAGGCTTACCTTTGGCGACTGCGGCGCTGCCGGATACCGCTGATTGTTTTTGCTAGATGCTATTAAGCAGTTATTATATAATATAATGGAAAGCGCGAAAAATGTCAATAGTTTTACAGCAAAACAATCCCGAAGTCGCCACCGACCTCGGGATTGCCGTGTTTCCACTCTCACGCTGCCTTGCGCCGTCTTTGCCGCAAATGAAAGCCGCTATTTTCGCAATGCGTTGTTGCGGTGTAAGATACGGCGCACCAGCAAACGACGAAACGCCACTTTGTCGAACGGTAAAACGGGATACAGATATCCCGTCCCAAGCGCCGTTTGGGTGGTTGCCAACACGGCAAACACCAGCAACACACCGCCAACAAACCCCCACACGCCAAACAGTGCCGTCAGCGCCAAAAACAGCATACGGGAAAGTTTGAACGCATAACCCAATTCAAAACTCGGTTGGGTGAAGGTGGCCACTGCCACCGCCGCCATATACAAAAGCACCTCCGACACGAACAGACCTGCCGAAACGGCAAACTCACCCAATATCAACGCCCCCACCACACCAAAGGCGTTATTCAGTGCACTGGGCGTGTTCAGCGACGCCAAACGAATGGCATCTATGACCACCTCGACCAATAACAACTGCACGATTACAGGTATGGTGTTCGGTTCTTTGATGCGAATAAATTCAAGCCACGGCGGTATCCAAGTGGGATTGGTGATCAGCAAAAACCAAATCGGCGTGACAAAGATGGTGAACCCAAACACCAAAATACGAACGAGGCGAAGATACGAGCCGACCAATGGTGGAAAATAATAATCATTGGTATCTTGCACAAAATCGAAAATACCCGAAGGTAAAATCATCACAACGGGCGTGCCGTCCACCAACACCAAGATGCGTCCTTCCGCTACGGCCGCTGCAGCGGCGTCAGGGCGTTCGGTATAACGCACTTTCGGAAAGGGATTATACCACTGCTGTTTACGAAACAGACATTCAACGAGGCTCTCCTGCCCCATGGTAAGGCTGGGAATGGTGATCTTTTCCAGTTTCTCTCGCAACGTCTTCACATGCTTGGCCGGTGCCACCCCGTCCAAATAACACATCACAATGTCGGTTTTCGAGACACTGCCGATCTGCCGATACTCCATGGTCAAGCGCGCATCCCGAAGGTGACGGCGAATCAGCGCCGTGTTAAACACCAACGTTTCCACAAACCCGTCGTGCGAGCCGCGCAGCACACGATCAGACTCCGGTTCAGAAACGCTGCGCACGGGATAGGTGCGCAGATCCACCAAAATCACCCGGTCATATCCGCTGAGCACCAGTGCCAGTTGCCCTGACAGCACCGCAGACACCACTTCGTCGGGATTGTCACACACCGCCACTTCGGTATACGGCACAAATTGCGCAGCAAACGCCTCGGCAGTGGTGGCCTTCTTCACCTTTTCGGGTTTCAAATTGCCGAAAAACTGAAGCATCTTCCCCATGGTTTCGTCTTTTATAAACCCGTCGATAAACGCTATTGCTGCCGGAGAATCCGCCACGGTTATATCGCGCAACACCACATCAAAGCTTGCCGATACGCGCAGCAGTTGTCGCAGCAGCTCCACGTTTTCTTTCACATTATTCGAAAAAAAGAGAGGCATACCGTTACCGTTCCTTTCATACAAGTCGGTAACAGTATGCCCCAAAAACAGGCAAATATCAAAAGAAGGTAGCAACGGGCTCGCAAGGAGGCTCGGAACTTTCCACTTTGATCGCTTTTAAAACGGGCCCTTTCTTGCGATACGCCTTGTGATACTCAAGCGACAGTCGCGCTGTCAACACCACCCAATCACGCTGTTTCAAGGTGTGTGCCCCCTTCCAGTCGCAGATCAGACCGCCGTAGGCAATATCGTCGACACAGCATGTCATAATGTGCCGACCGATCACAAAGCTGTCATGCGGCATTTTCCCTTCCACTGCCACGATCCCCTTAAACTTCACGGTTTTTCCCACATAGGTATCCATGTTTTCATTCAAGTCACGGTACCAAAGAGCATAATCAGTGTCGGCAATATCAATAATGGGCGCATTCACGTCAAACGGCAGCGGATCTTCGATATCGTCATACTCCACCTCGCCGCTTTCAAACTCATAGGCAATATCACTCCGTCGTGAAGTGGCACGCACGATTTTGTGAAACATCATTTTGTCCATATCGGCACGGTAGCGGTTAAAGGCCACCAGTTCGCAGTTGTTCAGTTTATCCACCACCAGGTTGCGCATATTGGCATTGTAGGTCAAAAAGGTGGTAGCGTCTGCAAAACAAAGTTCCTGATAGATCACCCAGCCCTGCGGCAGTGCGGCATACAGATTTTCCAGCAGCCACATGCCGTTGTATTCCACCAACACACGTTTGGCGTTGCAGGCTTTGCGCCATGTATCCAGCGCTTGCGGTGTCAGTTCTTCCGCTTCATCCACCACCTGAACGGTTACGTTTTTGCCGCCGTTCGGCATGCGCGAAAGCTCATATTCCTCCACGCCTTCCTCGCACAAAAGCAACAGCGTAGGTTCTCCGTTGTTAAAGCGCTTATCCTCCAGCGTACCCTGGATAAAGCGCGTTTTTCCCGACTCTAAAAAGCCGGTAAATACATATACCGGTACTTCCATTGCGCTCACCCTTTTACACCCCAAACAGCGCAGCCAGTGCCGCTTCGTTCAAATCTGCACCGATCACGCACAAACGGCCGATTACACCGGCACTGCCTTCACGCACGTCTGCTTCTCCGGGAATATAATCAAAATGCAGCCATCCCTGTTCGCCGCTTACAATGCCTTTTGCACGCAGCACACGACCGTAGGACTGCTCGTCCTCAAGTGCTTTCAAAACAGTGTGCAGTTCCTCTTCGGTGAAGCGACGCGCCGTTTCGCGGCCAAAACTTTGGAATACTTCGTCGGCATGATGATGGTGATGCTCGTGGCAGCCGCACTCGTGATCGTGATCGTGGTGGTGCTCGTGACAGCCGCACTCGTGATCGTGATCGTGATCGTGGTGGTGCTCGTGGCAGCCGCACTCGTGATCGTGGTGGTGCTCGTGGCAGCCGCACTCGTGATCGTGATCGTGGTGGTGCTCGTGGCAACCGCACTCGTGATCGTGATCGTGGTGGTGCTCGTGGCAATCGCACTCGTGATCGTGATCGTGGTGGTGCTCGTGATGGTGATGCCCACACGTGGGGCAAACCTCTGCGCTCTCCTGCACTAATTGCTGCATCTCCGCCTCCAACGTATGCTTGCGCTCGGTCGCCTCCAAAATCTGGCGACCTTCCAACTCATTCCAAGGTGTGGTAACAATTACGGCGGTGGGATTATGTTCGCGCAGCAGTGCGGTAACCGCCAGCAGTTTTTCCTCACTCAATTTCTCCGTGTGGCTCAACACGATGGCACCGGCATGGGCCACCTGGTCATTGAAAAATTCGCCAAAATTCTTCATATACATTTTCGCTTTACCGGCATCCACAACGGTGGTAAATGCGTTCAGCTGCATATCGGCACTGTCAACATCCCGCACCGCACGGATCACGTCGCTGAGTTTGCCGACACCCGACGGCTCAATCAGAACGCGATCGGGCGCAAACTGCGTCAACACCTTTTTTAACGCCTCTGAGAAATCGCCCACTAAGCTGCAGCAAATGCAACCTGAATTCATTTCGGTAATTTCCACACCGGCATCCTGTAAAAAGCCGCCGTCAATGCCGATCTCACCGAACTCGTTTTCGATCAGCACTAACTTTTCGCCTGCGTAGGCCTCTTTGATCAGTTTCTTGATCAGCGTGGTCTTACCGGCCCCTAAAAAGCCGGAAAATATATCAATCTTGGTCATTTGATGAACTCCCTTTCTGCTAACAATTGCCGCCGTTCTTCTCCCCACATCATATCACAAACCGCACACGGTTGCAACTCAAAAAGCAAAAAAATTCAACCTGCGCCCTCAGCACTGTACAAGCCGTCGCACAAGCGGTTAAACACCGCGGTAGCCGACGCTCCTGTATGGTTGCAATCCTCTGCCAACACCGCAACGAGATAGCGCGGCTGCTCTGCAGGATAAAACCCGACAAACCAATGCTGCACCGTTTCACCGTTCTCGGTGATCCATCCACTCTCCGCCGTACCCGTTTTTCCACCGGCGCCGCCGTTCGCGGGGGCGGCACTCTCGCCTGTTGCTCCTTCGGCCACGGCAGCCACCATCAACCGTCTCAGCACGGCAGCCGTGGAGGCCGAAACGGCGGATTGACCGGGGGTGGCGGCATTCAACTTCACACTTCCGTCTTTTTCCATAATACCGCGCACCACCGACGGACGCTGCATAACTCCATCGTTTACCACGGCTGTCAGCATTTGTATCATGTGATAGGGCGTTGCGAGCAAGCCCCCTTGTCCAAACGAAAGATTGGCCAACGCTGCAGCGCTGGTTTGCAGCTCCTGCAAAGTTGGCAGCACCGCACGGGCAGTCTTATAATTTTCGGCCGGGATTACCGCACGGTCAAATCCCAGTTCCACCGCAGTCCGATATAAAGATGCGGCACCGATATCCTGCACCAACTGAATAAAATAGCAGTTACACGAAAGTGCAAACGCCTTTTCCATGTCTAACGTACCGTGTCCTAAGCGATTGTGGCAGTGAAAGGAAACCCCATTCACACTACACACACCGTGGCACGGATATTGCCGCGACACCGACACGCCGCTTTCCAACGCAGCGGCAGCCGATACGATTTTGAAGACCGAGCCGCAGTTGTAGTTGCTGACCGTGCGATCCAGTAACGGTGCATTCGCCGCTTCTAACAGTTGCCCCACCGTATCGGGTTGAAAATCAGGCATGCTCACCGCCGCTAAGATCTCGGCAGTTGCGGCATCGGCAATCAGCACAGCCCCTTTGGGTAAATACGCCTGTGCCGTTCGCTCGGCAAACTGCTGTAATTTACGGTCCAGCGTCAACACCAATCCAGCTCGCGCGTTTTCGGTGGTATCGGTTACAATGGGCGCGGTATCGGCTAACGGGTGTCCTGCGGCATTGGTTTCATAACTGACGCGCACTTGTCCTTCACAGCTGTTTAAAAACGCATCATACGCCAATTCCAGCCCAACCGCACCGCGTTGCGCGCTGTCAAGATAACCGAGCAAATGCGGTGCGTATACGCGTTCACTGTAACGTACCGGCGTGTGAAAGCGCAACACGCCGCGCACGTCGGGAAAGTCTTCATCTGCCAACGTGACAACCGGTCGACCGCTTTTCAATCGTTCTGCTAAAACGGAAAATGCCGCACTCTCCAACCGTTCGGACAACGCACCCAATGTGCGTGCAGAGGGGGGCACATACAGTCGCAGCTCACGGCTGCGATTCACCAGCGGCATGCCGTTTCGGTCATACATGGTTCCTCTCACCGTGGCTACCGTCAGCGTAGCGGTGGACTGCCCGGCCACTACGTTGGCTGCCGCATTTTGCGAAAGTGAGAAAATGCGCAAACTAAGTCCGCCAAACAGGCAGAAAAACAACGTGCAAAGCAAAAGGGTTCTTTTAAACATGTTGCACACACTCCTTTTTAAAGAGTGTGTGTCAAAATCAATATGATATGCAAAAAGCGTCTGCCGGCAGACGCTTTTCTTTTGTTATACCAACGCGCGACGAAGCAAGCTCCCTGCCTTTACAGGTGCTGCACACGGTATACGGCACAGCATGGTGGGGTGCGGTGCCGCTTCGATGGCCATTCCCTCGCCGTCACGCAATTCTTCCACCACAAGCGAGAAAGGGGGTGTGCCGGGTTGGATCACTTCCAACGTTTCCCCCGCTGTAAAGCGGTTACGTTGACTCACAGTGAGCACGCCATCGGCCCAATCCACCGCCACCGCTGCCACTTGATATTCACGCACATAACCGCCATAAGCCAGATTTTGCGTGGGCATACCAAAATAGAAACCGGTGGTATACGGACGATGGCTGACCTTTTGCAACTCCTCGATCACCCACGTTTCGGGGCGATACTCCGCTGCATAACCCGATGCAATGAAGCCATCGGTTGCCACACGGTAAGCGTTGGTGGTCACCGCCGCGTAATACGCTGCTTTGGCACGGCCTTCAATTTTAAAGGATGTAACGCCGGCATGATACAGTTGCGGCAAATGTTCGATCATATTCAGATCATTGGCATTAAACACAAAGGATCCGTTTGGCGTTTCCTCCACCGTATATCGCCTATCGGGCACAGAGGGTTCAATCACCTCGTACCGCCAGCGACACGGCTGTGCGCAATCTCCGTGATTGGCATCACGCCCGGCAAGATAATTGGAAATCAGGCACCGCCCCGAATACGACATACACATAGCGCCATGCACAAAACATTCGATTTCCAACGGCGTCGGGGTCTTGGCACGGATCTCGGCAATTTCTTCCAGTGAAAGCTCGCGGGCAAGAACTACACGTGAAGCACCCATGTCGTACAACTCACGCGCGGTTTGATAATTGACCACACCAAACTGGGTGGAAATGTGCAGCGGCAATGTCGGGGCGTAGCGTTTCGCCATACCGATCACCCCTAAATCCGCCACGATTAACGCATCCACACCGGACGCAACCGCCGTCTCAAAGTAGGAAGGCAGCTGCGCGATCTCCTCGTTTCGCGGTAAAATATTGCAGGTCAGATACACTGCCACGCCACGGCTGTGCGCCTTTTCGACCGCCGCAGCAAGAGCCGTTCGGTCGAAATTCTGCGGGGCCGTGCGCATACCGAACTGCGGCATTGAAAGATACACCGCATCGGCACCGTATTGCAGTGCCGCATCCAAACGCTCGGCATCCCCTGCCGGTGCCAAGACTTCCGGTCGCTTCGGCATAGTTATCCTTCCTGCCTTTCTTGAATCTCCGCCCATACCGCCAAATGCTCGGCATAGGTCTTTGAATAGTACACTGCACCGTCGGTTGCATCAATCACAAAGAAATAACATCCGGCACAGATCTCCTCCTCCGAAGGCGAAACCGCCGCCGACAATGCGTGCCATCCCGGGTTGGCGATGGCACCGACCGGCAATCCTTTACAGATGTATGTATCGTACGCTGCTTCATAGGGTGTCTCCCCCGCCTCTTTCAACTCACGCAGATAGGCCGTGCTCACATCGCATTGCAAACGGGGATACGCGGGGCTTTCCAAACGATTGTGCAACACCCGCGACACGCGATACATATCGGCGCTGCCTTTGGCTTCACGTTGAATCACAGAGGCCAAGGTCACCGCTTCGTCAAGTGTGAGTCCACTCGCTTCCAGTGCCGGCTGCCATGACGAAAGTTTGTTTTGGAAATTATCCAAGAATCGACGCACCGCTGCTTCAGCACTGCTGTTGCGGTAAAACTCATACGTATCGGGAAAAAGATAGCCCTCCAGCAAAAAACAGCGGCCGTTCGGCGTGCCGTCCTCTTTCGTGGCGGTCACACCGTTTAAGAACGCATAATCGGAATAATCCCCCTCCTGCACCGCTTCCAGAAAATCGGCAGCCGTGCACACGCCGTTTTCTTCCAAAACGGCAGCAATCTTCAACACGGTATATCCTTCGGGCACAGTAACCGTCACTGTATGCGACTGTGTGGGCACAGTCGTAACGGTGGTGACTGGGTAATTCGGTACGGGTAGCCGCACCGTACCCAACCAGTGCCGTAAAAGGGCAATGCCGCCCCATATCGCCACGCTCACCGCTGCCACGACGGACACCGTCACGAGGACAATACACCAAACCAGCCGTTTGCGGCTGTAACCGCAAACGGGACACGCGCCGTGACGCGTCTCCCGTTCGCAGTTGCATTTCGGACAATGCATATCTTGTTCTCCTTAACCTATCAGATACCGTACTGTGCACAGATGGCTTGATGTTCGGCATAAGTGCGCGAATAATAGGTGGTACCCGTTTCCATATCGGTTGCAAAATAGTAACAATCCTTGACGTCTTCTGCTGTTGAAGGCGAAAGCACCGCGTTGATCGCTTTCATACCGGGGTTAGAAATCGCACCGGGCGTGAGCCCTTTGCGCACGTGGGTATCATACGCATTTTGATCGATCGACAATCCCTTGACCGTCAAATCCAAACTCTTGTAATAATTGATAGTGGCATCGCATTGCAGATGCGGAAAATCCGCCGTGTTATTCAAGCGGTTGATCAACACGCGCGCCACCCGGGACCATTCATCACTACCGGCTTCCGCCTGCACAATAGAAGCCAGCGTAACCACGTCGTTCACCGTCATGCCCATGGCGGCAATGGTGGTCTTATAGGTGGTGTCCACACGGTTGTCAAAGTTATTCAACAACTTGCGCACCACCGTTTCACCCGTGCTGCCGGTGTAAAACTCGTAGGTGTCGGGGAACATATATCCCTCCAGCGCATATCCGCGCCCGGCATACGCACCTTCTGCCTTCGGCAGGGAAGCAACGAAGGAATAATCGGAATAATCCCCGTTCAGCACCGCATCGTAAAACGCGCCTTTGGTACACACCGCTTTCTCTTCCATCAAAGCGGCAATGGCATCAATGGTAAATCCTTCGGGAATGGTGACGGACACCACCGTGCGCGGCACACCGGCGCGCAGACGGTCCACAATGTTACCGTATCCCATGTCGGCCGAAAGCGAGTACACACCGGCTTTATATTCGCTGTCATCCCCCGTGACGTTGGAATACAGCTCAAAGAAGAAGGTGTGATCGATCAATCCGTTTTCCTTGAGCGTCTGTGCCACGGTTTTGGTGGTGACCCCTTCTTCTAACGTCACACGAACATCCACACCGGATTTGTTGATACCCGTAAGATCCAGCGCTGCCATAATAATCACGCAAGCCAGCACCAATGAAACACCGAGAATCATCAGCACATAGAAAATACCGCCGGCACAACCCCACATCTCACGCTCTTTAGCATCTATTTTCGCGCGCTTGTGAGGCGCTTTTTTGGGGGAAGATTCTTCCCGTTTCTCCGCTGTTTCAAAAGAAGGCGATACCTCCTCCGTTTGCACAGGCACTTCTGTCGGCACCGACGATGCGGTTATCGGTTCTTCCAACGGCGACACGGGCGGCTCCTCATACTCGCCAAACTCCCCGTCCAGATCCATCTCCAACCGAAACGCCGCCACTTTTTCGCGACGCTCGTCACGGCTTTTCCCCTCGCCGTCGTCGGGCAAAGCGCTTTTTTTGTTCCGTTCCAATTCTGCCAAAATCTCTTCCAACTTATCCGACATAAGGCGTTACCTCCCTTACAGCAAAATAGTTAACGCGACCCGTAGATATCGCTTGGGTTATGTGCGGCCGTGCGGCGTAAATAGCGTTCGGTAACCAGCAGTTCTACCGGCCGATCGAATCGCCCGTGCGGCAGTTTTCGCTGCACGCAATCACTGTAGCAAATGCCGATCATTACGCCGCTGTATTTAGACAAAAAGCGATCGTAATATCCTTTCCCATATCCCAAACGGTAGCCGTGCCAATCGTAACTTAGTGCAGGCACGATACACAAGCTTTCGGGAAACTCCTGCAACAGTTCATGTACCCCGGGAACCGGCTCCAACACGCCAAACGTGCCGGGTGCCAAATCCTCTACGCTGTGAATACGGTAAAATTCCATCTGTCGCGTACCGGGCACACAGCGCGGCACCGCTACCGCCTTGCCGTCGGCAAGTGCGCGCTCAATGATGCGGAAAGTATCCACCTCGATCTTGGTGGATACATATACAAGCAACATACGGCAGCGCTGATATTGCCACAGTGAAGCCACCCGTTGGGCAATGATTTCATCCATGCGCGCCTTTTCATTGGGTGACAGCGCCGCACGCTGTTGTTTATATTTCTGCCGCAGCCCTTCTTTGATCGGGCGAATATCGGCTACAGGCATCTCATCGCCTCCCTCAAAGCGGCCGCCTTTTCGTCGGAATGCAACGCACTGACCAACGCAAAACCAAATTCCAACGCTGCGCCGGCACCGCACGCGGTGAGAATACGGCCGTCGCGCACAACCGGCTCGGCACTCACGGCGGCACCGTACAGCGCCGATTCAAAGCCGGGATAACAGGTGGCGCATTTTCCCTTTAGCAATCCGCGGCGCCCCAAAATTGAAGGTGCTGCACAGATCGCCGCAATCAACGCCCCGTTTTGCTCCGCAGTTTCCAACGCTTTGGCCACCGTTTGACTTGCCTCTAAATTTTTGGTGCCGGGCATACCGCCGGGCAGCACCACTGCCGCCATATCATCGAGCACCAACGCCTCTTCCGAAAGGTCGGCTTTAACCGTTATGCCGTGTGCCCCCGTAACCTCACGCGTACCGATCCCCACCGTTTGCACCGGCAGTTCGGCACGGCGCAAAATATCCAACGGTGCCAGGGCTTCGATCTCTTCAAAACCCTCCGCCAGAAAAATGTATATCATAGTCTATGCACCTTCTTTTATTCTAATGAAAATCCCATATACCATGCATCGTTCGGTTCGGGCCAATCCATAACCGCACGAAATACACCGTAGAGTTCTCCTTCTTCTTCTTTGCACGGCGGCAAGGAGGCCCATATACACTGACAAGCAAAACGCCTTGTCAGAGATCCAAGCACTGCATCGACATCTTCTGCGGCGCAGAGCAGCTCGGTGATCACAAGGCTATCCCCGTGTTGTTCATACATAACCAAGCCTTTGTCGGAAACCAGCATACCTCCGTTTTGAAGCAAACTTACCGCATACACCGTAACCGATTCCGACCAATCAACCGCTGTGACACCGCACCGCGCAAGCCATTGTTTGCGACGGGCAGAAAAACACGCCGTGACCGTTTCCCACACAACGTCTTCCGCGTCGATGGAAAGCGAATCTACTTTACACATGAAACGGCGGCGACAAAACCGCGGCACAAAGCCGAGACGGGCATAATAAGCATACAGTGAAGGCTCACCCGGCCGCAAAAACAAGCCGTGCGCCCCTTCGTCCTGTGCACGGCGCCACAATTCCTCGCACAAACGGCCGAAAAAACCTTTTCCGCGATGTTTACGTGCGGTAGCGGCAGCGTAGACATACCAAACGTCACGCCCTTCCACTGCAGCAGGAATGGCAAACGCCATCGAGCAAATCTCGCCTTCCGCCTGCATAAGCAGACAGCGCGCCTCCCCCTTCACTGCACGCAGGAAACGGTCGATATCCTCGGCACTGTCTTCGGGAAAACCCTCGTTCCACAGTGACGTAATGTCTGCAAGGTGCTGTTCGTCTGCCCAAAAAAACGTGCTCACGCACAGCCCCTCCTTCTTTCAGCGGATCGTACACAGTATCTTTTTTACCATAGCAGTGGGATAATACGACAGTTTGGCACGGCGCAACCCTTCCACACCCACATCATTTTCGCGGTTGACAAAAGTGAAGTCGTGCAAACTCTCGCGCGCAAATTCACGGTTAATAACGGTGTATGCCTTTTCAAACGGTGCCACCGCTTTTTCAACCAAGGTATCAAAGGTATCGTGAGTCAGCGGCACCCCCAACGTAAAGGCTACCGCCTGCCCATCCACACGAATCAAGCCACCGCGCAACTCAATTGAATAACGATGCGCCAGTAATTCGTGTATAGCGCGGTTTTCCGCATGTAATGCACCGTCGGCGTCGCCGACCGCTGCCACACGCTGTGCATACCACACGTCGGCGGTTTTTTGCACATCTGCCGCGTTAGTGTTGTTCAACTCCTCATACTGCCACACATATTCCTTGGAAAAAGCGGCAATATGGTTGCGTTTGGCGTGGTATTTGCGGCCACCGAGCGTTGCCAGTTCATCCACACGGTAAAGATAATCAAACTCATCGCGATGTTCTGTCGCCTCACACACGGTATATTGCTCACACAAACGGGCAACATCTGTCTCGTCATACCCAAACACATACAACGGTTCACCATGTGCCAGCGCCTCGGCATGCAAGTGTTGCAATGCGGCTTGTGCCCCCTCGCCGGCAGGCGCCAAATAATGCGGCAATTCTTCGCCGAAACGCACCACCGCCGCATTATGAATGCAGGCGATCTCTGTATCGTAATGCGTGCGCCACATCATCATATTGGCAAAGGAATATTCACAGCAAGGTGACGGCGCTTGCTTTAACAACGGGATACACCACGTAGCATCCTCATAGGTTGGTGTGTGAAACGGAATCGTAACACTCAAAATGCAATATCCCCTTCAACGGCGCGAATAATATCGGCCGTAATGTCATCAATCGCACGGGGTTCGTCATTCGCAGCACAGGCAATCACGTGCCATCCCCACTTTTGTGCGACATACAGTGCTGCCGGACGGCACGCAGCCAAATACGAGGTGTCTTTTTCATGGATATCTTTTTTAGCGGCATCCCCTGCATAACGGGACATCACTAACTTATCCGCTACTGCCGGCGGCATATCCAAAAACACCACGCTGTTCGGACGTGGCAGACCTAAGCGATCGTATTCATATTCCGCCAACCACTCCAGATAGCCGTCCCATTCCTCGCGCGGCAGCTTTGACATCTGATGAATGGCGTTAGACGTCACGTACCGTGCCGCCACGATCAAATCACCGCGTTCATAATCGGCCTGCCAAAACTGCTTAAAACTGGCATAGCGATCCACCGCATAAAACGAGGAGGAGGCATATGCGTTTACGTCGGCCGGTGTTTTACCGAGACTGCCGTCTAAATACAGTTTCACCAACGCGGAGGAAGGATTTTGATAGTCGGGAAAAGAAATTTGTTTGTAGGGTATCCCGCTTGTTCCGAAATACTCGTTTAAGCGGTCGAGCTGGGTGCTTTTTCCGCACCCGTCCAAGCCGTCAACCACGATCAAACGTCCCATTACCGACTCATCCTTTCAATGCGGCAAATTTCGCACGCACTTCTGCCGTTTTTCCGCAACACATCTTTCCTTCGGGGCACGGACCGCTCACGCAGGACGGACCCGATTTTTGGAACAGATGCGGTGCCACGCCGTAGCACAAGCGCAACATTTCGGTCGCAAGAGCGCGGATCTCCCACTGGGCGCGGTTACAGCAGCGCAGATGGAAAAAATTGCGCAAACTGCGCACGTTCATCGTCATAATGATCTTGGTGGTACACGCGTTCGGCAACACGAAACGCGCATCTTCGATCGCACGCTTTTCCGCCGCCTTTGCCGCGGCTTCGGGGGTCATACCCTCGGCTTCAAACGCGGCACGGTGTTTTGCACGCAACATATCCGCCAAACGCTCGTAGTGCGCTTGATCCTCCGCCATCGCCAGTTGAAACTCCTTTGCCGCTTCGGGAATATCGGCAATCGCGGGCGGCACGACGTAGGAGAAGTTGTTTTCCGCCACATAGCGCTGGCTTTGCACGCTGAACGAAGCGATACGGTGACGGGTGATCTCCGCGAGCAGCGAGCGGGAAACGTCCTCGATACCAAAGGTAAAGGTC
>JAZODN010000030.1:0-8318 GCA_045597045.1 Acutalibacteraceae bacterium
ATTACAAACGATGCTTCGTGTGCGCAAGTTATCATGGGAAGATTTGGTTGATCGCAGAAGACCCTATCCCCAAACCACGCCTACACGGATTTTGCCGATGCAAAATTCAGTTAATGGAGGCAATCACCGCTGGGACAGCCACATTCAAAGATGTACATGGAGCAGATTATACATTAAAACATACGGGGGAATTACCTGAATATTACATAGATAAAGCAGACGCACTTCTACAAGGGTGGAAACCCGGAAAATGGCCTTCAAACTTTATTCCCGGCAAAATGATCAGCGGAGGAATATATTACAACGACGACGGTCACTTACCTGGTGCTCCAGGGCGTATCTGGTACGAGGCAGACATCAACTATAAAACCGGCAAACGCAATACACAACGAATCGTTTGGTCAAATGACGGTTTGATATTCGTCACTTACGACCACTATGAAACTTTTTATGAAATCGTATAACAAGGAGAAAACTATGAAAATTATCGAATTGAATTTAACCGATTGCAAGACTCCGTTTGATCTGCATGAACGCATCCGTATGGCATTCCGCTTTCCCACGACATACGGAAAGAACTGGAGTGCCTTTTGGGATTTGCTGTGGAGCGAATGTGATGCCGATAAAGTTATCATCCGTGGCGAACACACCTTGACGAGTGAATTTGACGAATATCTTATAAAGTTACATGAGATATTGGAACGCAACATCACCTTTCGCAGCGAAAACAAGTTGAATCCGTTTTCTTACGAAATCATCGATTGACCCTCCTCGCCAAAGCCGCTACCGTACCCGTCCTTCCCTCTCTCGTCATTTCTACTTTTCCGCGATAATGGACGGTTACGCCCCGGCTCCACCAAATAAAAGGCGAAACGCCCTTGCGGCGTTTCGTTTTTTATTTTGAAGGAATTTGGAGAATAGTATTGACAATCACCGATTTTCAGGTTATAATTTAACCGTAGCGAACATTTGTTCTTCAAATGCTCGCTATTTACTTTTTTCAAAAATATGATATATTGGAAAGGAGACAAACGTATTGAGTGTACATGCCGCTGCGGCGAGCGCCGCTATTCAAGGCGAACATCTATCGCCCCAAATTACAACCAGTTCGAAATACAAACACTGGGTCAGCATCGAGGATTACAAACGATGCTTCGTGTGCGCAAGTTATCATGGGAAGATTTGGTTGATCGCAGAAGACCCTATCCCCAAACCACGCCTACACGGATTTTGCCGATGCAAAATTCAGTTAATGGAGGCCATCATCGCCGGAACTGCGACAATCAAAGGTGTCTATGGTGCTGATTGGAAATTGAAATATGAGGGAGTTCTTCCAGAGTATTACGTCACAAAGCAAGACCTAAAACTACTTAGTTGGAAAAAAGGGCGCGCTGTTTCTGACTATGCTAATGGGAAAATATTAACAAAAGGAGTCTATCACAACGCAAATGGACATCTTCCCCAAACTCTGGGACGCGTGTGGTATGAAGCCGATATAAATTACAAAACAGGACCTCGCAATTCACAGCGAATACTATGGTCAAATGACGGCCGTATTTTCGTTACATATGACCACTATGAAACATTTTACGAGATTGTATAAGGAGACCTATGTATGAACACAAAACGCGCAACATTAGATTTGAGCCACTGCCGTGATCTTTCTGAATTGCACACACGCATTAAAAACACATTACACTTTCCCGATTATTATGGGATGAATTTAGATGCGTTTTGGGATTGTCTCAACACCGATTGCGACATAACGTTTGTCTCGGTTATAGGCAGCACTACCGTTGCCAACGAATTGAAAGATACCGTCAAGATCATTTTGGAAATGTTGGAAGAGAACAAACAAGATTGGACAGACAGCGATTGTCCGTTCGATTATGAAATTATTAGTTGACCTATTAACTATCCTTGCCAGAACCCCCCTTCTCCCCTCAATCGTCATCGTTGTTTTGTTGTATAATGGCTGGTTACGCGCCGGCTCCACCACAAGAAAAGCGCTGTTGATACTGTTGTATCAGCAGCGGTTTCTTTATTACAAAACTATACGCTTCTTGAGTCCTCGCAGAAAACTTCATTTTCGTTATAAAGCGGATTGGTATTTCACTACACTTTTCCTTTTTGATTAAACGATGCCGTAACCTTATTACAAGATTATCCACCTTGTGGTACAATCATGTAAGAAACAATCCGCGCACATGAGGAACCCCGAATGCAAAAATCAAAAAAGTTGAACAACAGCATCTATGGAGAACATTTACCCCCTTGACGGCCGAGTGCCGCTTTTACAATCCATTCCCATCGGTCTTCAGCATGTCCTTGCCATGTTTGTGGCTAACATTGCCCCCCATTATGATCGTTACATCCGCAAGCAGACTGGGGGTCAAGGAAACAGCTTCTCTTATTCCGACCGCCATGATCATGGCAGGTATCGGACTTTTGCCATCTGACCGCCTGCGGGCGGGTTTATCCGCGGGCTGTTTGGCCGCTCGACGCGCAGGGGAATGCGCTGCATCCGAGACATCGGTGTGCATATGCAGATCGCCACGCAGCGGCAACGTACCATACAATTCCTCATCGAGTGAGAACACCTCCACATCCACACCCGTACGCGGATAGTGAATGCGCGGTCGCCAATACCGTTCGCCATACGCTTGATACATCGGATTTTGGTACGGCTCATATTCCGTGGTGCTCACGTGGATGGTCCACTCTTGCTCACCGCCGAAGAAATAGGTCACATGCAATTTTCCGTCTACGGGATGCAGATGTTGCACCGTGCGATACCGTTCGTACCCAAGCAATGTGCGTTCCCCCATCGGCACATCCTGTTCATCCCGCGGAACAATGGTAACATCGTTAAGTCAACGCATCAATAAAACGGAAGCACGTATCTGCACTTGTAATAAGGTACTCTCTTTATCTGCCGGTACAACCGCGGGGAAAACACGAAATAACGGTGTCATATCACTCCGCCTCCAAAACCACCATTTGGTGGCAGGTCATTTGCGGCACGGTGAATCCGACGCATCCTGCCTCATAGGCAAACGGAATCTCTTCCATTTGTGGTGCAAGATACACGCGCTGCGGTGCTTTTATGCTCTTCACACTGCAAGCAACATCACGTATGGTAACCAGATCTTCGATCACCTCGATATTCTCGCCACGCTTGATCGGTGCGGCATATAACAGGTGTAAAATCTGCCGCTTTTCCTGACGGCGCAGCGTGGCAACCCCCACACTGCCAAGAGAGGTTGTAACCGTCTTATCCTCGCCCAGCAAACGATCCAACGCAAAACAGACCGCCTGTTTTGCAATCAACTCGCCCTTGGTGGCATAATCCGCAAACACGTCCCACGCAACGTAGATACCGTCCGCCCCCTCGGTGATACCCGCACCATAATACTGCTTGCTGCTCGGTGTATGCTGATGTGAGCAGAAATGCGTACGTGTGCGGTTAAAATACGGTGCCACCGCTGCTGCGTGCTCGGTTCCGGTCGCGCTCACCTTGCACAGCGGTTGATACATAATAAAATCGGTGTTATACGGATTATCGAATGCAGGGCGGATATAGGAAGGTGTATATTCTCCCGACGCCTCGAAACGGGCGCCAAGATCGAATGCAAACGTTTCTTCTTCCGTGCGCAATCCCGATCGTCCCGTTGCCAAGAGCTTGCCGCCCTGTTGCAAAAACGCACGGATCTTCGCTTCGAGTTCTGCATCCACACCAATGCAATCCGGCAAAATGAGCACCTTATATGGTGCAAAATCCGCATCGCAATCTACCACCTGGAACAGATATTTCCCCTCCAGCAAAATACGTCCCGCACCCGTATCCGATTTTGTGAGCGCAATACCGGCCGACGAGTGTTTCACAAGATGATTGTGGTATGCTTCAACCGAAAGCACTGCCACGTCCGCTACCGCTTCGGAATCGATAAGCCACGGCTCTTTTTCTTCAATCTCTTGATAGGCTTCCCCAATGATCGCATACGTACGACCATCCATTTCGCCATCGGGCGACAACTGATCCCCCACCGAACAACCCGCACCAAACGCCACACTGAGCGCCGTTTCATAACGCAACGCATTGGGATGCTTGTACCCGCCGAATTCACCCCAACTGGTGTGAAATTTACCGGTCATGCCAAGAAACGGCACGTCGAGCGTTTGGGCATAGGCCGCGGTAAACGGAAAATGGTCATATCCCCAACCGCCCGTCGGCAAACTTTCCAGTTCCAAGTGATCTTGTCCGTGAAGCAAATCCAACCGTCCTGCACGCAGATGGCCGCAGTTTTGGAACACCGGCAAACCGGGTTTCACGCTGTCCACCGTTTCCCGCACACGATGCAAATACCGCGCATACACCTCTTCCGCCAGTTGCACCACATCGGCATCGTTTTCGGGGTCCATTCCGCGTTGAAACATCTCTTTTACACAGTTAAAGCAACGGCAAGGGCGCACACCAACGATATCGAGGAAAACGCCGTCCGCATCGTAGTTTTGCAACACTTCGCGCACCTGCTCCATCAAATACTCCATATACGGTGTGTTAAAACAAATGTGGCGATACCCCACCCAGTCGTACTGCGCGTTACGAAACTCTTTGCTCTGCAAACACCATTCAGGGTGCTTATACACCAATTGTTCATCCAACCCTGCCGAAAGATACACCGGTGTCTTCACACCAATCTCATGCGCGGCAGCAATCTGTTCAGAAAGCAGATCGCAGGCGAGTGCAGGATGCGCAGGGCCCACCTTCGACGGGTAATACGACCACCCGTGATGGCATTTGGCAAACACGGTAATCGAATCGACGTGTCCCGTTTTCAATGCCGTTTGAAACTGCTGTTTATCAAACCGAGACCCCACACCGCCAATCTTTTCGCTGGTGTGAAAATCCAGATGTACTTGACGAAAACGCATATATCCCCCCTCCTTATTATGATTTCATTATACCAACGGACGAGCTGTGCGTCTATGGTGTTTTTACGCAGATTTATGTGTTTATTGGTCGTGAGCATTGACGAAAATGTGGATTTTATGTATACTGGTAGCAAACACGGCACAAAGGAGCACACGTCATGCAGGTTCATCTTCTTTCGCAGGAGTTTCTTTTGGGGTTCAATCGCATCAACCTATCGGTCATTGCGGGCGGGTACGCCGATCTGGATAAAAACTGGAAAAACGATGCCATCCGCCACCCTTTCACACGGATGTATTTTGTCGAATCGGGGGAAGGCTATGTTCACGCAAACGGAAAAACGCACCGTTTGCAAGAGGGATATGTATACATCATCCCCTCCGGTTTGCGATTTTCCTTTGCATGTCCGCACAAAATGCAACAACTCTTTCTGCATCTGCAGGTTTTGCAGAAAGACCACGATCTATTTCAGCACTGTCGCGAATTCTTTGCATTTCCGGTGGAGGAGGCAACGGTCACCACAATCAAAACGTTGCTGACAAGCCAATCGCCTACCGCACCCATTGCGTTGAAACCCTTGGTGTGGCAAATGCTTCTGCCGGTGTTTGAAACCGTGTTGGCAAACGAACGAAACGGACGAAAAATGACCGCGCCGATGCAAGAGGTGCTCGGGTATATCGCCGACAATCTTTCGGCACAGTTGACCACGGAGCGTATCGCCACACAGTTTCACGTATCCCGCAGTAAATTGCAACGGGATTTCAAAGCCAACGTGGGAGCAACACCAAAAGAATACATTCATACACAACTGCTCATTAAAGCGGAACACTTGTTGTTCCACACCACCTGTTCCATCAAAGAGATCAGCGACCAGCTGGGATTTTGCGATCAATTCTATTTCTCCAAATGTTTCACCGCACGGTACGGTCTGCCTCCCCTGCGTTATCGAAAAAACCATCGCACCGCGCAAAAACAGCGAATTCCCGGAGCCTCCTTTCAAAGGGAGGTGGATTTGCCGTTAGGCCAAGACGGAGGGATTTCCGGTAGAGGCGGCAATCTGCCGCCCGTTTGATAAATGTAAGATGTAAGAAGTTGGAATCCCCCAGTCAAAACCTGCGGTTTCGCCGGTCCCCCTTCGGCGAGGGGGCCTTTGGCGGATTCCCAATTTTCAGCGATGCGGAGCACTTGCAAATGCGGCGGAAGTGGTGTATACTACACCATCCTTTTATGCGGGAGGTATGTTATGTTACACACAGTTTGTGTTGATTTCAACCAAGAAAACGGGGCCATTCGCCCGATGCACGCAACCAACAACGGACCGATAAACGGTGTGGGATTCGGCGGACAAATAATGACGATTGTGCCGAAGCGCACGAACTTTGTTTGCATTTGGGCGAACAACAGCAATACGCGCTGTTGTTGCTGGATGGCGACCACGATGCCGAACTGGTGGTGTTGTGAAATCCGGCGAAAACATACAACTGATGCCCAACACGGTGTGCTTATTAAAAGCCATTGTCTGATACTCTCGCGCAAAAAACTGCCGTATGACGAAGCGTTACTTCGCCATACGGCAGTTGCATTTTTATTATTCCCCAAAATTTTCGGCAGCCGTTTTTAACATTGCTCGTATCGGCAAGTTGTAGGGACAACGTATTTCGCACACCCTGCATTCCGCAAGGAATGCCAAGGTTTTGCGTGCAGAAGTTAAGAAAAGGACACACATGGCGCAAAACCGGGGTTCCTGATTCCCCCCGGCTCCACCATAAATTTCTCCTTCCCTGTCGGGAGAACGGATGGCACGTCCATTCTCGGGAACATTGCTACCTCAACTGCGACCTACTGCCACTTCGGGCAATGTCCGTCGCGCGTCAAGCGTGAAATTACAAGAAACGCCGTATGGCAAGTAACGCTTGCCATACGGCGTCTTTGTTTGTGAGAGGCAAAATCGGCTCAGGGCGTATCCCTCTGTAGTCTTGCCGTTTACGCCTTTTTTACCAGAACGTTTGTATGCTGTCGGAGTTGCACGAGCCATTGGTCCACTTGTTGCTCCGTCGGTTGTTCAAAACATCGAAGCGCCTCGGTTTTCCCAAGCTTAGCATACTTATGATTACCCAAAGAATGATACGGCTCTATCTCTATAGCCAACATATTTTTCAGAGAATTCGCCATATCCGCAACTCCTTGAAAGTGCTCGTCTGTATCGTTAATATGCGGAATGATCGGGCATCTCAAAATTATTTTCGCATCGGTCGTGTCTATATATCGCAAATTTTCCCATATCGGCGTGTTTTGGACACCGGTATACATTTGATGCTGTTCATTGTTCGTCAGCTTCCAATCGTAAAGAAAGAGATCGGTAAATTGCGCCACCCGTGCGACGTCTTCCGCCCTCGCAAAGCCGCACGTTTCCACACACGTGTGCAGCCCGTGCCGTTTGGCTTCTCTTAAAAGTTCACACGCAAAATCCGGTTGCATCAGCGGCTCACCGCCGGACAGTGTCAGTCCACCGTTGGAATGCTCGTAAAAAATCCGATCTTTCAAAACCTCATCCATAACCTCGCCGACAGATACATACATGCCGCAACCCTCTTCTTTGCCGTTTTCACGCATGTTTTCTATATGCAGTGATTGGGACTCCGGGTTGTGACACCACGCGCAGCGTAACGGACACCCTTTAAAAAACACCGTGGTGCGAATTCCCGGGCCGTCGTGGATGCAAAACCGTTGGATATTAAAAATGACACCTTGCATATCAGACGCTGTACTCCGTTCTGTTAAGGATAGCCAACTGCTGCCATGGGGGTAAACTTATAAAATACTCACTGAAACCGTAAAGGCGAACGGTTAAACTTTTATATTTATCCGGATTTACCATAGCATCTTCGAGCGTTTTGCGATCAATCACGCTGATACCTGCGTGAAGTCCACCCATACTAAAATATGACAGTATAAGCGCTTTTAAAATGTCTGCCGACACGTTTTGCGAAAAGGTCAGATTGAGCCCGCCGCCCGCCGTTCGTTCAAAAGGAAGCTTGGCCACGCTTTTCAAAAGGGCGGTAATCCCCTTTTTATCCGCACCGTATGTGGGGGACTGATTTTCACTGAAGGGATCACCGCGCTTTCTTCCGTCGGGGGATGCGCCGATCTCGCCGCGCCAACGATTGTCACGCTCCAGAGAGTAAAATCCCGGAATATGATATTCATTATCACGCTTGGGAAGCGCGTCGACAGCGTCAACCATCGCATTGGCCGCCATAACGGTGTACTTGTCGTTTTCGCCGTCATTTCCGAACCGTTCATACGCCTGTATTTCACTTCTAAGCGCTTCGTTGTTTTGGTAATTTTCATCCAGAATCTTCATGAATTCCGTGTAAGAATACCG
>JAZODN010000031.1:0-26670 GCA_045597045.1 Acutalibacteraceae bacterium
AGGAGAACCTAAAACCCTTTTAACCTATCTCAAAGAAGTGATATTGTGAGACAGGTCTCACAGTTATATTTGACCTTACGGTCAAGTGATATTAAAACCTTGCGGTTTTAGTGATATTTTATTCGCCCATAAACTGCCGAAGGCAATATCACTCGGCTTTTAGCCGAATATCACTGCGAAGCAATACAACTCGCCGCCCGCGAATAAAACTGGCCAAGTGTTCGTAAGGACACTTGGCCAAACGTCGGGTGCTTTTTGTTGCTTATTTTGCGCACGAGAGGTAGAATTCTTGAAGCCAGGCAGCCGAATTTCGCATATCGTAGCCACTGTCTACCAAGTTTTGATAGGTGTCGGGGCGCGGCTGCTCCCAACGGTGTTCGGCCAAAATGCGCCGGGCCCACGTTTCGGCGGTGTCGCCGACCGTGATCTGCAGTACCCGTGCCTTTTACTCATAGGGAAAACTCCTCTCCTTTTGAACACTTTTCTACTATTATACATACTTTTTCTCCAAAAAGCAAGTGGACAACCACTTGCGCTGTGCCCGAAACTATGGTATACTGCTACTGAAACCATCGAAAGGGGCGAAAGGGCGATGCAACACGGCAAACCGCATTATGCCAACGACCGTGAGATGGAAATGACCGCCTACATGGGCCCACGCCGTGCAGGTAAGCGGAAATTCAACGAAGAATACGGCAATCCTCGCGATCCGGAAGCCGGTTTTCCCGCGTTTTGGACAGACGAGGTGTTTGAGGCATATAAAGCCCTTGGTATGACCTTTTTGATTCCCGAAGGGGACGCCTTTTACGGCACGCGTGTGACCGAAGAGGGGATTGTGGACGAACCGCAGTTCGAAAAAAGCGATCTCTACCGTTTTTTGCAGATCGCCCAAAAGCACGGCATACCCGTCTATCCGTCGCAAGAGACGCTGCAGTACGTGATGGCGCGCCGTGATACCCCCATGACCGAAGAGGAAAAGGCGCAGGTGGCCGATATGGTGGCCACGCTGAAAGCGTACTTCCCCGATACAGTCAAAGGCTTGTTGTTGACCGATGAGCCTATGATGAAGCACCGCGTGGGGATGGAATCCTGCACGGAATACCTGCGGAGTCTGGCGCCGGAGTGGGATCTGTTCGCCTCCATGTTGCCGATCTACGGTACAGCGGAGATGTTTGGCGCGGATATGAATGATCCGCAGCATAAGGATCGGGAAGTGACCCTGAAAATGAAAGAGGTGGAATACCGCAAGTATATTGCGGCGTTCGGTGGCCTGTTGGGTGAATTCTCGTTCGATTATTATCCCCACAATATGGATGCCGGGCCGGATACGCTTTCGCCCACCTTCTTTCGCAACTTAGAACTGGCGGCAGAGGAAACGGCGCGCGGTGGATTCCCCATGTCGGTAACGCTGCAGGCTTTCCGCATGGATCGCAGTTATGACCCTGCCACCGGCAAGGGGCAGCCGGTGTTCCGAGCCGTCGGCTATGAAGACGTACGCTGGCAGGTATATTCCGCGTTGGCGTTCGGCGCGCGGCGGCTGGGCTACTTCACCTTCTGGCAGCACTATAACGAGGGCCGATACGAGGTGTTTCCCACCTCCATGGTGGTATATGACGAAGCCGAGGAAAGCGGTTGGCGCAAAACCTCCATGTATTACGATGTGAAAAAGGTCAACGAGCAGGTGCACGCCTTTGATCACGTGTTTTTGCGGTTTTATTGGAAGGGTTGCCGCACAGTGGTTAAGAGCGATGACCAAAATATGCGTTTGGTAGAGGGTGACTATACCGACGGCGTGCTCGGCGAGGTCACCGCCACGCGTGATACGCTGATTGGCTGTTTTGAAAATCCGGAAGATAAGCGCTGCGGCTATTGGTTGGTCAATGCACACAACCCGTACTACTATGAGTGGAGTACGTTAGAGGCGCATTTTGAGGATGCCGACCGCGCGGTGTACTACCGGGCCGGCAAAGAATACGACGTGCCGTTGGAAAACGGTGTGCTTCGCCTGCGTTTGGGTGCCGGTGAAGGCGTGTTTGTGATTCCATATAAGGCGTAACTCCGTTACATGGCGGATAACACAGTAAAATTACACAAAAAACAAAGTATTGGAGGAAAACACCATGTTAAAAGCAGGTTTGATCGGGTTTGGCGGCATTGTGAAAGGCGTGCATCTGCCGGCGTATAAGGCGCTGGAGGCTGCCGGAAAGGTGAAATTGGTGGCGGCGTGTGACATTCGTCCCGAAGCGTTTACCGAGGGGGTTCAGCTCAACATCGGCAGCGCGGAGGACAGCGGTTTTGCCGGTTTGCATACCTACACCGATTTGGAAGAAATGCTGAAAAACGAAGAACTGGATTTCATTGATATCGCCGTGCCGACCTTCTTGCACAAGAAATATGCGGTAGATATGCTGAATCGCGGCTATTTGGTGATGAGCGAAAAACCGATGGCGCTGACGTATGAGGATTGCCAAGAGATGGTGGCGGCAGCAGACGGCCGTTTGATGATCGGCCAATGCTTGCGCTTCTGCCCTGAGTATTTGTACCTCAAAAAGGTGATCGAAGAGGGGACTTACGGTAAAGTGACGGGCGGCAGCTTCCGGCGTTTGAGCGCACCGCCCACTTGGGGTTGGGAAAACTGGTTTATGGACCCCTCCCGTTCCGGCGGCGTGATCTTTGACCTGCATATCCATGATCTGGATATCATTCGCTTCCTGTTCGGCGAGCCGAAGACGGTCTCCTGCGTGGCCGGCGGCCATCACATCGTGGAAGATGCCTTTGCGCTTTCGCGCATGGATTACAGCGATATGTCCATCTTCGCCGAAGGTCGCTGGGATCAGGTGAACATGCCGTTCGTCGCCGATTACCGCGTGAGCTTTGAAAAAGCCAACGTGGTGCTGGAGGGCGGCGCTGTGACGGTGTATCCTTACGACGGTGAGCCGTTCCGTGCAGATATCACCCCGGCAGATATGTATATGAAGGAGATCGAATACATCACCGACATCTTTGTGAACGGAGAAGAGAACCTGCAGAATCCGCCCGCAAGCGCGGCCGAGAGCATTCGCTTGGCAGCGACCCTCAAGAAGAGTGCCGATAACGGCGGCGAAATTCTGCCCTTCTAATTCGAACAAAAAAGGAAAACCCCACCGATCCTGCGCGGAAAACGGTGGGGTTTTGTTATATCTTTGTGCAAATATACGAAATGTATAAAAAGTGGTTAGGGCTGCGAAAAAGTGCCCCCCCGGATTAGCTCCTACGGTTTGAGGAGATGATGGCTGCGAGGGCGGCGACGGTGGCTTCCGGATCGTAGCTTTGAATCTGCACCGACAGCACGTCATTGGCAGAAAGCAGCGGCGAGTCTTCGCCGCTTTTTTTGACCGACAGCACAAACACTCCATGCGGCCAGAAGATGTCGCGCACCTCTTTGCCCACGGCAAAGGCGCCTTCTTCAATGACAACGTCGCGCTCGCACACGGTGCGGCTCTTGCCGCGGCGGCGGGTTTCCTGGTGGCGATGCAGCACGCGCTCCATCACGGAATCCTCTTTCAGCGCTTCGGGAATTACGTAGGCGAGGGCGCAGACCAGAATAACGGGCAACAGATTTTGTGAAAGTCCCAATGCTTCCACAGCAAAAAGAACGGAGGTCAGCGGCATTTTCATCATGCCGGCAATACAGCCGCAAATGCCGAGACAGACGATCAGGGGGAACAGGGAGGGGTCCAAGCCCAATAGGCACAGAATGCGGCCGAGCAGTGCAGCCAGTACCGCGCCGATCGCCATCAACGGCAGAAAGATGCCGCCTGTGATACCTGAGAGATTAGCCGAGAGAGAGAGCGCTGCGCGCACGACGAGAATGGCTGCGAGCATCCACAAGGTGGGCGCGTTTTCAAACAGCGTTTCGATCAACCCGTGGCCGGTGGAGATGAAGTCGGTTGAGCACAGGCCGGCAGCGAGCGTCAACAGCAGCACGCCACACACCACTGCGGCCGGCGGCAGGCGGTTCAGCCACGCGGAAAGGCGTGCATAGCCGTGCAAAAACAGCACGGCAAACACGCCGGCACCCAGCCCCACGGCAAGCGGCAGCCACAGTTCGGAAAGCGCGAGCGGCGCAAAGGCAGAAAAAGAAAACAGCGTGGTCTTACAGCCGAGCAGCGGTGCGAGCAGGTTGGAGGTGAACTCCGAAAACAGCACCGAAACCACCGCCGTCAACACGATCAGAGGGGAGATGCGACGGTGCGCCTCCTCCACCGCAAACAGAATACCCGACAGAGGCGCGCCGGTAGCCGCAGAAAAGCCGGCACATGCACCGCCGGTCATGGAAAAGCGTTCCCATGCGTGCCACTTCTTCGGCGCTTTGCGTGTTGCCACGCCGCCGAGGCCGGCGCCGAGCAGCACCGAAGGACCTTCGGTGCCAAGCGGTACGCCGCAGAGGAAGACCAACAGCGAAAGGGCGGCCGAAGCCAGCGTGCTGCGCAAACTGTTTGGGGGCAGCGTGCCGCGCATGGCCCCCACCGCCGCAGGGATACCGCCGCCGCGCAGCTGCGGATGACGGTGATAGACGGCGTGAAGAAGAAGCCCCACGGCGATCGACACGGCGATGGCCAAAGGCAGATATCCGAGATGGGTGCGCAGTGCGCCGAAGAGGGTGGCGGAACAAGAGGTGGCATAGCCGGCCAGCCATTTGTATACCGTGACCACCGTTCCTGTTAACGCTCCCGAAAATGCACCGAAAAACAATGCCGGCAGCAGGGAGGAGGACAAGTGGGTTTTCACGATCTGTCGTTTTGTCATTGGGCGACCCTCTCCTTTCTTGATAAACGGATTATACCACATAGGCACGGTATGTCAAGTAAAAACGAGGGCTTTTCTGTAATATAAAAAGCAAAAAATACAAATTGTATATAAGTTTTTGTATATACCAAAAACTGCCCCTCGTTTCACTGCGCGAAAAAGGCTTGCAAATCGACAAAAGTATGGTATACTAAAAGGTGTATATTAACAGAGAGGGTGGACCGTGTGGGTAAAATTATCGCGGTTTTTAATCAAAAAGGCGGCGTGGGTAAAACCACCACGGCGGTGAATCTGGCAGCGGCCGTGGCGGCCGCCGGGCAGCGCTGCCTGTTGGTCGATCTGGATCCGCAGGGAAACGCCACCAGCGGTGTGGGCGTGGATAAGCGGCAAGTCGCCGCCTCCACATATGAACTGCTGATCGGCGAAGCGGCGCCGCAAACGGCGGTGGTGAAAACGGCGTTCACCAATTTGGCGGTGATCCCCTGCTCCACCCGTCTGGCCGGTGCGGAGATCGAACTGGTGGATGCCCCCCGTCGCGAAAATCGCCTGAAGGCGGCGTTGGCGGTCTTGCGCGAACAATACGATTACGTGTTTATTGATTGCCCCCCGTCGCTGGGGCTGCTCAGTTTGAACGCGCTGTGTGCAGCCGATACGTTTTTGGTGCCGCTGCAGTGTGAATATTACGCGCTCGACGGCATGTCGCAGCTGATGGCGACCGTGCGGCAGGTAAAGCGTCTGTATAATCCGGCGTTGGATCTGGAAGGTGTGGTGCTCACGATGTATGACGGGCGGTTGAACCTCACCCAACAGGTAGTGGCGGAAGTGAAAAAATTCTTTCCGCGCAAGGTGTTCGGTACCCCCGTTCCGCGCAGCGTGCGTTTGTCGGAGGCGCCGAGTTACGGTCAGCCGATCAATTATTACGATCGCGGCGGCAAGGGGACGAAAGCCTATGCTGCGTTGGCAGAGGAATTGATTCGTAAAAACAAAGGAGGGACGATCTGATGGCGGCGAAAAAGGGTGGACTCGGCAAGGGTCTGGACGCATTGTTTTTGGAAAACAGTGCCGAAGAGCAGGGGAAAGTCGTTTCGCTTCGCCTAAGCGAGATCGTGCCTAACCGCGCGCAGCCGCGCAAACAGTTCGACGAAGAGGCGTTGGCCGAACTGGCGGATTCCATTGCGCAACATGGTGTGATCCAACCGCTGCTGGTGCGCCCGTTGGCAGACGGCACCTATCAACTGGTGGCAGGTGAACGCCGTTGGCGCGCTTCGCGCATGGCCGGACTCACCGAGGTGCCGGTGACCGTGCGCGAAATGACCGACCGCGAAGCGGCACAGTTGGCCTTGATCGAAAATCTGCAGCGTGAAGATTTAAACCCTATGGAAGAAGCATACGGTTATCGCACGCTGATGGAGACCTACGCGCTCACGCAGGAAGAGGCGGCACGGGTAGTCAATAAATCCCGTCCGGCCGTGGCCAACGCGCTGCGTCTGCTCAACCTGCCCACCGCAGTGGCAGGCTTGGTGGAAAACGGGTGTCTTTCGGCAGGGCATGCGCGCACCATCCTGGCTTTTGAAAGTGAAGAGGCGCAAACGGCCGCTGCCGAAGAAGCCGTGGCGAAGGGCCTTTCGGTGCGCGATTTGGAACGAATGGCCAAAAATGCAAAGAAAAAGACAGCACAGGAAACGCCCGTTGTCGCCTTTGCGAAGAACAGTTTTTACAGCGAGGTGGAGCTGGCGCTGGCAGAGCATCTCGGCCGCCGCGTGCAGGTGATTGCCGCAAAAAAAGGCGGTCTGCTGCAGCTGGAGTTTTATGACGAGGATGACCTGAAAGGTCTGGCCAACCAACTGGTGCCGACCGAAGAATAACCCGACGGGCGGAGAACCTTCCGCCCGTTTTTTGTGGGGATATCATTTCGGAACCATGTACAAAATGTATATTCCACGCATGATATTACGAAAAGAGGGACAGAAATGGCAAATATAGACGCGGAATATACCTTTTCCATGCCGTTGGTGGTGCCGACGTTCGATGCGGCGGCAAACGGGGTGTTGCGCCTTTCGGCGCTGTTGCGCTGGCAGCAAGAGGTGGGCGAAAGACACACCAAAAATTACGAAATGGATTGGCGCGCGCTGGCAGCACAAGGGGTGGCCTTTGTGCTGGCGCGCGGATGCGGCGTGTTGCATCGCCTGCCGCAGCACGGCGAGCAGGTGACATTGCAAACATGGAGTGACCGTATTCAGGGTGTGCAGTTTTTTCGCGGTTATCGCCTGCTGGGTGCCAATGGCGAACGGTTAACCGAAAGCATGGCCAGCTTTGCGTTGGTGGACGTGAACACCCACCGTTTATGCCGCCCTTCGGTGATCGACCTGCACGGGTTGCCCACCGCACCGCAGCCGGGGGATTGTGAACTGCCGCCAACGTTGAAAACCTTGCCGCCTCTCGCCGCCGTGGGGGAGTGGACGGTGCGTTCTTCGGCGGTGGACTTTAACCGCCATTTGAACAACACGGTGTATGCCGACCTGCTGTGCGATTTTGTGCCGGCCGCCGTGCGTGAACAAACGCTACGCGGTTATGCACTGCAATATATGACCGAAGCGCGCGAAGGGGATACGCTCACGTTATATTACGGCGCCGACGGAAATGACCATTACGTGGAGGCACGTGTGGGCGACGTTCGCTGCTTTGTGGGGCGGCTTACGGTATGATGACACGGGAACAGGAACCGAGCGTGGCGGCGGCGTATGCTGCGGCACTGGAAAGCGGCAACGGCGGTATCGGCACGTTATCCGAGCGCACGTTGCACAGCACGTTGAAATTTTGGTTACAGCCCGATGGCACGTTGCACGAACGGTCCGTGGGCAACCAGGTGGCAGATATCTTCGACGGCAGGACGGTGACCGAGGTGCAAACGGTGGGTTTGTATCCCTTGAAGAAAAAATTGCCCGTTTTGCTCGCGCAATACCCCGTCACTGTGGCGGTGCCGATAGCGCACCGCAAATGGGTGTGTTGGATTGACCCCGAAACGGGGGAGCAGAGCAGTTGGCACCGATCTCCCAAAATCGGCCGCCCTTGTGACGTATTGCCGGAACTGTTTTGGTTGGCCACGCTTTGGAACACACCCACGGCCCATCCGCTGACGGTGCGGCTGCTGATGGTGGATATGGAAGAATACCGCTTGCAGGATGGCTGGGGCAGCAACGGTAAGCGCGGATCTCATCGCGCCGACCGCCGCCCGTTGTCGGTGGCAGAAGAAACGGTGCTGCGCAGCAGGGAAGATGTGGTGCGGCTGTTGCCCGTGCTGCCCGAAACGTTTGCTGCGGCGGAGTTGGCGCGAGCGTTAGGTCGACGTGGGCGCACGCTGTGGCGCGCGGTGCGTTGTCTTGAAGAATGCGGTGCCATTCGGCGCTTGCCCCAAGAGGGGCGCGCAGTGGTGTATCAAAAAGGGGCCGAGTAACCGGACGAAAAGAAAGCCGAACAGCTTTCGCTGTTCGGCTCGTGAATTTGTGAATGTATAACACGATCTGTTTACGACGCTCCCTATGCGCTGTATATATAACGGTGGGCGCAGGGTATCTCTACTTATACCGTGGGCCGGTCACCGTGCCGCACCGACATCCTGTGTGCCGTGCGGTGGAGAGTGCGTGCCGTGTATTCGCCGCTATTTCGCAGAGTCTTTGCTCTCGTAACGTTCGTCATACTTTGGCGATAGGCTATATGCGCAATCTCGCGAGCTATCGCATCCGGCGAGCGTCGGGTCAATCTGGTTGCAAAGTCCTGTGCACGGGACTCATTCCTTTCTGCTAACAAGGGATTTTGCACATTGGATCGTTCTATTTCCCGTACACGGGACTCAAATCCTTTCCTTGTTACGCCGCAGTGTGCAACCGATCTTTTATCCTTTTCTTTTGCTGCTGCGTGGTGTGTACGCCCTTATGTGTTCCTAAGGGCGGCCCGACAAACGGGCTGTATACTTTCTTCACTCTTCATCGGACCCACCTCTTTCTCATTCGGGAAACAAAAAACGATGCACAAGCCGGCGTTGTCAATTCGGCTTATGCATCGACACTGTAAGTCTTAAGTGGAAACCTAACCTTTTCCGGAGGGAGTGCCCACTGCCACGATGCCAAGCCGAAACGTGAGGTTACGATCTTCATATCGGCGTCACTCCTTTCTCCTTTTGTCACCTTCAGTATAGCGCCGTTTCTCTGATTTGTCAATAGTTTTATACAAAATTGTTAATATTTGTTCTGTTTGCACAAAATACACTCCGATTTTTTGGATTTCGTATATTATACTTTAATTATATTGTACAGAGGTGATAGAGATGGATATTCGCTGTGTATGGGAACACAACGGGGAGGATACGCTGCTGTTTGCGGTGGATCGTCCGGGTGCGTTCACGCGCGGTGCCACCTTGGCCGAAGCGGTGGCAAAGATGCCCCGGGAAGTGGCGGCATACAGCCGTTGGGCAGAAATGTCTTGTCCCACGGGCGAGGTGAAGGTGGTGCAGGATGCGCCGTGCTATCTGGCGGTGGCCGATGCGGATTCGGAGGTGCTGTTTGATGCCGAACGTGCGCCGCTGGATCCCATGGAGTACGAGGTGTTAAAAGCGTTGGCGCTGACTTCGGCGGCCGATCTGCTCACGATGTTCCGTTCGTTTGCCGACACAGAGGCCACGGCCGACCCCCCGCGCGAAACCTTTTACGGTGCGGTGCCGCGTAGCGCCCGTGCGATGTATGAACACGTGAAAAACGTGAATGCCTATTATTTCGGTGAGATCGGCGTCGCGGCCGATAACGAGGGAGACATCCTGGCGTGCCGCCGTGCTGGGTTTGAGGCGCTGGAGGAGATCCCCGATTTTTTGGATATGCCGCCGCGCGAAGGCAGCTTTGACGAGCAGTGGTCTCTGCGCAAGGTGCTGCGCCGCTTTTTGTGGCACGACCGTATTCATGCCCGTGCGATGTGGCGCTTGGCGCAGAAATTGCAAGACGCATCGGTGGAAAATACCTTTCGTTTTTAAAATGAGAAACAAGGTGGCAAGACGATAACCACCTTGTTTTTTGCATTTTACCCACAAAAATCCACCGTGCTCGTATTTGAAGCCTTTGAAATTTCGAAAAAAGAGTGATACGATGAACACGTGATCACAAGAAAGGGGAGAATAGGTTGAAAAAGAACATCTCCGTCGGCTGGTTTGTTAAAAGGTATATTAAAATGCGCAACTATTCCATGCGACAAGTCGCCGACATGTTAGGTATTAAGTACACCACCTTTTCCGGACGCATTGGTCGCGACGACATTGATGCCCATCTGCTGTTCCAACTCGCCAACCTGTTGGATATGGATTTGGCCTGGATGGCACAGCTGTTCAACAAGCATCGCGTGATCGGTATTTTGGACACCCAAAAAGAAGCGCGCATCAATCGCGTGGCGGCCGATTTTGAAGATCATTATGCCGGCGCGGCGCCGTTGACCAAAAAGGAAAAAGAGCAGGCTGACGCGCACTGGGAAAACGGTGAATACTTTAAGTTTTTACCCTTCGCCTATCGTCTGTTCCGCGAAAATCCTTCCTGCGACAATGCGTTCGACATTGCCCAGACGTTGAGTTTCCTCTGCCAATACGACACGGCCATTGACTGGTATCGGCGCGCGTGCGAAATAGGCGGTGAAGACTGGCGCACACTTTCGGCATTGCCGTATCTGTATCAGCAGATCGAGGAGTACGAAAAGTCCAGTGAAATCGCCCTGAAACTCCTTGCTTTTGAGGAGGCGGCCAACCTCGACGCAAAACACGAAATCTATTCGGTCCTGGCCGACAACTGTTTTTGGAGCCATGCCATTGAAGAAGCCATCGGCTGGCTGAACAAGATTCTGGAAGAAAGCCATAACGAAAGTTTGATCCAACACACCAAGAAGGTGAAAGAGGGCTGGATCCCCCTGCTGTAACACGACACATACACACATTTTCTTTTCAAACCGAACGGCAGCCTCGCCGTATCGCGCACCGAGAAGCGATTTCATCGCAGCGGTACGCGGCACAGGGAGGCTGCCGTTTCGGCATTTTAAAGCAAAAACAAGGGGGTAGCAAAGCGGAAAATCGGTGTTTTCGTAATATATGATTCGAATTATACAAATTGTTATTACATCAGCAGGCGCAACAGTTCTTCGTCGGTGAGGGCGGAGAGGGAGAGCCCGTCGGCATGCACCACGGCATCGGCCAACGCCTGTTTGGCGTGTTGCAGGGCGGTGATCTTCTCCTCCACCGTGCCCTCGGCAATGAGTTTATACACCTGAACCGGTCGCTGTTGGCCGATACGGTGGGCGCGGTCGGAGGCCTGGTTTTGCGCCGCCACGTTCCACCATGGGTCGTAGTGAATGACCACGTCGGCTGCGGTGAGATTCAACCCCGTGCCGCCGGCCTTCAGCGAAATGAGGAACACGGGGGCACCCTGCTCGCTGTTAAACGCATCCACCATGGCGGCGCGCTTTTCGCGCGGTGTGGAACCCTGCAGGGTATAAAACGGGATTTGCTCGGCGCTCAACCGCTGTTCCAAAATGGCCAGCATGGAGGTGAACTGTGAAAACAACAGCACACGGTGCCCCGTTTCCACCGCCTCTCTGACCAAATCCACACAGCTTTCCAACTTGGCGCTTTCGCCGCGATAATTTTCAAAACAGAGGGAGGGATCGCAGCAAATTTGCCGCAGACGGGTGAGCATGGTGAGCGCCTGCAAACGGGTGGGGGTGCCGTTTTGCTGCAATTCTTCGCGCATGGCCAGTGCGGCGGCCGCATAGGTCTTCCGTTGGACCTCGCCCAGCGGAATGCGGCGCTCGGTTTCGGTCTTCGGCGGCAGTTCCTCCAGCACATCGCGTTTTAAACGGCGCAGCAAAAACGGTGCACACATGCGCGAAAGGGCAGCCAACGCTTCGGTGTCACCGTCGCGCACGGCCGGCTGCTCAAAGTGCTCGCGGAATTTCTGGTAGGAAAACAAAAAGCCGGGCATTAAGAAGTCAAAAATACTCCACAGTTCGCTCAGGCGATTTTCCACGGGGGTGCCTGTCAGCGCAAAGCGGCGTGCGGTGTGCAACGCTTTGACGGCGCGCGCGTTTTGGGTGTTGTGGTTTTTAATGTATTGCGCTTCGTCCAACACGGCATAGTGGAATTGCAGCGAGTCATACAACGCTACGTCGCGTTTGAGCAAGTCGTAGGAGGTGATCAAGATCTCGCCGTCGCCCACGGTTTGCAGCAGCGCAGCGCGAGCAGCGCTGTCACCCACCACCGTGCGCACGGTGAGTGAAGGGGCAAAGCGATGCAGTTCGCTTTCCCAGTTCAGCACCAGCGAGGAGGGGCACACCACCAAAGAAGGTGCGGTAATGCCCCGTGCGGCGGCGTCCAAAAACAAAGCGATCATCTGCACGGTTTTGCCCAGACCCATATCGTCTGCCAAAATACCGCCAAAGCCATACTCCTCCATGGTGCGCAGCCAACGGAATCCCGTACGCTGATAGCCGCGCAAGGTGCCCCTTAAGGTGGAGGGCGGCGTATATTCGGTGTGCTCCACTGCTTTGATCGCGCGAAGCAGTGCACGCGCCGCTTCGTCGCGGCGATAGCCGAGTGCCGGGGCCTCCTTCAGCACACGGTCTACAAACGGTGCGCGAAAAGCCGGCACGCTCACCGTGCCACTTTGCAGACGGCGTGCCGAAACGCCCAGCCCTTCGCTCAGCCGTGCCAGCGCCAGAAGCGACGGGTCGCTGAGCGACAAAAAGTCCCCCGAGCGTAAGCGGTGATACCGCCGCCGCGCGCGGTAGGAGGTGAGCAGATCGGCCAGTTCCTCCCGATCCAGATCGCCCAGTTCCAAATCCAGTTCCAACAGCCCGGCGTTCAGCCGCACCCCCACGCTCATCGACGGCGGTGCTGTCACACGCACCGCGCGAAAACGGTCGCTCATATAAAGCGTGGCGTAGCGTTGCAGCACCGAAAGCCCGTCGGTCAAAAGTTCAAACAGATCGTCGTCCGTTTCGGCCAGACGAAATAAGCCGTCTTCGCCGCGCAGTGGAAACGCCTGCCCCACAGCGGTGATGACGCGCCATTCGGCCAGCGGATCACGCACGCCGTCGTGTGCGGTGTTGCCTTGCTCGGCGGAATAGAGGGCATCGCCGTAACGAAACTCCACCCGTGCCGAAAGATAGCCGTTTTCGCGGTCAAGATACACCGCCGTTTCCATGGCGTGGGGGCGATGGGCGGCAAAGCAGGTCACGTCGCCGGTAAAGGTGACGTGCGCTTCCACCGCGCGCAACACCCGACCGCAAAAGGCCGGTAGCTCTTCGCGCCGCAAATGCAGCTCACCGCCGGACTGCATCAGCGCTGTCAAAAAGCCGCGCGTGGCCGCCGTGCAAGCGGAAGAGGCAGCAAACAGCGAATCCCCCAAAAGCAAATATAACGTATCTTCACCGTACAGCGCGGCAAAGGGCGGTGCCGCAAGGATGACCCCCTCCTCTTCTTCACGTACCTCTACCGTGAACGGCGGTTCCTGCCGCGCAAAGCGCACCGCACGCGCGCCCACCGATACCGCCTCTCCTTCAAACAGTTGAAACAGGCGATCCAACAACGTGGGGGACAGCGGCAACTGCCGTCCGGCACGGCTGTCGGCCGCACCGCACACCAGGCGCAGCAGTGGGCGGCAATCCGACACAAACGCTTCGGGGTGGTGCACTAAGGTAAGGTTGGTGCCATAGGTTACTTCGGCCCCGTTGGCCATATGTTCGCAAAAACGAGCAATGTCCTTTACCGCGTAGCGGTGCCCGTCGGCGCTTTCTAACTGTAGCGCCAAAGCGGGCTGCGCCGCATCGGGCACAAGAATGGGAAGCAGCCGCACACCGCCGTGCATGCCGGCCTGCACCGCCGTGCGCGCTTCTTGCCAGTATCGGTCTAAAAGTCGCTGCACAACAGGATTTTCTTTGGTGGGCAGGTTTTGGGAAGGAGCGCTTGCACCCAGCATGTCGCGATAATATTTGTGGGTCAAAGCCGCCACGGTATGTTTGCAGGCACCGCGTTCACGGGCGGCACAGTCGCAGGAGAAAAAGACAGCTTCGCCGGCGGTGTTAAACCCCACCTCCACCGCAAACGCGGCTTGGGCGGCACGGTCGTTCACACGGGCGGAGAGGCGCGCCGCGCAGGCTTCGCCGACCCATTCGCGCAAGTCTTTCACGGCGCCGACGTTATACAGCGCCACGCCGCGCAGATAGACTTGTTTATTGGCGGCTAAAGCCGCAATTTTTTTCAGCGAAAACAGCGCCATGACGAAATCCCCTTCGGTTTTGGTATCTTTTTATTATAGCACGAACCGTGCATCCTTACAAGGCGTTTGTGCAAATTCGAAAACTTTTTTAGTTCCCACTTGACCGTGTGGGAAAATTCGGCTATACTTTACAATAGGAATATAATGAGAAAAAGTAGGAGAGAGACCGTTTGAAGATCGGAACTATCACACTGGATGCGCATGCCGCATTAGCACCGATGGCCGGCGTGGCCGACCGCGCGTTTCGCCGCTTGTGCCGTGGGTATGGGGCGGCGTTCACGGTGAGCGAGATGGTCAGCAGCAAAGGGCTGAGTTACGGTGACCGCAAAAGCGGAGAACTGATGGTGCTAGACGATGAAGAGCGCCCCTCGGCGGTGCAGCTGTTCGGCAACGAGCCGGATACGATGGCGCGTGCCGCAACGCTGGCGATGGTGGCGGCGCCCGATTGGCTGGATATCAATATGGGTTGCCCGGCTCCCAAAATCGCAGGCAACGGCAGCGGTAGCGCCTTGCTGCGCGATCCGGCGCTGTGCGGTCGTTTGGTGGAAGCCGCCGTGAAGGCGGTGGACGTGCCCGTTACCGCCAAAATACGGCTTGGGTATTCCGCCGACCAAAAAAACGCGGTGGAAGTGGCGCTGGCGTGCGAGGCGGCCGGTGCGGCGGCGGTGACGGTACACGGCCGCACGCGTGACCAGATGTATGCGCCGCCGGTGGATATCGACGGGATCCGCGCGGTAAAGGCCGCGCTGCACATTCCCGTGATCGCCAACGGCGATATCACCGATGCGCGCTCGGCGGCAGCCATGTTGGAACAGACCGGCTGCGACCTGCTGATGGTGGGACGCGGTGCGTTGGGTGCGCCGTGGGTGTTTGCCGAAATCGAGGCATACTTAAACGAAGAACGTCTGCTTCCGCCACCGCCGATTGCGGTGCGCATGAACGTGCTGTACCGGCAGGTCGCCATGGCGGCGCAGTGGAAGGGCGATCGGGTGGCGCTGCGCGAAGCGCGCAAGCACACCGCCTGGTATTTAAAAGGCTGGCGCGGTGCCGCCGCATGGCGCGCCGAAGCCTCCTCATTGACAACGCTGGACGATTTAGCAAACCTGTGTGAGCGCGTGATCCGCGCGAATGAGAAAGGAGATATCATTGATGCGTGAACCGAAGGACCCCCGTATGAAAGGGTTGATCAACAAACAGTGGTGGTCGGCACTGCTGTTGGCACTGGGTATTATTCTGCTGTATAAGATGGTGGAAGACCTCTCCGGTTTGCTGCAGGGGCTTGGCAAACTGGCCGGTATTTTGTCCCCCTTCATCGGCGGATTGGTAGTGGCGTCTTTGCTTTACCGTCCGGCGAATGGGTTGGAACGCTTTTTGAAAACGCGCAAAGCCGCCGTGTGGCACCGCCCGGCACGGGTGTGGTCGCTGCTTGCGGTGTATCTCGGGTTTCTCGGCTTGCTGGCGTTGGTGATTGCGGTCATCGTGCCTGTGTTAATACAGGCCGTCACCGGCTTGATCTCCTCGCTGCCGACCTATTATTCCACGGTGGTCGGGTTTGTGAATCGACATAGCGGCGAGGGCGGCATTTTTGAATCGCTGAACCTGCAAGAGATGATCAACGGGGTGTATCACTTCGTGTTGGATCACTTGACGATGCAGAACATCATCGGCTATCTCTCCGGTATCATCAGCATTACCGGCTCGCTGCTCAATGTGTTGATCGCCTTTATCGTGTCGATATATATGCTTGCCGGCCGTGAACATCTGTTGGCTACGGTGCGCCGTGCGGCACACGCCTTTTTGCCCGAACGCGCCGTGCGGTTGGGCGGCCGCTATTCCCGCAAAGCCAGCGATATTTTTATGCGGTATGTTTACAGCATGCTGGTGGATGCGGTGTGCGTGTGCATTTTGCTGATTCCCGGCATGTATATCGCAGGTATTCCGTATCCGCTGGCCTTCGCGGTGTTCGTGGGTATTGCCAACATCGTGCCGTATTTCGGCGCCATTATCAGTGGTGCTTTCAGCGTGTTGATGCTGATCTTAAGCGGCGAATGGGGCATGGCGGTGTTCCTGGCTGTTTATATCGTGGTGATCCAGCAGCTGGACAGCAATCTGCTGCAGCCGCGCATTTTTGGGCAGTCGGTGGGGATCGCCCCCATCTACGTGCTGTTTGCGGTCACGGTGGGCGGCGGCTTGGCCGGATTCCTTGGCATTTTGCTGGGGGTGCCGGCGGTCGCGGTGGTGAAGATTTTGCTCTCCGACCTGATCGCCCATTTGAACCGTGTACGCCTGCAGAAAAAACTGGATGCACAGGAGGGGCTGTCACATGAATAAGCGCATGATCGCGATGCTCGCTTCGGTGGTGTTGCTTTGCGGTCTGTTGCCGGTGGGTGCGTCGGCAGTCGCCGGGCAGACGATCGTTCCCGAAAACGCGGGGGAAAAGATGATCGTGCACGGTCGCACAATTTTTAATACACAAGGTGGGTTGCGCCTGTTTTGGACCAACTCGGGTTTTACGGTGAAGTTTGAGGGCACCTCGCTCACCGCTTCGCTGGCAGCCGATGTGGTAGCGGCCGGCAACTATGCGTATTTGAACGTCTATATTGACGGTGCGCTCGTTCCTTCCGCTACCGTGAAGTTGGATAGCTCTTCCAAAAGTTATGCACTGGCGGCCGATCTGCCGTTCGGCGAACACACGGTAGAGGTGCGCAAGCGCAACGAGGCGGCGTACAGCGACTCGTCTTCTGTCACGGTGAAGAGCGTCACCACCGACGGGACCTTTCTTGCGGCACCGGCGGCGCCTTCACGTGTCATTGAGTTTGTGGGCGATTCTATCACCAGCGGCTTCGGTAACCTGGTGACCGACGGCAGCGGCGACTATACCTCCGACACGGTAGAGGGCACCTTGACCTGGGCGGTGCTCGCCGCAAAAATGTTGGGTGCCGAAGCCAATGTGCTTTCGCGCAGCGGCATCGGGTATTGCCGCAACGTGGTGATGCACGGCCGCCCAGACAACTCCTTTTATGATTACTACACCCAAACGGCCGCGTTACCCGAAGGCACGGTCTCCTCGGCCGCCTGGGATTTTGAAAACCACCCAAGCGACGTGATCGTGATCAACCTCGGCAGCAACGATAGCGGCGGCACGTATAACGGCGGCGCCGTACCGGATGCGGTTATGACCTCCGAAGCGGTGGCGTTTTTGGAACTGGTGCGTGAAAAGAATCCGCATGCGACTATTATTTGGCATTACGGCCTGATGGGCAGCCCCCGTCGCGCGGCGTTGGAAGAAGCGGTGGCGATCCGCCGTGAAGACGGCGACGAGAAGGTGCACTTCCTTTTGCAGCGGCAGTTTAACGCCACCACCGAAGGCACCGGCACTCACGGGCATCCTTCGGTGCAGGCCGATATCAACCGCAGTGAAGATCTGGTGCGGTTCATTGCCCAAGTGATGGGTTGGGAATGGGATGCCGCCCCCATGTTGGCGGCACAGCGCTATTGGTCGGAGCAATATAACACGGTTGACCAGCTTTCGCTGCAAACACCCGGCTCGGCACAGGCGTTCGGCGCAGCCGTGCTGGCGGCAGACGCGCTGCTGGCGGCAGACGCGGTCGAAAACGAAACCATGATCACGGCGGCCAACGACTTGTGGCAGGCATATGCCAACCGCCGTTTGCTGGCCGATATGTCGAAAGACTACATCGTGGTGGATGCGTGTGACGAGACCCGTGGTGTGGCACTGGGCGGCAGCGGCAAAAAAGGGTTTGACTATACCGACCGCATGGAGGGGAGCGCCTGCCTTTCCACCAAAGGAACCGGCAGTGTATACATCAACCACGTGGGTTCCTATAACATACCCCTCCCCGAAGAAGCCGAGAAGTGGTTCTTTGAATGCTGGCTCTATATTGATCATCCCGACCGCATCCCCGGTGAAGCTTGCTTAGAGGTTTCACAGGAGGTGGACGTTTGTGAAATTTCGTGGGGATTGAACTCGCTCGGTTTGCAGGCAGGTTGGAACAAACTGCAGCTGCCGATGAGAGCGCTGCCCGCCGGGATGACCACTCTCAAAAACATTCGTCTGTTTTTGATCGGCGTGACCGAACCGGTGACACTGAAGTTGGATTACGTGGTGCTTTCGAAAGGCCGCGTGGCAGAGGATACCACGGCTCTCAGCGAGGCCGCGGTTGCGGCAGAGGACTATCTCCTCACCGCCACCCATAACGAGCTGCTGGCGGCACTGCAATATGCCAAAGCGGCGATGTCGCAAGCCGACGTCGATGCCGCTGCGGCACGATTGCTTTCGGCGCTGGAGGATGCCCAAAATCACAAGCACAGCTATGACAACGCTTGTGACGCGGATTGTAACGGCTGCGGCGAAAAGCGTGAACCGCCTCACCGTTGGGAAAACGAACGGGATGATTTCTGCGAAGGCTGCGGAACCACCCGTGACGTCACCGCGTTGGGCGATGTGAACGGCGACGGCAAGGTGGACTCCACCGATGCGCGCATGACCTTGCAATATGCGGTGAAAAAAATTACCGACGAGCAGTTGAATCTGGCAGCGGCCGACGTGAACGGCAGCGGTCAGGTGGATTCCACCGATGCACGCCTGATTTTGCAGCGCGCGGTGGAGAAAATTGATAAATTTCCTGCCGAATAAGGGGAAAACGGTATGTACGGAGCATTGATTGTATTTGCCGTGGCCTATGTGTTGATGATGGTGTTCAGCAAATATCGGCCGTATATTGCTTTGGCAGCGGCAGGGCTGTTTATTGTTACGGGCATGCTGTCGCTCGGCAACGTGTGGAGTGCCATTGACTGGAACGTGCTGCTGATGATCGCCGGTACCATGGGCACGGTGGCGCTGTTTATCGAAAGTCAAATGCCGTCGCTGCTGGCGGAATGGATCATGGAACGTGTGCACAGCGTGCGCGCGGCTGCTGTGGCCATGGCGTTGTTTGCCGGTATTATTTCGGCGTTTGTGGATAACGTGGCCACCGTGTTGATGGTCGCGCCCGTGGCACTTGAAATTTGTCGAAAACTCAAAACCAATCCCGTGCCGTTCATTATCGGCATTGCGGTTTCTTCCAATCTGCAAGGAGCAGCCACGTTGGTGGGAGATACCACCGCCATTATGCTCGGCTCGGCAATGGATATGAGTTTTATGGATTTCTTCTGGTACAAGGGCCGCCCCGGCATGTTTTTTGCGGTGGAGTTGGGTGCGGTGCTTTCGGCACTCATTCTGTTTTTCCTGTTTCGTCGCGAAAAAAAGCCGATTCCCCCATCGGGTGAGCGCACAAAAGTGACCGATTACGTGCCTTCGGTCTTGTTGCTCGGTACCATTGTGATGCTGATCGCGGCTTCCTTCGTGCCTAACAAACCCGATGTCACGAACGGTGTTATTTGCTGTTTGCTGTTTGCGGTTGGGTTGGTGTACCACACGCTGCGCAAGCGTTCTGTCAAGGCGATGTTTGCACCGCTGCGCGAGATTGATTTTGAAACGATCGGTTTGCTGCTCGGTCTGTTTTTGATGATCGGCGGCATCGCCGAGCAGGGTGTGATCGATGCGGCCGCTGCTTTGCTCGCCAAATTGGGCGGCGGCAACGTGTTTGTGCTGTATACCGTGATCGTATGGGCGTCGGTGCTGATTTCGGCGTTTATCGACAACATTCCCTACGTTGCCACCATGATTCCCGTGATCGCCGGTTTGGCAGCAACGTTAGGGGTGGATGCCACGGTGCTGTATTTTGGTTTGTTATCGGGTGCCACCCTCGGCGGCAATTGCACCCCCATCGGGGCGTCCGCCAACATTACCGGCATCGGCATCCTTCGCAGGGAGGGATACACCGTGAGGAACCGCGACTTTTTCCAGATCGGCATTCCTTTCACATTGGCGGCCATCGTGCCGGCCTACGTATATCTGTGGCTATTGTACGGCGTGTAAAAACATAGCAAAGCCCCCGAAGTTCAAATTTTTGAACTTCGGGGGCTTTTATTACAGCAAGTCTTTCAGCACAGGTTCCATCGCATGCGCCATACACCACATGCCAAGGTCGTTCGGGTGTGCCTGGTCCACGCGGCAGTTTTCTGCGCCCACCGCTTCGTAGAAGGTTTGCCCGTCGAGGAAAAAGACGCGACGGTCGCCGTTTGCCACCGCGTTTTCATAGGTGCGGCGTATGACCGCGCGGCGCTGTTCCCGGTCGGCAAAACAGTTGTCGGCTGCCGAAATCATGATCACGGGCAGGTCGGGGCGTTTTTCACGCAGACGTTTGAAAAACGGCTCGTGTGTGTTCTGCAGGAATTGCGCATCGGAGGCGTTGTGGTCGTAATCAAACACGAACGCACTCATCGGCAGGGTGGCGATATAGTCTGCCATGGCGAGTTCCGCACGGCAACTGCCCGAAAAGCCGAGGTTTAAGATTTCCGTGTCTAGATTACGTGCCAGTATCGCGGGATAGGCGGTGCCGCCGCGCGAAGCACAGCCGCCCTGCGTAATGGAAGAACCGTAAAACACTACCGGCAGCTCGTGTGCGTAGGGGGTGGCAGGCAGCACGGTGGCATCTTTCTCCAGGGCCACCGCAATATCATTGATTTCGTTATACAGCGGAAAATGAATCAGGATATCGCACATCCCCTCAAAAGGAATGTGAACGATGGCCTCCAACGGGACCTCTTCCTCGGGGGGCTCGGTCTTCGGGGGAATAAAGGTGTGGATATGCTCACCGTTGGCATATAGATCGAAAAAGGCGGCGCCTGTGCGCGGCATGTGGGAAAAATCCTGTATATACGGCACATACCACTTCAGTGCCACACGCTTGGAGTCGGTGCGAAAACGGATGCGGCCGCCGGCGGTGTGCGTACACAGTTCGGCCACGCCGGAGTTGATAGTGTCGGCCACTGTTTGCGGCATGCGCAAAAACTTGCCCCCTTTTTCTGCACACAACAATCCGTGAATCGAAAAGGGTGCTTTGCGCGGATCGTAGTTGTGCATGCCGACAAAGGAAACCTCAATGGAGGAAAAGTTCTTATCAATGGCTTCAATGTTGCTCATGGTATTACCTCACTCGTAATCGTTGGGCGACCAACGATCCTTCCAATCAATATAGGCCATTTCGCCTTCAAAGCGAAGCGGCAGCCAAACGTAGCGTGCTTTTGACGTGTCGCGCGAACCGTCGGCTAAATAGGACATATCCTCCGTGCCGTCCGGCTCATAATAGGGGTTACACGCCTTCAAAAACGCTTTTTTGTATTCCTCATACGGATAATGCATGCAGTCCGGCGCCCAACGGTCGGCCACCGCGATATACAGATCCTTCTTGGTCGGCACCTTAAAGACCGAGGCGATCTGGCTGTGGAAAGAGGTGTGGCTCTCATCGGTGGGGTGGGGATCACCCAACACGCGATACGGCCCGTGCCACGTGTCGGCTACTGCGAGTTCCGAGGGATTGGGCAGGTAGCCGGTTGTGCCGGAGGTGAGCAGATAGTGCTTGCCGTGCCGCGTGAAATGGGCGGTCGCCTCGCGAACAAACGGCGGTCCGCTGTGGGGAAAGTGGGTGGAATAATAGCCTGTTACGTCGGTGTAATCGTCGGTGAGGTCGGCGCAGATCGTCTCGCTGTGGACGCGTTCAAAGTAATAGTACGCCTTGCCGTCGGGGGCAACCGCCAGATCAAAATCACCGGCGCTCATACCCAACGGGCGCAGATGCTGCCGCACCTTGCGGTAAGGGCCGGTCAGGTTATCGGCCACCAAAACGGTGGAGCGCTGGGTATCATCGCGGTACATCACCTTTACCCAACAGACGAAGTTCTTGGTTTCATGGTTATAGATGATGTGAGGGCGGTCCATCATGGAGGAGGGGTGCAGCGGCGAGGTGGGATCTTCCGTTTCGGGAGGAATGATTACACCCAGATCTTCCCAGTTGCACAGATCCGGCGAACGGTACATACGCACGCCCCAGTGCCAAATGCCGTTTTTACCGTCGGTCTTCTCCTTGTTTTCGCCATACCAATAATATACCCCCTCGTGATACAGCACCGAACCACCGTGTGCTTGAATGGGGTTTTTGTTGGTATCCAGCCACACTTCGCCGGGATAAATAGCATCATACATAGCAGTGGTATACTCCTTAGTGTGATTAAAAATTCGCTTGGGGAGAGAGGAGCAGCCTGTCTCCGTGTTACGCAGTGAACACGCAGAGCACCGACGACGCAGGAAGCATGCGCGGCAACGCGCAATCCATCCAGCTGCGCGATTCATCCACAATCTTCGCACCGATAACGGGGCGGTCGCAGTTCAGCTGCAGCGGCACGGGGTGTTCGTTCGTGTTGGCGATTACCACGCAGCCCGTATCGTCGGCCGCTGCTACGGCGTACACGTTTTCGCCCTCTACCGTGACGGTCGCCTGTGTCTTGCGCTTATACAACTCGTTAAACGCCGCAAATGCGTAATAGACGGGGAACGGCTCGGTGGTGATGGGGTTGAACAAACTGCGGTAGTTGCCGGAACCGAAACCGCAATCGTAGAACATGGCGCTGTCGAGAGGGGTGTCCTGCCACATCAGCATCATGCCGGCGGTCAGCGCCGCATGGCGCGGCTTGGCATACGACCCCCACACGTCGGGATTCCACTCGTTGCAGGAGGTTTCGGTGTGGGCATAGCCGATGGCATCCAATCGCTCACGCACATAGTGGGCGTATTTGCGGTTGTTCTCGATCGGGTCGTAGCTGTGCCACGAGAAGAAATCGAGCACCAATTGATGCTTTTGCACGAACACCAAGAAGGCGTCGAAAAACTCAATAAAATATTCCGCACGGTCAGATGCGGCCGAGTTGGTGACAATCTTATCCTCTTTCAGCGCATAGAAACCGCAACTCGCATATCCGCCAAACTTCAAATGCGGGAATTTTTCCTTCAAGTAGGTGGTTGCCACGCGGTACAGTTCAAAATACTGCTCCTTTGTGCCGCGCCACATGGAGTTCACCATCGGGTCTTCCCAATTGTCCGGTTCGTTCCAAATTTCCCAATAGGTGATTTGGTAGTGAAAGCCGTTGGCCCACCCTTCGGTATAGTGACGAATGATATGCTCGCAGATCTGTGCCCACTTCAGGTTGTCTTTCGGCGGATAAATGCGGTACGCCTTGATGTACGCGTCATTTTCAATGGTCACGCCCAAGCGATACACCGGTTCCAGCCCGTTTTCCACCATAGCGGTGATCAGCATATCGGTAAAAGTGAAGTCATACGAGGCCGGATCTTCCACGTCTGCATCAAAATCGCGGAAAATGTTCGGAATATCCACCCAGCGGTTCTGCCCGTACGCACCGCCCGTATCGTGCAGACGGGAATAGGGCATGCCAACCTCTTTCAAATAGTGAAAAAGATCAAAGTTCGTGCCGCGCAGAGGGGGTTGTCCACCGGCGTGCATCGGTTTGATAACGCCCACGGGTGTGTTGAAATCTACGGTAATGTTGGCCATACGATCACCTCATATATAATGGGAATATACATGTATTGTGTATGATTTTTGGGTGTTTGTCAAGGGGAGAATAGGAAAACGAAATTTTTTCGAGAGAAAAAGAATACGGAGCCACTCAGCAGCGTGCGGCTCCGTACCGGTTGTATTTATTTGGTGAAGGCGCCGCCGACCCAGACGCCGTTCAGCACTTTGTTTTTCACGCGAGTTTTGCCGCGTCCGTTCCACGGGCGATCGTCGCGATATTCGCCGTGCCATTCGCTGCCGTCTTCCCAACGGATGTCCACCGCACCGTGAGCACAGCCGAGTTTAAATTCGCCCTCCAAAACAAACATCAAGTCGTCTGCAATCCGTTTGCCGGCGCCGCACTTGCGACCGCCCTTCCATTCGCCCACGTAGAACGAGCCATCTCCACACAGCGCTACGCCAAATCCATCGAAATGATTGTTTTCGAGCTGACCGATGTAAAACAGGGAGTTGGGGTTGTATTCCACGTTCGGGAGATAGTTCAACTGCTCCACGTTTTTGCCGATGCAGGAGAACACTTGGTGGCGACAGGTGTTCAGTGTGTGTAACAACCGCGCTTTGCGCAAGGCACAGGCGGCACCCACAAGAACACCGATAAACCCGGTGATAGAGAGGACAATGCCAAAACTGAACAATACGTCATCTAAATTCCCGGGCACCGTAAGCTCTATGCCGGCGATCACTACTATAGCGCCCAACACCAGAACTGCAAGGCCGCCTGCAAGGCCGCCCCATTGTAGTGCGGTGTTCAGATTAAAGTGTTTTTTGGCAACGCGTAAACGTGTTTTCAAATCCTCGCTCACACCGTAGTTTTCTTGCACAGGGGCCGGGGCGTGCGTTTCGTTGAAGGCTGCCACCTTTTTTGCAAGGTCCGAGATGTCGGTGGCACTTACGTGATTCAGCAGTTCCCGATAGAGGCCGTTGACCTCGTTGTAATCCCCCTCCAGCAGAGCGTTCGCCAGGTGAGTTTTCAAATACTCAATCTTTTTTTCGTCCATACTATAACCCTCACGCTTCTTTTTCAATTTCTACCACGGCACCGACGGTCCACAGTTTCTTGGCAAGAGAGGTTGCCGCCTCTGCTGAGATCCCCTTCGCTATAATGGCCGGAGGGGTGGCCGCCATCTCTTTAGCGGTCAACATTCCGATGCCACGGGCATCTCGCAGCACCTTGGCAACGGCGGCCGTGTCCGCGGCACTCGGCATCAGGCGCGCGGTGTAAAAACAGCCTGCCGTCAGCGGCATACCGTCGATATCCGTGACTTCGGCGGTGTCTGTGACGGGCGCTGCGGTTGTGGATGTGGGCACAGAAGGCTTGGTAACGGGGGCTTCGGCAGCAGGTGCCGCAGGGCGAGAACTGCCACCCTTTGCCGTAACGCTGTTTTTCGCAACGCGCGCTTTAATGAAGGATAACTCGGTGCGAAACGAGGTGGCCTCGGATGCCGCCGCTGTAGCAGCCTTCATTGAGGAAAGGCCGGAAAACGCCGTGAAGAACGCCTGCGCACTGCGAGACAATACCAGGTCATATTCCTTTTTGGCGGCATCCAGCGTATCGCTGTGCGCGTCAACCGTCTCTTTCATGGCGGCATCCTTTTTACGTTTCCAGCGCACGGTGAAAAAGGCGGCGATCGCGCCGGGTACCGCGCCGATGCCAAGGAATGCAGGGAAGGCCAGGAAAATGCCGCACCCCATAAACGAGGCGGCGAAAACGAAGGCGATGATCAGCCAGTTGGGGAAGGGGGTGTTTTTCACCTCGGCGACCGCTTGATTCGCCTCGCTTTCGGCACGCTTGATCTCGGTGGTGCAAGGATAGGAGAACAGCACCTCCGTTTCACGCGTCAGCACCATGGCGGCCAGATAGAACTTGCCGCGATAGGCATATTCGATCACTTGAATCGGTAAGTAAAACTCTTCGGTGTGGTTGTATGTCGTTTTGGAATAGCAATGCACGTTTTCCGTAAAATCGCCGGGCAGTGCATTCTTTACGCGGTCGGCGCCCTTCTTCTGCAGAATGCGGTTAAACTTTTCAGAAAAGCGCTTTTCCCAGGCGTCGTCGAGAACTTCGGTTACAACCTCAAGCCCGTCGAGCTGTCCGTCTTCAGCCAATGCCGTTTCCGTCAGAGCATTGGCGTAGTGTTCGTAATTTTCGGACACTTGCTGTTCCAAATGCTGCAGCAGACTGTCGCCGGCGTAATTGCGCTGCAGGGTGGTACCCAGGGCGGCGTCGTCATAGCGGTCATTATCTAATGCGTCGTTGTATTGGAGAGGTGCCAGCGAGGTGAACAGGCGATTCAGCCGTCCGCAGGCGGTATAAGTGCCTTTGTGCTGCACCACGAGAGAACCGTCCACCTTTTTGCGCTCAATTTCCTCGCGGTATTTGGTCACGGCCTCCTGATATTTCCGATAGGAACCGTCCTGATTTTTGTTGTGATAATCCGTTTTGGTTACATAGTCCGTGTATGGCACCTGTTTGCGATAACAGGCAATGGCGTCGTAAGTAAGAGTGGCTTGGCGAGTCACGGCCGCAAACGGATAATAACCGCTTGTGACCGACATGACCTCGATGTCCCGAAATACATCAGGCGTTACGTCGGGCGCCTTTTGCAAGGATTTCAGCAAGCAGTCGAGACCTTCGTCGGGTTGCATGGTGTGCGGCAACACTTTCACGAGAGTGGTGTTTCGCGGAAGATCTTCGTTCTCATCGTCCAAAGAGGCCAGTCCTTCTCGTGCTTCTTCGTTGTCCGGCTGCAGGTCCAGCACGCGATTGTAATATTCTTGTGCGCGCTTGGTATCACCGCTGTCCTGAAACTCTGCGGCACGAACCAGCAGATTCTCCACCTCTTCCGAACGATCGATTTTCACTTCGCCCGTGAGTTCCACCAGTAATTTTTGCACCTCGCTTTTGGAATATTGTATTCCGCAGCTTTGGCACTCAAAAAGATCGTCGTCCAGTTTGCGAATCTCGGTACTTCCACACACTTCACATTGCAATTTTTTCATATTACCTATCCCCCTTCCTTTCTTTTGCGCAAGTCGGATCGTAGCCATGTCGTTCTGTGAGCCAAGGAGTTGTCACCTTAACTTGT
>JAZODN010000032.1:0-15460 GCA_045597045.1 Acutalibacteraceae bacterium
GGAGCGCGATCGGCGTGTTTACGGCGGCGGTGTGCGCGGCGGCACCCGCGTTCGCCGTGGCGGGTGCCAATCTGCCGCTCTGTCGTGTGTCGCGTGCCCTGCTTCGTCGCGGTGCGATGTTGATCGGTTGGAAAGCGGTGGAGGCGTTTAAAGATGCCGATGCGCTCGTTGTGGAGGCGTCGGAGGTGTTCCCGTCCGAAACCATTTTGCTGCACGGTATCAAAACCTTTGCCGGTGCACGCATTGATGAAGCCATCTTGGATGCAGCGGCAGTTTCCATTGCGTCGGGCGGTCCACTTTCGGGTGTGTTTCTGCGCGTGATTGAAAACCGCACCAATATGCTGCAGGAAGTAGATACACTTCTGTATGAGCAGGATATGGGTCTTTCGGGGTGGGTCGGCGGACGCCGCGTACTGGTCGGTAACCGTCGCTTGCTCGAAAATCACGGCGTGGATGTGCCTTCGCGTGATTACGAAATGCGGTATACGAAAGAAGGGCGTCAACTGGTCTATTTGTCCACAGGCGGCGATTTGTGTGCCATGTTTGTGGTCAGTTATACCGCCGATCCCGGTATTGAGGAGGCGCTGCACCGTCTCACGTCGGCCGGTGTCACGTTGCTGGTGCGCACCTCTGACCCGAATATTACGGCAGACTGTGTGCGCGAAGTGTTTCATATCGAGGAAGATACGGTGCGTATTTTGGATACGGCGGCCGGCCGCGTGAGAGATGCATTGGTCGAGGAAGAAAACGAGCGTGCCGAGGCGGTGTTGGCGTGTAACGGCCGGTTGGAAGGGCTGGGTTTTGCAATCGGCTATTGCCGCCGCTTGCACAAGCGTATTCGAGCCATGGGCGTTTTGCAAATGGTGGCCGGCGGCATCAGTTTGCTGGCGTTGGCCGCTTCGGTGGCGGTAGGACAAATGCTTCCGCCGCTGTTTATGATCGTCAATGCGCTTGTTTGGGCGGTGATCACCGCGATCTCGGCCGGCTTTTTAGCAGAAAAATAAAGTAAGACGGCAATGAAATTGCCAAAAACCTCTTGCAAGAAGAATTGCAAGAGGTTTTTTTGCGTTTTTTCAAAATTATATTGAAATTTGCGTAAATATATGGTATTATTGAACAGAAAGGCAAGGAAGGCTTGAAAATTTTTGGCTGTTTTTGCTTTGTACCTGCGAAAAAGCGGTAGTATTATATGAAAGGGGCGCTTATCTTGAAACAGTATTCGGCAAAAAATATTCGTAACATTGCATTGGTGGGTCACGCGGATGCGGGCAAAACTTCGCTTGCGGAGGCTGCTTACTACCTGACCGGGCAGTCGGACCGATTGGGCCGCGTGAACGAAGGAAACACCATTTGTGATTTCGATACGGAGGAGATCGCCCGTCAAGGTTCGGTTTCCATGGCAATGCTGCCTGTGGAGTGGAAAGGAACCAAAATGAATCTGTTGGATACGCCCGGTCTGTTCGATTTTTCGGGCGGTGTCAGCGAGGGTATCCGTGCAGCCGGCAGCGCGTTGATCGTAATTTCCGGTAAAAGCGGTTTGGAAGTCGGTGCAGAAAAAGCGTTTGCGGCGGCTAGTAAAAAGGGGATTGCCAAACTGTTTTTTGTGAACTTTATGGATAATGAGCACGCCGATTTTTATAAGGTGTATCATGATTTGAAGGATGCATACGGTATGGCACTGTGTCCGATGGTGATTCCTTATAAGGAAGAAGATCGCGTTGTCTGCTATGTTAACCTGATCGAAAATAAGGCCTATGCGTACGACAAAGGCAAGGCGACCGAAGTGCCGATTCCGCCGTTGGGTGAGTTGTATGCCCGTTTGCGCGTGGAAATTGACGAAGCAGTGGCAGAGAGCAGCGAAGAACTGATGGAAAAGTATTTTGCCGGTGAAGAGTTTACGAACGAGGAACGTATTGTAGGCTTGGCGCGCGGTATTCGTCGCGGTGAGATCGCCCCCGTGTTCTGCGGCTCGGCGTATGAACTCGAGGCGATTGATCAGTTGCTCAACGGCTTGATTTGGTTAGCACCCTGGGCAGAATCGGTGGCAGGTGAACACGGTGTAGACGCCGACGGTAATGATGTGGATCTCACGGTGGATGAAGACGGGCAGACCGCTGCCATTGTTTTCAAAACGGTGGTGGATCCGTTTGTCGGTAAATTGTTGTATTTTAAGGTGATCAGCGGTTGCGTGAAAGCGGACAGCGTGCTGTTGAATCCGCGCACCGGCACCACCGAAAAGATTGGTAAAGTGTTCTTTGTGCGCGGCAAAAAGCAGATTGATACCAACTGCGTGCCTGCCGGCGATATCGGTGCGGTGGCCAAACTGGTCTCCACCAACACAGGTGACACGCTGTGCGATCCCGCAACTCCCGTGACTCTGCGCAGTGTTACGTTCGACACTCCGTGCCTTTCTATGGCTGTCGAAGCGAAGAAGAAGGGTGAAGAAGAAAAAATCGCAGCCGGTCTGATCCGCTTGATGGAGGAAGATCCCACTGCGTCCTTTGAGGTAAATAAAGAGACCAAAGAACAAGTGCTTTCCGGCCTGGGTGAACAGCACCTGGATGTCATTGCTTCCAAACTGAAGAACAAGTTCGGTGTGGAAATGACTATGAAAACACCGCGCGTTCCGTATCGTGAGACTATTCGCAAAAACGTGAAAGTACAGGGTCGTCACAAGAAACAGTCGGGCGGTCACGGTCAGTTTGGCGATGTGTGGATTGAGTTTGAGCCGTGCGATAGCGAAGAGTTGGTGTTTGCCGAATCGGTGTTTGGCGGTTCGGTGCCGAAGAACTTCTTCCCGGCTGTGGAAAAAGGCTTGATTGACAGCGCCAAGAAAGGTGTGCTGGCAGGTTTCCCGATGGTCGGTTTGAAGGCCACCTTGGTGGACGGTTCGTATCACCCGGTGGATTCTTCCGAAATGGCGTTTAAAACGGCGGCTTCACTGGCATATAAGGCCGGCATTCCGCAGGCATCTCCCGTGTTGCTTGAGCCGATCAGTGCCGTTAAGGTGTTCGTGCCGGGCGATTACACCGGTGACGTGATGGGCGATGTGAATAAGCGCCGCGGTCGCGTGCTCGGTATGCATCCCTCGGCCGATGAACCGAACGTCACCTGCGTAGAGGCGGAAGTGCCGATGGCAGAAATGTCTGATTTCTCCACCACGTTGCGTTCGATGACACAAGGACGTGGCCGCTTTACCTCGGTGTTTGAACGTTATGAAGAAGCGCCTGCTCATGTGGCGCAGAAGGTCATTGCGGAATATAAGACCGACGAAGAATAATAGTGTACTACAAAAAACGGCAGAAATATCTGCCGTTTTTTTGTGGATTTCTTGCTTTTCTCCTGAAACAGTGATATAGTGACTGTAATTGGAGGGGATATGTTGGAACAAATCAAAAAGAACACGGTAAAAGCTGAAGATCAACTGAAAAAGGTCGAATATATTAGTTATATCAACCGCGATGGAAAAGGTAAACGTTTCTTAGTGGTTGGTAACTCCATAACGCGCCACGGTGTGAAGCACGATATCGGTTGGCATAACGATTGGGGCATGGCGGCCAGCAGTGCTGAGCGTGATTACGTCCACATTTTGTACCGTGCCCTGTGTGAACGATATCCCGATGCCGTGCTGTGTATCACACAAGTAGCAACGTGGGAACGCATGTTTACAGAAGGCACCTCTATTTTGCCGGATTTTGCCGAAGCGCGTGCGTTCGGTGCCGATGCGCTTGTGATGCGCTTGGTGGAAAACTGCCCAAATAATGCGGAGAAGACAGCGCTTTTTAAAGAAAAATACGTGGAGTTTGTGGAGTATCTCAAAGGAGATACCGTAACCCAAACGGTGGTCACCACCGGCTTTTGGCGGCATCATTTTGACACGGGGATTTGTGAATGCGCTGCCGAAAACGGATACACCTTGGTAACGCTCGGCGACCTTGGCGAAGACGAAAGCATGAAGGCTATCGGTTTGTTTGAACACGATGGGGTTGCTAACCATCCCGGTGATAAAGGAATGCAGGCGATTGCCGATCGTATTTTGGCGGCAATCATGTAATGGTCTGTTTTAAGATTCTTGCGAGGTTTTGCTTGGTTTCCGGAAAGTGATGCGTGCTTTTGTGAAGATTATGAACGTGAGGCGTCGCGCTTGCGGCAGCTGCTAAGGAGTGAGAATATGAACGTGCGTATTTTGCACGGTATTGAAGGCGCCAAAGCGGCACGTGGACTCGCCGTGATTATCGACGTGTTTCGCGCGTTCACACTGGAGTGTTATATGTTCAAAGCAGGGGCGGCACGTATTCTTCCCATTGGTTCCGTTGAAGAGGCGCGCGCGCTGAAAACACGTTTTCCCACCTACCTTTTAGCCGGTGAACGGGAGGGGCGCCGCTTGCCGGATTTTGATTTTGGTAATGCGCCGTCGGAAGTGAAGGGGTGCTCGTTTGGCGGTAAGACCGTTGTGCACACCACCAGTGCCGGTACCCAGGGAATTAGCAATGCGGTGAATGCAGATGAGATTTTGGGATGCAGTTTGGTGAACGCTGCCGCAACCGCACGATATATTCGTCAATCGGGAGCCCATGAGGTGTCGCTCGTTTGCATGGGGTGGGCCGGTGTGCGCGAAACCGAAGAAGATACGCTTTGTGCGCGGTATATTGAAAGTTTGTTGAACGGTACAGCAATCGACATGGAAACCGAACTTTTAGCGGTGCGTCACGGGGAAGGGACGAAGTTTTTTGACCCCACGCAGCAAGACGTGTTTCCTGAAGCAGATTTTTACTGTTGCACCGCGGTGGATGCGTTTGATTTTGCATTGAAATTACATAGCGACGGTGAATTTTCGTATATACAAAAGGAGGATGTGTATGTCAAAGCAGATATTGCCACGGGATGTGAAGCGAGTGATCCGTAAAATTCGTTTGCGCAGCATTGGTTGCTCGTTTGCGTGGTATTTGCTGTGGGCGATCAGCCTGTGGCAGTATTACGTGCGCAACGCCGATGTGCGACCGCATTGGACACTCGTGTTTTTTGTGGCGGCGGTTGTGCTGCTGCCGCTGTGGATGTTTCGGTTGGATAAAGTTGTTTTTGACCGCCAGTGGACCGGCGAGATCGTAAAGATGAAGTATCGTAAAATGTCTGAGATCCCGTTCTTGAGCGAGGATATCGGCCGTGTGGAACGGCGCGATACGGCCGTGCTGTACGTTCGTTTGCCGAACGGCAAGAGGAGGCGCACCGCCTGTCGCCGCTTGTGGTATGCGGCTGAGCGCTGTTACAAAGTGGGGGATACGGTTTCTCATATTCCGTTGGTGCCGTTGCCGCAAAATCTCACGTCTTTCCCGGAAGGCGGTCGGCTTTGCTTGATGTGCGCCACCTTGAGCGAAGACAGCCGTGAACACTGCGCCGCATGTAATCATACAATATTTTGAAAAAGCGCCCGTTCAGGGCGCTTTTTTGCTTAAAAATTACAGTTTTGTAACCTTAAAATCCATCGGTGGCGGTTGACAACGGTGGTACCGTTTGTTATTATATAATATATATGCTTATATGTAAGGGATGAATGTTATGATTCGCAGTATGACAGGCTTTGGGCGTGCGCAGGAACACGTGGCCGGCATGGATGTGACGGTGGAAATTCGGTCGGTCAACCATCGCTATTTTGAATGTGCCACGCGGCTGCCGCGTGCATATGGATTCTTGGACGAAAAAATTAAAAACTTCTTGCAGACCAAGATCACGCGCGGTAAGGTGGATGTGTCGGTGTTTATCGACCTTACGGACGTGCCCGGCACCGAGGTGGTGATCAACAAAGCCTTGGCCGAAGCGTACTTGAAAGCCGGCGCAGAGTTGGAAAACACCTTTGGTTTGAAGAACGATCTAACCGTGCGTGCGGTGGCACAGTATCCCGACGTGTTGACAGTGCGCCGTGCCGCGGAGGATGAAGAGGCGGTTTGGGCGGCAGTGCGCACGGTGGCAGAAGCGGCATTGGTGCGCTTTGTGGAAATGCGAGAGCGCGAAGGTGCCAAAATGCGTGAGGATATTTTGTCTCGCCGCGAAACGCTACTTTCTTCGGTGGCTTTTGTGGAAGAACGCTCACCGCTGTTGGTGCGCGAATATATGGAAAAACTGGAAAACCGCATGCGCGATTTGCTGCAAGGCACCGCGGTGGATGAATCCCGTTTGTTGACCGAAGCCGGTTTGATCGCGGATAAACTGGCAGTGGCGGAAGAGACGGTGCGTCTGCGCAGCCACTTGGAACAGCTTGAACAACTGGTGAACAGCAGTGAGCCGGTTGGCCGCAAACTGGATTTCTTGGTGCAGGAGATTAACCGTGAGGTGAACACCACCGGCTCGAAGATACAGGATCTGCAGGTCACGCGTGTGGTGGTGGACATGAAATCCGAAGTGGAAAAGATCCGCGAGCAGATTCAAAACATTGAGTAAGAGGTTCGTGTATGAAACTTATCAACATTGGTTTTGGCAATATGGTATCGGCCGGTCGGCTGGTGGCTATTGTGAGTCCTGATTCCGCGCCCACCAAGCGCATCGTGCAGGAAGCGAAGGATCGTGGAGCACTGATTGATGCCACACACGGACGGCGCACACGGGCGGTGCTGATCACGGACAGTGAACATGTGATTCTTTCGGCGGTGCAACCGGAAACGGTAGCCAACCGATTTACAGAGGAGGCAGACGATGGTGCAGAATGAAGAAAATCGCGGTTTGTTGATCACGCTGTCGGGTCCATCGGGATCCGGCAAGGGAACGATCGTGAAATCACTTTTGAGTCGAAATGCAGATACCGTGCTGTCGGTTTCTGCCACCACGCGTGAACCGCGTGAAGGTGAGATTGATGGCGTGCACTATCATTTTATCGACCGCGCTACCTTCCTTCGCATGATCGAAGAAAACGCCTTTTTGGAATATGCCGAATATAACGGCAATTTTTACGGAACACCAAAAGCACCGGTGGAAGCGGAATTGATGGCCGGCCACAACGTGCTTTTGGAAATTGAGGTGCAGGGTGCCGAAAAAGTGATGGATACAGGTGTGGAATTGGTTTCGATCTTTATTACCACTCCCTCCATGCAGGAACTCGAACGTCGCTTGCGTGGGCGTGACACCGAAACCGAAGAGACCATTCTTTCGCGTTTGGCAATTGCTGAACAGGAATTGAAACGGGCGTTCCGTTACGACTACGTAGTGCTGAATGATGAAGTCAGCGCGGCAGTGGAACGTATCGAAACGATTATGAAAGTAGAAAACATGCGGTATTCCCGCATGAGAAAGACAATTATGGAGGTATTGGAATCATGTTAAGACCGACTGATATTGAAAATTTGAAGGGTGAAAAGAGCCGTTACGCGGTGGTGATCGGTGTGGCAAAACGCGCACGTGACATTGCCGACCGCGCCGAGCAGGACGGTGTGATCCTGATTGAAAAACCCGTCAGCATGGCCATCAGCGACCTTACGTCGGGTGATTACAAAATTATGATGTCGGAAGACACGCAGGAGCCTGCCGAAGAGGAAGAAGAGGGCGCCGAAGAATAATCGCAACGGAGGGATGACAATGTATCTGCCGCATATTGTAAAAGTGGCTGTAGAACAGGCGTCCTTCCATTTCGATAAGTTGTATAGCTACACCGTGCCTGAAGAGATGTGGCCGATTCCGTGCGGTTGCCGTGTGGTGGTGCCGTTTGGCGGCGGTAACCGAAAACGGCAGGCTGTGGTAATGGAAACCGACGTCGCAGCCGAGGTGGAGCATCTGAAACCGGTGTGTGCGGTGTTGGACAGCACGCCGCTTTTGAACGGGGAGTTGCTGCAGCTGGCGCTGTGGATGAAAGGGCGCACCTTTTGCACCGTGTTTGATGCCGTGCACACGATGATCCCCACGGGGCTGGCCATGAAGCTGACCCCTGTGTACCGCGCGGCTGTGCCGCTTGAAACGTTGGCCGATTCCACGCTTTCGGTGGAAGAAAAGCGACTGATTACTGCCCTTGCTGAATATGAAGATGGGCTGGAACGCGCACGTCTTTTGGCTTTGATGGGTCTGGAAAGCGATTCGCCTCTGCCGCAGCGTCTGGTGGATAGCGGCTATCTGGTGCGTACCGATATCGCCGCACAAAACGGCAGCGACGCCACCGTGCGCATGGTACGGCCGATGGTATCACCCGAAGCGGTGGAGGAAGCGATAAAACAGCACGCCTGCACGCAAAAGCAAACGGCGGTTCTGCGCTTGCTGTGCGAGGCGGGGGAGGCATCGTTTAAAGAGGTCTGCTATTTTGCAGGTGTGACCGCTGCGGTGCTGCAAACGCTTGCCAAAAAAGGTCTTGTCACGGTGTATGAGCGTGAGGTATTGCGTACACCGCATCACAGCAGCGAGCGACCGCCTTTGCAGGCAGCAACGTTGAACGAAGAACAGCAAGCGGTCTATAACGGCTTACTTTCGGAGTATCACCGTGATGAAGGTGTTGCGGCGTTGCTGTTTGGTGTAACGGGTAGCGGTAAAACGCAGGTGTATATGAACCTTATTGACCGCGTGCTGGATGACGGCCGACAGGTGTTGGTGCTGGTGCCTGAAATTTCGTTGACGCCGCAGGTGTTGGATTTGTTCGTGCGGCGATACGGTGATCAGGTGGCAGTGTTGCACAGCGGCTTGTCGATCGGCGAGCGTATGGATGAATACAAACGCATCAAACGTGGTGAAGCGTCCATTGTTGTGGGTACGCGCTCGGCGGTGTTTGCGCCGCTTGATAACATCGGTTTGATCGTGATGGATGAGGAACAGGAACACACCTATAAATCCGAATCCAATCCGCGGTATCACGCGCGCGATGTGGCGCGATACCGTTGTGCACATCACAAGGGGCTGCTGCTGCTCTGCTCGGCCACTCCGTCAATAGAAAGTTATCATGCCGCCCAAATCGGTCGATACAAGCTGTTTACTCTCACTAACCGTTACGGCAGTGCGTGTTTGCCGCAGGTAGAAGTTGCCGATTTGCGCGGCGAATCGCTTGTCGGTGCGTTGGGTGAGCAGCTGCGTGAAGGCATCGCCGCATGTCTTGAAAACAAAAAGCAGGTTATTTTGCTGCTCAATCGTCGCGGATATAACACGCATGTGACCTGCCCTTCTTGCGGCCACGTAGTTACCTGCCCGTTTTGCAGCGTCTCTATGACCTATCACCGCGCTAACGGGCGCATGGTGTGCCACTATTGCGGTCACTCACAAGCGGCGGTGCAGAAGTGTCCCACGTGCGGTGCAGAGCACATGCGGTATGCCGGACTCGGAACACAGCGCTTGGAGGATGAGATTCGCGAAGCGTTTCCCGAAGCAGCGGTACTGCGCATGGATGCCGACACCACCATGTCGCGCTTTGCATATGAGCAGCGTTTTGGCGAGTTTGCCGAGGGAAAATACGATATTATGATCGGCACCCAAATGGTGGCCAAGGGATTGGATTTCCCCCGTGTCGGCTTGGTGGGGGTTGTTTCCGCTGACCAAGCACTGTATGGCGGCGATTACCGCAGTTTTGAAACAGCGTTTTCTCTGCTCACGCAGGTGATTGGTCGCGCCGGTCGCCGAGAAGAGATCGGCCGCGCCGTTATTCAGACTTATACCCCCGAATGCTATGTGATGGAGTTAGCGGCACGGCAGGATTACGAAGAATTTTATGCCACCGAAATCGAAGCGCGCCGCATGATGCGCTATCCGCCGTATACCAACTTATGTGTGTTCACGGTTTCGGGCATGCAAGAGCAAGCAGTGGAGGCCGGTATGCATGCGTTTATGCAGATGCTGCACGCGGCGGTGATCGGTCCCTACACCGGCATTCCTGTGATCGTGCTGGATCCTACACCGGCGCTTGTGGCAAAGGCTTCCGGCCGTTATCGTTACAAAATGGTGATGAAGGCCAACAACACCAACGCCTTGCGCCAAATGATCGCCGATTTGCTTGTTCAATTCGCACGTAAAAAAGAACATAAAAATCTCCAGTTGTCTGTTGATATAGACCCGGTAAGTATTGTATAAAAATTTTTTGATTTCGAAGGAGGATTTGCTGTGGCATTGCGCAATATAGTAAAAGAGGGCGATCCGACTCTTTCCAAGATATCGCGACCCGTGACCGATTTTGATGAACGGCTGTGGCAACTGTTAGACGATATGGCAGAAACGCTCCAAAAAGCCGACGGTGTCGGTTTGGCCGCACCGCAGATTGGCATTTTGCGCCGCGTGTTTATTATGAATTTCGGCCAAGGGGTGATTGAGGCGATCAATCCCCAGATCGTGGATCGTAAAGGCACGCAGGAGGAACAGGAAGGCTGCCTTTCCTGTCCCGGCGAATACGGCATTACGCGCCGCCCCAAAAAGGTGAAGCTGAAGGCGCAGGACCGAAACGGCAAGTGGTTCTATATGAACGGTGAAGATCTGGTGGCGCGTTGCATCTGCCACGAAACGGATCATTTGGATGGCGTGCTGTTTAAAGAACATGTGATTCGCATGTTGGAGGTATAAAACTTGAAGGTTGTGTTTATGGGCACCCCGGATTTTGCGGTGCCTTGCCTGGAAAGACTTATGGCAGAAGGACACGAGGTTTCATTGGTAGTGACACGTGCGGATCAACCCAAAGGACGCGGCCACAAAATGGCCCCTCCTCCTGTAAAGGAATGCGCCTTGTCACACAACATTCCGGTGCTGCAACCGACCACGTTGAAGGATGACGAGGTGTTTGCGCGCCTGCAAACGGAAGCGGCAGACGTGTTTGTGGTGGTGGCGTACGGACGCCTGCTGCCGCAGCGCGTGTTGGATCTGCCGCGTTATGGTTGTATCAACATTCACGCGTCACTTTTGCCGAAATATCGCGGTGCGGCACCCATTCAATGGGCGGTGTTGAACGGCGAAACGGAATCAGGTGTGACCGCCATGCAGATGGATGCCGGTCTGGACACCGGTGATATGCTGCTTTCGGCCCGCGTGCCGATTACCGAGGATATGACGGGCGGAGAGTTGCACGATGCACTCTCTTTGCTTGGTGCCGAGGTGTTGGCCCAAACGTTAACGCAGTTGGAAGAAGGCACGTTGCAGCCGCAAAAGCAGGGGGAGACGACCACGGCATATGCGGCGATGTTGGACAAATCTCTTTGCCCTCTGGATTTCAGCAAACCGGCCGCAGAGTTGCACAATCAGGTGCGCGGCCTGAATCCGTGGCCGTCGGCCAGTTGCCGCTGTGAAGGCAAACTGCTGAAGGTGCACAAAACCGCGGTTGGCCGGGAGGTTGATGCGCCGATCGGTTCGATTGTAAAGTTGGATCCCTTGACAGTTGCGTGCGGTGAGCACACCTCGCTGATTTTGTTGGAAATTCAAGCCGAAGGCGCTAAGCGCATGGCATCGGTCGATTTCCTGCGTGGACACGCCTTGCCGCTTGGAACGATATTGCAGTAACAAGGAGAGATTACTACGTATTTCGACGTATACTATTTAATTTTGGTGTTGCCGGCGCTGTTACTTTCTCTGTGGGCACAGATCAAGGTGAAAAGCACCTTTGCCAAATACAGTAAAATCGCGGCACGCATGACCGGTGCGGATGCCAGTCGTGCCATTCAGCGACAAAACGGTATTTCGGTGCAGGTGGAGCCCACGCGTGGCAACTTAACGGATCATTTCGACCCGAAAGCCAACGTCATTCGCTTGTCTGAGCCGGTTTGTAACGTGGCTTCGATTGCGGCAGTGGGGGTGGCAGCACACGAAACGGGGCATGCACTACAATACGCCGAAGGGTATGCCCCCATGAAATTGCGTCATTCCATCGTGCGGATCACGCAATTTGCTTCTTCGGCCGCTTTTTGGCTTTTTGCTATCGGGCTGCTTATCGGTGCGTATGCGCAAAACTATACCGTGGCCTATCTTGGGGTGATCGGTTTCTTTATTGTGTTTTTCTTCCAGCTGGTTACCCTGCCGGTGGAGTTTAACGCCAGCCGCCGCGCAATGAGAGCACTGGAAGCACAGGGCATCCTCTCGGATGAGGAACTGCGCGGCGCGCGCCGCGTGCTTTCGGCAGCGGCTTTGACGTATGTGGCAGCTATGCTGGTGGCGTTAGGCCAATTTTTGCGCTTGCTGCTTATTCTTGGCAATAGGAGACGCGACTAAATGACCGCACGTGAAATGGCGGTGCGCCTTTTGACCGATGTCCGACGGGAGGGAGGGTACTCCAATATCCTGTTGGAAAATACGCTAAGCAAAACGGCGCTTTCGCCGACCGATAAAGGGTTAGTTACCCGTTTGGTGTACGGCGTGATCGAACGTCGGATCACCCTGGATTGGTGTCTTGCCGTCTGTGCGGATAAACCGCTGAAGAAGATGCACCCGTTTGTGACCGATACCTTGCGCACGGCGGCATATCAACTGCTTTTTATGGAGCGCATTCCCGTGTCGGCAGCAGTGAACGAGGCGGTCAAAGCGGTGAAGAAAAAACAACCCTATGCCGCCGGTTTGGTCAACGCGGTGCTGCGTAATTTGGCTCGTCGCAGGGACACGCTGTTTGATGCGTTGCCTGCGGGGGATCGCGGCCTTTCGGTGCAATATTCCTGCCCCGAAACACTGATCGCTTTTTGGCGGTCGGCGTACGGTGAGGAACATATGCAAGCGCTTTTGCAATGCATGAACGAAGCGCCGCCTGCTTACGTGCGTGTGAACACCATGAAAACGGATGTCGCGTCTTTTTCGGTGCTGTTGCAGCAAGCAGGAGTATCACATCGCGTGCGGAACGAGTTGCCGCATTGTGTGGAACTTTTGGATGCGGCTGCATGGCAAGGCCTGGGGGAGGAAACAAAAGCTCTCTGTTATCACCAAGATTTAGCTTCGCAGTATTGTTGTCGTTCACTGGGGGCGTTACCGGGCGAGCGCGTGGCAGACGTTTGTGCGGCGCCGGGCGGCAAAACCTTCACGGTGGCGCAGTACATGGACAATCACGGTGAGATCGTAGCCTCCGACGTGTATGCGGCCAAATGCGACGAAATGCAAAAGCGTGCCGTTCACTTGGGCGCAAGTATTGTGCGCACCGTATGTCGCGATGCCTCACAACCTGCGCCGTCTGCCATGCATCAGCAATTTGACCGTGTGATTTGCGACGCTCCCTGCTCCGGTTTCGGCGTGATTCGCCGCAAGCCCGAGATTCGGTATAAGGATCCGGCCGCATTTGCCGACTTGCCCGCTTTGCAGCTGAAGATTTTAACTGAGGCCGCCAAACTGGTCAAGAAGGGCGGTGTGCTGCAATACTCCACATGCACGTTACATCCTGCGGAAAACCGTGCGGTTGCCGAAGCGTTTTTAGAGGCCAATCCCGAATTTTCTCCGCGTGCGCTGGTTGGTATGCCGGACAGCGTACTGGATGAACCTTCGTGGTGTCGCACTTTGTTTCCGCCGTATCACGGAACCGATGGGTTCTTTATTGCATCATTCAAAAGAGGTGACAGTGACCGTTGATCGATATCAAATCCATGCCGCGCGAACAATTGAAGAGCACCGTAACGGCGGCAGGATTTCCTGCCTTTCGTGCCGCACAGATCGCTAACTGGTTGGATCGAGGTGTCACCGATTTCGACAGCATGAGCAACCTGCCGACCGATTTAAAAGCATGGCTGAAAGAAGCGTGCTGCGTGCCTGGCGTGACGGTGGAGCGTCGGTTGGAATCCGCACGGGATGAAACCGTGAAATATCTTTTTCGCTTGGCCGACGGCGAAACGGTGGAGTCGGTGCTGATGCACTATCACCACGGTTGGTCGCAGTGTTTGTCCACCCAGGTGGGGTGCCGCATGGGTTGCACTTTTTGTGCCACGGGAATGGGGGGCTTGATACGCAACCTTTCCGCGGCCGAAATGATGGCGCAGATCGAGGCGGCGCAAGCCGACCGCGGTGTGCGCGTATCCTCTGTTGTGTTGATGGGCATGGGGGAGCCGTTGGATAATTACGACAACGTTCTGCGCTTTTTGCAGATGCTGTCGGAACCCGATGGTGTGCACATCGGCATGCGTCACGTTTCTCTTTCTACCTGCGGTTTGGTCGATCAGATCTACCGTTTAATGGAGGAGGATCTGCAGATCACTCTTTCGGTCTCGTTACATGCGCCGAATGACGATATCCGTTCACGTACTATGCCGGTCAATCGCCGCTGGCCGGTGGCAGAATTGCTGGCGGCTTGCCGTGACTACACCAAAAAGACGGGGCGCCGCATTTCGTTTGAATATGCCATGATCAACGGCGTGAACGACAGCGATGCGTGCGCCGAAGAATTGGCGGCACGGCTGAAAGGTATGCTGTGCCACGTGAACCTCATTCCCGTGAATGAGGTGGAGGGAAAAGACCAAAAACGAAGTCGAACCGAACGCATTACCGCGTTTTGTGATATATTAACCGCACGGGGAATCAATGTGACCGTGCGGCGTACATTGGGGGCGGATATCAATGCCTCCTGCGGTCAGTTGCGACGGGCAGCCGATCGCGAAACCAATTCGAACGAAAGGGGGGACGCATAATGCGCGTTTACGGCAGAACCGATATTGGGCGCGTGCGGCAGAGCAACCAAGATGCATTTGTGTGCGGCACGCTTTCCGAAACAGCGTTGTTTGCCGTTGTGTGTGACGGTATGGGCGGCGCGAACGGCGGCAATATCGCAAGCGCCATTGCTGCCAAGGTAACGGCGGAACGGTTGGTGGAAAACTATCGCAACAACATGACGATGGATTCGGTCCGTAACATTTTGGAATCCGCTGTGTCTGCTGCCAATGCCGAGATATACGACGCAGCGTTGGCGGATCCTTCTTTGCGAGGTATGGGTACCACCATGGTAGTGGCTGTGGTTTGCAACGATAACGTGTGTGTGGCGCACGTGGGCGACAGCCGTGCATACAGTCTCACACGCAAGGAACGCCGCATTCAGCAGGTCACGACCGACCATTCGGTGGTGCAAGAGATGATCGCCGGCGGCCGGCTGACTCAGGCTGAGGCAAAAAATCATCCGCGCAAACACTTCATCACCCGCGCGCTCGGTGTGGAAGAAACGGTCGAGTGCGACTTTGCCGTCTTTCCTTATCCGGAAAACGGCATGATCCTGCTTTGTACCGATGGCCTAACCAATATGGTAGACACGGACGAGATAAACATCATCGCATATTCCTCGGGCAAAGATGAAATTGCCGATCGTTTGATTGCTGCAGCCAATATGAGTGGCGGCAGCGACAACATCACCGTAGCAGTAATATTGCCGGATGAAAGAAAGGATGGCACAAATGGATAAATACATCGGAAAGCGGTTAGACGGCCGTTATGAGATCAAAGAGATCATCGGTGTGGGCGGTATGGCGTATGTCTACAAAGCCTATGACAATATCGATGATCGTGTAGTGGCGGTTAAGATCTTGAAAGAGGAATTTTTGGCGAACGAGGAGTTTACCCGTCGCTTTAAAAACGAATC
>JAZODN010000033.1:0-7930 GCA_045597045.1 Acutalibacteraceae bacterium
TAGATTAGGCAAATGCTAAAACGTTACAACAATTATAACATATTTTCTTCAAAAATTCAAAAAGTCTATGGATGGAACATACGCCTGAGCAAATTAGCAGGATTTTGCTAAAAAGCCGATTAGCAGGCGATTAGCAAAATGACGATTTTCTGCTAATTTCCTGCTAATCGGGATATGGTAGGAGTACGAACTTGTTTTGGTGTTCTCGAAACAAGAAAACTCACTCAAGAAATGAGTGAGCGATAAATAGTAAAAGTGCCGAGAAACTTTGATTTCTCGGCACTTTTTGGCGCGCTTGCCCGGATTCGAACCGGGGGCGTTCCGCTTAGGAGGCGGACCCTCTATCCTGCTGAGGTACAAGCGCATATACGATACAGTTCAAACCTATGACCATTTGCCTTTTTGCAAAGGCGAGCGTTAAAACACCCACTTAGGAGGCGGACGCTCTATCCTGCTGAGCTATGGGCGCATATACAACGAAGAATCGCCTTATTTTACACCATACATGCTTTTCTGTCAATATATTCCTACTTTTTCAAAAATTCCCGTTGCGTTTTAGTGCTTTCTCGTGTATAATGTTAGCATACTTATTTCCAGAAAGGATGTTCCCCTTATGAAACGACGTATTTTCAGCGGTTTGTTGGCCATGACGTTGGCGGTTACCATGTTGGCCGGCTGCGGCGGTAAAACCCCGGCAGACGGTGACAGCACCACCACTACGACCACCACAACCACCACCACTACGACCACCACGGCAGCTCCGACAACCACCACGGCACCGCTTTTGCAGACCGTGGCGAACTACAACCGCTTGACCGGTGAAACCGATAACGCGGCCGGCGGCAACTCCCGTCCCGTGGCGATTATGGTTGCCAATGATAAATACAAAGCCCGTCCTCAGGTTGGCCTTTCGCAGGCGGATCTGTTTGTAGAAGCCGAAACGGAAGGCGGCATCACCCGTATCATGGCCGTGTTTGCCGACGTTTCGCGCGTGCCCGATCAATTGGCACCTGTGCGCTCGGCTCGCACCCCGTTTGTGAAGATGGCCCAGTCGCTGGACGTGATCTACGTTCACGCAGGCGGTAGCCAAGGTGCAGTGCGCATGCTTTCGCAGTTGGCGAACGCCGGCAAATTCGACCGTTTGAACGCGATCGGCAGCGACGGCAACGTGATCTCCTGGCGCGATAAGGACTTGTGGAACCAGCGCGACAAGGAACACAGCCTGTCCACCGGCAAAAAAGGTCTGACCGAGCGTATCGCCTACCGTAAGTTCCGCACCACTTCGCCGGTTGCTCCCTTCGTGTTCGCCGAAGAAGATGCCGCCGCCCCCACCGGCGATGCCTGCACGCAGCTCACCGTGAAAATGAGTGGCGCCGAAACCTGTTCCTTCGCCTACAACGCCGAAACCGGCAGATACGTGAAGTATTTCGGCAAGGTAAGCGAAAACAAGCCCCACAAGGACACCGCCGGCAACGGCATTGAAGTGGCCAACGTGGTGGTGATGTATGACAACAAATACGCCGAAAGCGAACAGTGCATCGGCTTCACGCTGGAAAGCGGCGAAGGTTTGCTCTGCTCCGGCGGCACCGCCCGTCCCATTCAGTGGAAGCGCACCGAAAGCGGCCTCTCCTTTACCGAAAACGGCAAAGATGCCACCTTCCTCACCGGCAAGACCTACATCTGCTTGGTTTCGGATACGCTGAAGGGCGCTACCGTGGTTGAATAACGTTTCACGTGAAACACCGCGTATCGTAAGATACGCGGTGTTTTTTGCGCTTATTTCGCCACACGCACCAAAAATTCAATGTAATCGGCCGTTTCGGTTTTGGCCACGCTCGCCTGCACCCCCGAACGGCACATGGTTTCCACCGCGTGTTTTACCGTGTTGCTGAACACACGCACGTCACGGATCAGCGGCGTGCGCTTTGGCGCTTTCGGCACGGTTTGCTCGGCGGCGATCAGCCGTTCGGTCGCCGCCACCGTCAGGTGCTGTGCTGCTATGCGGCGCAGCAGCGCGCCGCGACGCGTGCTGTCCTCCACCGCAAGCAACGCCCTGGCATGCCGTTCAGTCAAACCGTTTTCCAAAATGCAGGCGCGCTCGTCTTCGCTCAGGCGCAGCAACCGTAAGCGGTTTGCCACCGCCGATTGCGAACACCCCAATCTCACGGCGGCCTCCTCCTGCGTTAATCCGTATACTGCCATTAAACGGCGAATGCCTTCGGCAGTCTCAAAACAATTCATATCCTGTCGCTGCAGATTTTCAATCAAACCAAGGAGCGCGCGGTCACGCCCTTCGGCTTGCACCACCACGCACGGCACGGTGGCCATACCCAGCATTTTGGCCGCACGCAACCGCCGTTCCCCTGCCACCAGCACGGGGATTCCCTCGCGCAGGGTGATGCTCAACGGATTCAGCATGCCGTTTTCGCTGATGCTCTGCGCCAGTTCCGCCAATTCCGCAAAGGCAAACACACGGCGCGGCTGATCGGGGCTGCGGCGAATATCCTCCACCGCCACGTTCAACACCTCACCGCACACGGCGTATGGCCACTCCTTTTGCTTCCACTTCATTCCGCACAACCTCCAAAAAGCGCCTGTTTCCCATAGTATAGCACGGGAAACAGGCGCAGTTTGTCGTTTTAAGAGATGAAAATTACAGCGGTGCCGCTTTTTTTGCGTTGGGGCGTGGGAATTTCGACGGTGTAGCCGCCGTTTTTTCGATCACCAGAATATGCCGTTCGGCCGTGCCGCCCTCGCTTGTTGGGTCGGGTAAAGCGACCGTGCGGCCTGCCGCAAAGCGACCGCCCAATTTTTGCACCGCACGCGCCGCCTCTTGCTGCTCACGGGGAGCATCCGGTCCCTTCAGTGCCAAAAAGCGGCCGCCCACCTTCACAAACGGCAGGCAAAGCTCACACAGCACCGGCAGCCCGGCCACCGCGCGTGCCGTGGCCACGTCAAAGCTGTCACGCAAGGCCGGGTTGCGCCCCCCTTCTTCGGCACGGGCATGCACACGCACGGCAGAGACCCCCACCGCACGGCACACCTCTTCCAAAAAGAGCAAGCGCTTATTTAAGCTGTCTAACAGCGTCAGCTGCATATCGTCACGCAAAATCGCCAGCGGCAAACCGGGGAAACCGGCACCGGTGCCCACGTCCACCAGCGAAAAGGGTGTTTTCGGCAACAGCGGCAGCGCAGTAAGTGAGTCCACAAAATGCTTCAGCACAATGCCTTCGGGATCGGTGATGGCGGTGAGATTCATCTTCTCGTTCCACTCCACCAACAGCCGCGCATAGATATCCAACCGTTCGGCGGCGGTGTCATCCACCATCGCGCCCAATGCCGCCGCCGATTCTTTCAGCAACACTCGGTCGATCACACCGACTCCTCCTTCCCCAACCACACGATCAGCACCGCCACGTCGGCCGGGCTGACACCGCTGATACGGGCAGCCTGACCCAAGCTGCGCGGCCGCACACGGCTGAGTTTTTCCACCGCCTCCAACCGCAGACCGGTCACGGCGGTATAATCCATGGTTTCGGGCAGTAAGCGCCCTTCCAGACGCCGCATTTCGTCAATGGCCGCCTGCTGACGACGCAAATACCCTTCGTAGCGAATTTCCACTTCCAACTGTTCCTGCACCAGCGGCAGCAATGTCGGACGATCGGTATCCACCGATGCCAACGCGGCATAATCCAGTTGAGGGCGACGCAGCAGGTCGATCAGCCGCACGCCCGTGGTAACGGGTGTTGTTTCACGTGAAACAAGCAACGCGTTCAACTCCGCTGTGGGAGCAAGCACGGTCGTTTCCAGTCGGGTGCGTTCCGCCTGCTTTTGGTCGCGGCGCGCACAGTAGTGTGCCCAGCGCGTATCCTCCACCAAACCGATCTCCCGACCGATCGGCGTCAGTCGTTCGTCGGCGTTGTCCTGTCGCAGGATCAGGCGGTATTCCGAGCGAGAGGTCATCATGCGATACGGGTCGGCACAGCCTTTGGTCACCAAATCGTCGATCAAGGTACCGATATAGCTGGAGGCACGGTCTAACCGCAACGGCGCACGGCCTTGCAGCTTCAGCGCCGCATTCACACCGGCCACCAAGCCCTGTGCCGCCGCCTCCTCGTATCCCGAGCTCCCGTTGAACTGTCCGGCGCCGTATAGGCCTTCTATATCCAAAAATTCCAGCGTAGCATCCAGCTGCAGCGGATCACAGCAATCGTATTCAATAGCGTAAGCCGGACGCATCACCTCAATGTGTTCAAAACCGGCAATGGTACGCAAAAACCCTTGCTGAACGTCCACCGGCAGCGAGGAAGATAACCCCTGCAGATACATCTCTTCGGTTTGGCGGCCACACGGCTCCACAAACACCTGATGACGCTCCTTATCGGCAAAACGCACCATCTTGTCTTCAATGCTGGGGCAATAACGCGGACCCACACCTTCGATTTTGCCGCCGTATAACGGCGAACGGTGCAGGTTTTCCATAATTACCGCACGGGTGTTTTCGTTGGTCCAGGTTATGTGGCACGGCAGCACGTTTTCGGGCGGTGTTTCGGTTTCGAACGAAAACGGAACTACCGGCTCCTCCCCTTCCTGTTCTTCCATCTTGGAAAAATCCAAACTCGAACGCAGCACACGCGAAGGGGTGCCCGTCTTAAAGCGGCGCAACTGCACGCCCAGCTTCAACAAGGCAGAAGAAAGCGAAACCGAAGGGAACATGCCGTCGGGGCCGCTTTCATACGACACGTCCCCCACAAACACGCGTCCCTTCAAAAACGTGCCGGTGGCCAAAATCACCGCACGGGCGTAATACTGTTCTTCCAGTTTGGTGGTAAGGCAAAAGCGCCCATCCTCCAGACGCGTGAGATCCACGATCTCTGCCTGCCGCATTGCCAGGTTTTCGGTGGTTTCCAGCGTGTGCTTCATAAACGCGGAATATTCGCGCCGATCAATTTGTGCGCGCAGCGAATGCACTGCCGGCCCTTTGCCGCGGTTCAGCATGCGCGATTGCAACGTATTCGCATCGGCCGCGCGACCCATTTCGCCGCCCAATGCGTCAATTTCACGCACCAGATGGCCTTTGGCGGTGCCGCCGATGGACGGATTGCACGGCATGTTGCCCACCCAATCCAAATTGATAGTAAACACAGTGGTGTGACACCCGAGCCGCGCGGCAGCCAAGGCCGCTTCAATGCCGGCGTGCCCGGCACCGATCACCGCTACATCCGTTTCTCCTGCAAAAAATATCATACAGTCGTATCCTCATCCGAAGACCGCTTATACCGTGCGTGCAGCGAACGGGCCGGCTGCAAAAATTTGCCGCCCAGCCAATACAATACGCCGGCTATACCCAGCAAAACCAAACCCACTTTGATAAAAATCTTCATTTTTCTCTCTCCTTTGCCACTCACTTACCCACACAAAAGCGAGCAAACACATCGTCAACCACCGTTTCGGTCACCCGTTCACCCGTCAATTCCAAAATGGCGGCCACGGCGTCATCCACACTCACGGTCACCGCATCCAACGTCACGCCGCTGTCGAGTGCCAACAGGGCTTCCTCCACCGCTGTCAAACTGCGTGCCGCACAATCGCGCTGCCGTTCGGTCGCCAAGATCGGCTCATCACTGTGCAGCTGCTCCACCCCCGTCACCTGCGCAATAGCGGCAATCAGCTGCTCAACGCCCTCGTCTTCAGCGGCAGAAAGAATTACTGTGTGTTTAAACTTACTTTGAATATACTCTTTGTCGATTTTTAGCGGTTGATCCGCTTTGTTGATCACGGCAATGGCGTGGGTATCGGCCGCCTCTTCGGCCAATGCTTTGTCTTCCGCGGTCAAGTCGCGTGCCCCGTCAAACACCGCCAATACCAGCGCCGCCGTGTGCATGCGGTTGCGTGCGCGTTCCACACCAATGGCCTCCACGGCGTTATCGGTATCCCGAATGCCGGCGGTATCTGCCAAGCGCAGCAGCACCTCGCCTGCACGGGCGGTGCGTTCCACAACGTCACGGGTGGTGCCGGCAATATCGGTCACAATACTGCTCTCGCAACCGGTCAAACGGTTCATTAGGGTGGATTTTCCCACGTTGGGACTGCCGACAATCACCGTATCCACACCGCTTTGCAACACCTGCCCGGCATCGAACGTATCCAAGAGACGCCCGAGTGTCTGTTTGGCCGACCGCAACACGGCAAGCAACTCACTCGGCTGCAGTTCGGGAATATCCTCATCCGGATAATCCACAAACGCCGCCAAGCCCGAAAGCAACTGCACCAGCTGCGTTTTCACACTCGCCAGGCAACGAAACACTGCGCCTTCCCGCGTGGCCAGTGCCGTGCGCGCCGCCAAGCGGCCTTGGGCCGCAATCAGCGCCATCACCGATTCAGCGCCCGAAAGATCCATCTTACCGTTCACAAAAGCACGGCGGGTAAATTCACCGGCCGCCGCCGGCCGTGCCCCGGCCGCAAACACAGCGCGCAACACACGTTGCAAAAGATACACGCCACCGTGACAGGAAAACTCCACCACCGATTCGCCCGTGTAACTGTGCGGCGCACGAAACACCGTTGCCACACATTCGTCAATGTCCCCTTCGCCATCAAACACGTGACCGTAACACGCCGTATATCCGGCCATATCTGCCAGCGTTTTTCCCGCGGTGACCGGACGAAACACACGGTCAGCCACCACCGCTGCCTCGCTGCCGGACAGGCGGATCACACCCAGGCCGGCCGGCGCCAACGGCGTTGCAATGGCCGCTATGGTATCGGAACGTGTCATACAATCACCTCAAAACGCAAAAATAAAGGGGGTAGGAATTTGTAAACAAGCATATTTTTGTAATATTACTTGCATAGTATACTATTTGTATACTATGCAAGTAAAAAACAATATATGGGTATTTTACAACATGTCATGAGAAAAGTCAATCAGTGTGCGGAAAATAGTAAACGTGTACCCCGTCTCTCAAAGGCAGTATGGTTCGTCGGCCAGACGCAAAACCGTCTTCCCACTTTTTTCGGCTTCCCGTTGCCATTGTACCGCACTGCCGTGGCGGCAAACGTAGGTAACTACATACTCCGCGTGTGCAAGCATCCAAGCGTTGCGTGCAGGAATGGCCGCACGCAACGGAACGTTTGCCAATTCCTGCGGATACACGGTGTCGCCATACTCGGTGTCTCCCGGCCGGTTCAGGGGACGATACGCCAATACCACCGCATAACGAACGTGCGGAAAGTTCACCGAGAGTTCTTGTATGACGCGCCGCACCATACGATCGAAATTACCCTCATTCCCCACCCAGAACGTCGTTACCTCTTTTTCGGTTATCAACTCCGTTAATACATCTTTTAATCTTTCTTCTACATCCGCTTGCGTATCACGATGTCCAAAAAATGTGCAAGTCATACTCATCCTCCATAATTACGATATATCGTAATTATAACACATTCTTTATAAATTTGCGATATATCCCACACGATATATCGCAAATTTTGCTACGCTGAAAGCATACTATTTGGGGAGGAATTGTATGCTTATTAAAGAAGCGGTTGAAAAACGCATTTTGGAATTGTGCAAAGAACGGCACATGGCGATCAATGCCTTGGCCAACACAGCCGGTGTATCACCTTCCACTGTATACAGCATGTTGAACAGCAAAAGTCAAAATCCCGGCATTGTCTCGCTCAAAAAGATTTGTGACGGACTTGAAATTTCAATACGTGAATTCTTTGACAGTGCCCTGTTTGATCATTTGGAACAGGAAATACAGTGACCGTTTAGCTTTAACAGAGCCAACAACAAAACACCCCGTCTCTCAAAGGTAGTATGGTTTGTTGTGAGAGGACAAATAAAAAATCGGTTGTCTTTGGCCAAGTGTTCGTAAGGACACTTGGCCAGTTTTATTCGCGGGCGGCGAGTTATATTGCTACG
>JAZODN010000034.1:0-11134 GCA_045597045.1 Acutalibacteraceae bacterium
CGTCTTGGTCGCGATGACCTTCACGCGCTTCTTAGCAGATTTGATATTGGGCATGGTGACACCTCCTTGTGGATGAGTTGCCGGATAGGCAATAAGCAATAATTCCGGTCATGCATCAGTTATCATACCACTAAACTTTAAAAAATGCAACTCTTTTTTTCAAGAATAAGCAAACTTTTTTCGGAAATGCTGTTTTTATCACGATTTTTCGATTATAAAGGAGTGCTTTTTGTGTTTAACCGCACCGACCTTATGCTGGAAGCCGCCGACGATCTGCCGTCATACGATGGCATTTCACACCGTACCGTATACCGCGGCGACATCACCCTTACACGGACAGCAGTGGAAACCGACGATGCCGCCGCAGCTATCGGCCGCCCCGTGGGACAATACATCACCGCCGAGCTGCCACCGCTTAGCGATGACGAAACGCGGCTGACAACACATGCAGCCACGCTGGCACAGGAACTGAGAAAGCTGTTGCCAAAGGAAGGTGCCGTGTTGGTGGCCGGACTCGGTAACGCCGCCGTAACCCCCGACGCACTGGGGCCGCAGGCGGCCGACATGGTGCTTGCTACCCGTCACATCCGCGGCGAATGGGCACACAGTCTGGGGCTTACGGATCTTCGGCCGGTAGCCGTGATCCGCACCGACGTGCTGGGCAAAACGGGAATGGAAAGCGCTGAGATTCTGCGCGGTGTGTGCCACACCGTGCGTCCGTCTGCCGTGATCGCGGTCGACGCCTTGGCCGCACGCTCGCTGGCACGGGTGGGCTGCACGGTGCAGCTGTGCAACACAGGCATCGCCCCCGGCTCGGGTGTGGGCAACGCACGCCGACCACTCAACTGTGACGTGTTGGGCGTACCCGTCATCGGACTGGGCGTGCCCACGGTAGTGGACGCTGCCACCGTGGTACGCGATATGAGCAGCGGCACGCCGCGTGAGGAGGCGGCCGCTATGATGGTCACCCCACGGGAAATCGACCTGGTAGTACGCCGTGCCGCCCGTTTGCTGGCGCTGGCTATCAACGGGGCACTCCAACCGGCCTACTCCCCCACCGACCTTACCGCAGCCGCGGTGTAATACAGCGGCCGCCCCCTGCATACATTTTAGACAAGAGGGGGGTGGCCTATGCAAAAATTCAGATCTGTCGGGCGTGTGCTGCTCGCGGCAGCGGCAGCCGCGTCGGTGTTAGCGGTTGGGACACGTCTACCGTCGACCCTTTGGGAGCAAACGGGCCGTGTGCTGGCGGTGGCTTCGGTGACTCTGCAGCAGGCCGAAGCCGGTGCCGAGCGTCTTTCGCATCGCTTAACACGTCCCACGGCGCAAGCGCCCAGCACCGCCGCACCGTCAACCGCCCCCACCGGCGGTGCCGAACAGCAACCCATGACCGAACCCACCGCACCGCAGGCGACCGTTGACACGCCGCCGGCAGAAAACGGCAGCGGCGGCAAGGTGGTCGCCCAAACGGTGGGTGGCGGTGTGAGCATGAACGGCATTCAAGTAAAAAACAAAAGCGGCGTGACAGCCGATATAGCGGCGGCGCTGAACGCTGCTCTGCCCTTTGAGATCGAGTTTGGCAGCAACGAACCGCAGGTGCTCCTTTATCACACCCACACTACCGAAGGGTATATGCCGTATGATACGGGATACTACAACGCCGGCGACGTACCGCGCGACACTGCTTATAGCGACACCGTTGTGGCGGTAGGCGACGTGTTGGAAGCCACGCTGCTGGCCGCCGGTATCGCCGTGCTGCACGATACCACCGTGCACGATTATCCGCATTACCGCGGTGCCTACGAGCGCTCGGCCCAAACGGTGGAGGAGATTTTAAAACAGCACCCCAGCATTAAAGTGGCGTTGGATATCCATCGCGACGGGCTGATGGTGAACCAAACCGACATGTTAAAACCCACCGTAACGGTGAACGGCAAAAAAGCCGCACAGCTGATGGTAGTGTGCGGTGTGCTTTCCACCGATGCGTTGCCGCATCCGCACCGCCAAGAAAATCTTGCCTTTGCCGCCCGGTTGCAGCAAACGCTCGGCGAGCGCCACGACCGCCTGTGCCGACCGCTTTCGCTCACCGCTGCGCGCTACAACCAACACTTGTCAAGCGGCTCGCTGCTGATTGAAGTAGGCAGCGAGGGCAACACGTTGGAAGAGGCCTCCTATTCTGCCCACCTGCTCGGCGAAGCGTTGGCCGCCATGTGGAGCAAATCAAACGAAGTGTAAAAGGAGAACCCAAATGAAAGCCTTTTTCTGCACCTTGGTGCTGACCCTGTGCGCCGTGGGGCTGTGCTTCGGCCTGCTGTGGGCCGATGTGCGCACCCGTAACGTCACCTTTGAGAACGGCGCACCGCCGTATATACATCGCGCAAGCACGCCAATCGACCTGCCGCTTCCTGCCACGGGTGAAGTGCTGCGACGGTTGTTTCGGAGTGAAAAAGCGATCCTGACTTATTTGCTGCAAAAAGCGGAAAATATCACATAAGTGAAAGCTTTTGTCACACAAGGCAAAGAAAAACGCCCCCATTTTCTGTATAATTTAGGCTGTAGGATACACCGACGATAAAGGGGGCTACCTTATGAGAAACGTGATGGATCAGATCCAAACAACGGTGAACAAACTCGGTCAACATGCACACATTCACGTGTGTGAGCTGGACGGCGTGGAATACCAACCGTGCGGTTACAAAACGGATCACTCGCTGCCGACCGAAGGCTGGCTGCCATTCCCGAAGGGGACACGCATCGCACAGCACGACGGCCACTTCTGGTTCCGTGTGAAATTCACCACACCCGAAGCACGCGAGCAAAGCCGTGTGCAGTTGATTCTTTCCACGGGTTTCGACAATCACGGCAACACGCTGAATCCGCAGAGCATGGTGTATGTGAACGGCGAGTTCACGCACGCATTGGATACCAACCACCTTTCGGTGGATCTGGAACCTGCCACCGATTATGAAATTCATGTCTACTACTACGTGGGCATGATTCACGATGCGACCGAAGTAAAATTCCGCATAGAATATCTGGATGAACGCATCTATTCCATGTATTACGATATGTACGTGCCGTATATGGGCATTAACCTCATTCCGCACAATACATATGAAAAAGTGACGGCCACCAAGGTGCTCGAGCACACCTGCTGTCTGCTGGATATGAACTATCCGCACACGACCGAATATTACGAAAAGTTGGAAGCCGCCTCGTGCTACCTCAAAAAACATTATTATGAGGAACTGTGCGGCAAGAGCAACGTTATCTGCAACTGCATCGGTCACACTCATATCGACGTGGCATGGCTGTGGACACTGGCACAAACGCGCGAAAAGGCGCAGCGCAGCTTCACCACCGCCCTGCAACTGATGGACCGCTACCCCGAATACAAATTCATGATGTCCCAGCCGCAACTTTTCCAATTTGTGAAAGAGGACAATCCCGCACTGTATGCACGCATTTTGGAAAAAGTGCGCGAAGGGCGGTTTGAAATTGAAGGCGCCATGTGGCTGGAAGCCGACTGCAACCTGATCAACGGCGAAAGCATGGTGCGTCAGATCCTGCACGGTAAGCGCTTCATGAAGCAGGAATTCAATGTGGACAGCCGCGTGCTTTGGCTGCCCGATGTGTTCGGCTATTCCGCCGCCATGCCGCAGATTCTCAAAAAAAGCGGCGTGGAACATTTCATCACCTCCAAGATCAGTTGGAACGATACCAACCTCATTCCCTACGACACTTTTATGTGGCAAGGATTGGACGGCAGCGAAATGTTGACCGACTTTATCACTACGCGCCAATTTGCAGGCGACGGCAACTTCCATAACCCCTGTACCTACGTGGGTATGCTCAACCCCTCCGAGGTGATGGGCTCGTGGCAGCGGTATCAGCAAAAGGACTACAACAACGTTGTGATGACCTCCTACGGTCACGGTGACGGTGGCGGCGGCCCGACCGAGCACATGCTGGAAATGCAGCGCCGCATGGCTTACGGTCTGCCCGCCCTGCCGAAAACGCGCATGAGCACCTTGGCCGAGCATTTGGAAATGACCGAAAAGAACTTTGCCGAAGGTTGCCGCGAAATCGGCCGCACCCCGAAATGGGTAGGCGAACTATATCTCGAATTCCACCGCGGCACCTACACGTCGGTGGCCAAGAACAAGCGCTATAACCGCCTTGCCGAAATGCGCATGCAAAAAACCGAAGCCGCCCAGACCGCAGCAGCTGCCCTGCTCGGCAGGACCTATTCAAAAGATGTGCTGTACGGCCTGTGGGACACCGTGCTGCTTAACCAGTTCCACGATATTATTCCCGGCTCCTCCATTCAGGAGGTTTATGACGAAAGCTGGATGCAGTATGAAGGGCTGCTCGCCAAAGCAGACGCTCTGCTTGCCGAATCGCTCGGCGCACTCGCCGAAAACGTCAAAACCAACGGCGGCGTGCTGGTGTATAACTCGCTCGGCTTTGCTCGTCGCGGCACCGTTACGGTAGACGGCAAACTGTATGAAACCGAGGAAATCCCGGCGCAGGGCTGGGCCGTGGTGCAACCGCAAGCAGCCGGCTGTGTGAAGGTGCAGGGCCGCACGGCCGAAAACGACTTCTTCTTCCTGGAACTGGATGAAGCCGGCCGCATCGTGAAACTGGTGGACAAGCGCGTGGACCGTCAGGTTTTCTTCGAAAACGCACCGGCCAACGAATGGCAGATCTTCGAGGATATGCCGCGCGTTTATGACAACTGGGAACTCGCGGAATATCACAAATCCAAATGCACCGTGCTGTGCGACAAAGCGGCGATCACCCCCATCGACGAGGGCTGCCGCAAGGGCTTTAAAATCTGCCGCACCTATCACAACTCGCAGATCGAACAGCGCCTCTATCTCTATGATTCCATCGCCCGTATTGATGCCGAGCACGCTATCCACTGGGAAGAGAAACAGCAGATCCTGAAGATCGCATTCCCGACCGATATCAACGCCATCACCGCCCGTTATGACATCCAATTCGGCAGCGTGGAACGCCCGACTCACCAAAACACCAGTTGGGATGAAGCGAAGTTCGAAGTGTGTGCGCAAAAGTGGATGGATATGTCGGAATACAACTACGGTGTCAGTATCCTGAACGACTGCAAATACGGCTTTAATGCAGAAGGCAGCACCATGAAACTCACCGTACTGAAAAGCGGCGTGTATCCCAACACGCAGGCCGACGTGGGCGAGCACACCTTCGCCTTCGCCATCTTCCCCCACACGGGCGATTTCCGCACGGGCGGCACGGTGCGCGAAGCCTACAGCTTCAACCAACCGCTTTCGGCGGTGGCGGTGGCTGCCAACGCAAACGGCACACTGGCGGATACCTTCTCGCTGATTTCGACCGATAGCGACAACATCATCGTCGATGCCGTGAAGCAGTGTGAAGACAGTGACGAGATCATCGTTCGTTTGCACGATACCTTCGACTGCAAAACCACCCCGACCGTCACCTTCGGCGTGCCGGTGAAGGCGGTGGCCGTGGCCGACCTGATGGAAAATACGCTCTATGACCTGGCGGTGGAAAACAACGCCGTAAAACTGCCGGTGAAAAATTTTGAGATTATCACCTTGAAGGTCACCTTGGCGTAATGCACATATTCTTTTAACCCAACAGAAAAAACGCCCCGATGTCAATGACATCGGGGCGTTTTTCATCCATTCTTGCGAAACTTTGCCGGTGACGTGCCGTATTTGCGCTTAAACAGCGTATACGCCCACGAAGTATTTTCAAATCCGCAAAGATAGCAAAGATCAATAATCGGAAGATTGGTGGTCACCAACGAGTTGGCAAGATAATTCAGGCGCAGGTTGTTTAAGTATTCCGAAACCGACACGCCGAAATATTTTTTCACCGAACGGCACAGGTGCTCACGGCTCTTGCCGGAACGTTCCACCATATGCTCCACCCCTTGCGAAAAGTGCTCCAGGCGGTGCATTTCACGGTTCAACCGATTGAGCCATGGCGGCAGACGAAGATCGTCTGTTTCGAACTGCGCAAAATACCGCGTGAAGATCTTAAGCAACAGCATGCGCGCCAAATATTGCCGTTCCGCCGTGTTATAACGGTCGGCGGTGTTCAGCTCGTCTAACTTGTCGGTCACCCAGGCAATGTCCTCTTCCCCTAACAGCACCTGTGGCGGAAACTCTGCCGCCAGCAACCGTTCGCCGCCGAATCCGGCCGACAAAAAGGCAAACAGCTGTGACAGTATTTCGGACGAAAATGAGAGATTGATAAAGGATTGCGCACTCTGTAAAAAATCGGGATAGTGATGGCAGTCCTCCTTGCGGATAAACAGCAGCGCACCACGCGGCAGCACCTCTTCACGCCCGTTGATCTGGTGACGAATGCCATCGGACAGAGTCAAAAACAGCTCGTAATATTCATGGCAATGCAGTTTGGAACTTTCGGTCGTCAGCAGCACGCGCCGAAAGCGAAAGCCCACGTCGGCATCCAACTGCTTTTCTGCCGTTAAGCGTTTCACATCCATTTCGCCACCCCCTTTTTTCAAAAGAATACCACAAAAAACGCTGCATGTCTACACGAAATTTGCTTTTTGTAAAGCAAAAGCCCACCCTTGTCGGGTGGGCTTTTTTAGAATGGCTTATGCCTGTGCAGGGAACTTCGTGATCTTTTTCACGGAATACTGCAGAATCAAACGGGCGTCGGTGGAATCGACGCGGCCGTTACCGTCCACGTCTGCCACCGTGGTATCCAGCGCCGAACCGGTGATCTTCTTCACCGCATACTGCAGCACCAGACGTGCATCGGTGGAATCAATCTTGCCGCTGCCGTCCACGTCACCAAGGGCCGCTTCGAACTCGAAATCCACAACGGTGGTGGCCGTCTTACAAACGGTACAGGTCTTGGTGATCTCGCCGGTCTCGTTTTTGGTCGCCGGTTTGGTCACCACGCCTTCGTCCCACGTGTGCGGAACTTTGGCAATTTTCTGGCCGTACTTACAAACCCGCTTGCAAACCAGACAATAGGTATTGCCCATATTGCCTTCTTCGGTACAAGTGGCCTCCTTAATGTCACGAGTCTCAACATTGTGCGAAGGAATCACCGTGCCGCGATCGGCATCGGCAATGTAACCGCAGTCAGCACGGGCCATATCGCCCGAATAGCCTTCCGTAAGGCATTCTGCCGGCTTTTCGTTCTTCAAGGTCTTGCCGCTGTCGTGCGCACACACGACCAACAGAGCACGCGCCGCTTCCAGATCGGCAACCGCGCCGGCAATTTCCTCATCGGAAGCCCACGCATCGTCGGCCACCTTCTGTGCCGCTTCCACAACCTTCATGTATTTTGCCACGGAAGCCGAGGTCTTATAGAGGGTATCCTCCTCCACCGCATCCAAAATCGCGTTCAGCGCCGTCTTATCCTTCACAGCATACACTTCCACCATCTTGAGGTCGCGACCCACGGGGTTGCGATCCACATTCCACACGCGGAAGGAGGTGCCGCCGTTTAAACCGTTGGTGAATGCCGCGTCTTCAAGCACAATCTCACCGACACCGTTGTTCACTTCCACATCGACAGATCCCCACAAGTTGTCGGGAGTCTTGCCCTTTTGGTACGCAAGGGTAATGCGAGTCACTTCGGATTCTTCCTTCAAGGTAAAGCGGATAACCACCGGCTGCTTCTCCTTATCGGCAGCCACCTTCGAATGGGTCACCACAAAATAGCGGTAGATGGTCTCCAACTTTTCCTTATCCGGTCCCTCGTCCACGTCGCGCCACGAAAGACCGTAGGCATCCTGCACGCTGTACAGCGGATAATAGACCGGGCTTGCCACAAACTCGCTTTCAAAGTCGATGTATTCACGCGAGGTATCTTGTTCAAGCACGCAAAAATCTTTCGCATCGTAAACCGTAAGCGATTTGATATAAATCGGAGTGGTAACCTTTTCATTACGCCACAGTTTCAGCGTGATATCGTTGCCGTTCACGATCGCATTGGCAAACGCTTCGGTATTGACCGTCTGCGGCTCTTGGAAGGGATTTGCCGCGCTGAACTGGCCGGGGCCGGTCACGTAATCCATGTCGCGGCCAACCAAGAAGGTAGCGATGTTCAACGTTTCGGAAGAAAGCGGCGCCGCAGGGTTCAACACCGTGGCATCCCAGGTGTTACCTTTATATTGGTTATAGAACGCCATGATCTTATCGGCACCGATTCCTGCGTCAAAGACAATACGTGCATCCGCATCCAAGCCGCTGGGAATGTAATATTCCAACGTGATCGCGATCTGTTTGCCGTTCGCAATATCATCGGCGGTAATGCCGAACGGTGTGAGCGAGAAGGTGATACCTGCACCGTGTGCATTGATCAGCGCACCGTATGCATTGGTTCCGGGAATCTGCACCGGTGCGATCGTCGCATCGCCCGAAGTGGTGATCCCCTTCAAACTGGTGTACTTCGCCGTACCGTCGGAGAAATCGAGCTGAGCAAACGGCTGCATTAAGGGCAGTGCGCTACCGCCTTCCACCATCACGCCACAATGCGTGCAGTGCAGATCACCCGAATAACCGGGCACCGTTGCGGTCGATTCCACACGGCCTTCACGCACCAAGTTGCCGTTGGCCTCGGTGAATAGGGTGGTGTGATACGCTTCGCATTCCTCGCGCAGGTCGTGAAGCTGAATTTCAAAGAGATCGTCGAAATCGTCGTTGCCAACCACCACGACTTCTTCGCCGTTCAGTTCATGCAGCGATTCACGCAGGCGAATCGAACCGGCGTTGTTTAGGCCGTTTTTAAAAATGGCATCCGGCAGAACAACTTCCGCGTAGCCGCCTTGCAGCGTCACCGTCTGCATGCTGCTGAACGCTTGAGCGCCATCCTGCAGCGAGATTTGATACTGATACCGCAGGGTGGTAATATCCGCGCCGTCCTTCGCTTTGATCACCATTTTTGCAGGCGTGGGTTTGCCTTCCACCGTCATGAAGTCGCTGCCAAGCTTCAAATACATAAAGCCGAATTTCGGGAACGGATTTCCCTGGGCGTCGGACACCGTTTCTTCGGTGTTCTCATAACTGGAAATACCAAAAGCGTCTTTTGTGGTATACTGCGGATAGTAAATGGGATCTACCGCCACGGGCTCAAACTTCTGATAGTAGTAACCGCGATCCTCGCCGACTTCCACCAGATCTGCCGCATTGTGAACGGTGATAGACTTAATATACATCGCCTGCGACGGATTGTTGTTAAGGCCGTCCTTCCAGCCCAACAGCGTCACCTGCGAACCGTTCACCAGCGCTTTCGCCATGGTGAGGGTCTCAATATCGCGCGGTGTGTCAAATCGATCCGCAGCACCGAACTGGCCTTTGGGCGCCACATAGGTGATATCCTTACCCACCGTAAAGGTGGCAAAGCCCACTTCGCCAACCACCATTTGGTTATAGGGGTTTACACACACCGCATCCCAGCAATGGTTGTTATAACCGTGATAAAGCGCCAGATTTTTGCTGCCGTGCGTGCCGAATGTCAAACGCGGGGTGGAGGTGCCACTCGTCAGATAGTATTCCACCGAAATGGCAAGATTCTTTTCGCCGTTTAAGACCTCTTCTTCGCTGATGCCGATGTCATCCAGCACAAAGGAGAAGTCGGTATTGTGGGTCACGTAACGCATACCGTAGAATTCCGTGCCCGGAATCTGCACGGGGGTGAGAATCGTGCCATTCAGCGTTTTGATGCTGGTAGTCTGTGCACCGTCGGCATGGTTAAAGTCGATCTGTGCATAAGGCTGCAGCTGCGGAATCAACTCGTTCGCCGCAAGTTCCTCTCCGCAAGTAGCACAGGAAACGTTGCCGGTGTTGCCCGGCGCGGAAATCGAGGGTGCCGCATAGCCTTCCACCACCACGTTGGTCATGGTGCGCAGCATTTCGGCATGCAGTTCCGCCTTCATTTCGGCAGTGGCGTTCACCTCGTTGCAATAGGTCGTAACCTTATATACTTCCACACGCGCGATCTTCGCTGCCGTTGCCGAACCAAAGCGGAAAGACCCACGGCTGCCGTTCAAACCGTTGGTGAAACAGGCTTCGGGAATATACACGCCGCCCACACCGTTCTTTACCTCGATGCTGTAACCGGGTGCGCCTGTGTTGGTGTTGTGGTTGGTGCCCCCGTTTTTCGCGTGCTGATAGGTGCCGATCCCGATAGTGGTGTTTTCGTTGCCGACCGTGGTATACACCTTGATATACACAGGCTCGTTCGCCACCGCTGTGGCGCGTGCCTTCGTCACGCTAAAGTAGCGGTAACCCGTCTCGCCGTCATCATACGACATGCCGGACACGTTCGGCACCGTGATATCGGGGTAGTAATCGCAAACAACGCGATCGCCGCCGAACTGATAATAATCGTTTGCCGGCGCTTCTTCCAGATCCGCATACTGCGCATCGATCATACGAACCGACGTAATGTAGAAATTACCGGCCGCACTACTGCGTTGGAATCCCATACGCACGTCATTACCCCACGCCGCCACCTCTTGTGCCGAAAACTTCACAAAAATCAGCGAGGGTTCGTTTGCTTTTATCATGCCGATCTTCGTGTGGTCCACAAAGATGCTGTTGCCGACAAAACGCAGAAAATCGCCGGCTGCCGTGGCATAACATTCAATCGCCACCACCACATCGGTATTGGCAGGAACCTTCTCTTTCAGGTTACCGCCGAAATAAAAACCGGACCAATCGTCAGTCAGCTTAATGCCGTACAAACCGGTATTGCCGATCGCCACCACATCCGTGTTACCAAGCACCGTCTGCGAGGCGTGCAGCGGACCGACACCATAGTTGGCGTTCAGTGTGCCGCCGGCCGTTTCAAGAAAAGCATACGGCTTGGGCAGGTTGCTGGTGGCAGGAATATCCTCGCCCACCTTCAGCGTATCGCCGCAGAATCCACACACGGTATCACCGGTGTAACCGTTTTCATATGCCGAGGCGGTTTTCTCGTTTTCCAGCTTGAGGTTCAGTTCGTTGCTGAGCATATATGCGTGGAACGCCTCTTCCCATTCGGCACCAACTGCGGCGCAATTGGTATCCACCAAACGGGCCGCCTGAATGTAGACATTCTCTGCCTCACCCGTAAAGTAGAGGTACACGCAAGCCAT
>JAZODN010000035.1:0-1923 GCA_045597045.1 Acutalibacteraceae bacterium
GTGGGCGACCACGGCGGCGGTCCCACCCGTCGCGACCTGCAACGCGCATTGGATATGATGGAATGGCCTGTCTTCCCTAGCTTGCGTTTCGGCACCATGCGCGAATATTTCCACGCAGCGGAAGCGGTGCGCCATAAAGTACCGTTGATCGATCACGAGATCAACGGTATCTTCCAAGGTTGCTATACTACACAAAGCCGCGTGAAGATGGGCAACCGCGCATGCGAACGTTCACTGATCGCCGCCGAAAGCATCCACGCTTTGGCAACAGCGAAAGTCGGCGCGGCACCGCTTTCCTCCAAATATGAACAGGCATGGCGCGACACGCTGCTCACCCATTTCCACGATATTTTAACCGGCTCCTGCACCCCTGAAAGCCGTGAATACGCCATGGGACTGTATGCCAACGTGCTGGCCACCTCGCAAACCCAGTTGGAACAGGCTGCCGCAGCCATTGTACGGGAAATTGATACGTCGGCCATCCCCTGCGAAGACGATAGGTTCTCCCCCGGCATCGGCGCCGGTGCCGGCTATGGTGCCGGTACCGCCAGCGATATGCCGCGCAGCGGTCGCGGCGGCGGTCGCACCCGTATCTTCCACGTATTTAACCCCACCCCCATCGCCAAAAACGAAACGGTGGAGATCTCCGTTTGGGATTGGGAACACGATCTGACCCGTGCCCGTTTTGTCGACGCGCAAGGCGCGGCACTGCCGTTTGATATGGTAGACGGCAGACAAAACGGCTATTGGGGGCATCACTTCTTCCGCGCACAAGTAAAGGTCGCGGTGGCGCCGCTGGGCTACACCACCGTTGTACTGCGCGAAGCGGAACGCGGCGAAGAACTGCCGCGCCCCTATCTGTTCCACCCCACCTGCTGGCCGGACGGCGAATACACCGACCGCGTGTTGGAAAACGAATATCTGCGCGCCGTGTTCAGCACCCTGGACGGACGGCTGCTCTCACTGTGGGATAAGGAAAACGGGCGTGAATGCCTGCGCGAAGGCGAAACCGCCGGCCTGTGCCTGATCGACACCCAACGCAGCGGTTACGAGGCTTGGCGTATCGGCCGTTACAAAGCCGTGCACCCCTTCACCGAAAACGTGCGTCTGGAGGGTGGATACACCCGTTCGCTGCAGCAGGCGTTTGCGGTGGAATATCGTATGCGCAGCTCCTCGGCCCGCGTGACCGTGTCGCTGGATGCCGGCAGCCGTGCGTTGCGGTATCACGTTGCTGCCGACTGGCGCGAGATCACGGTGGGCGATAACATCCCCGTGTTGGCGTTCCGCCTGCCGCTGGCAAACGCACCCGATACGTATCTGTATGACATTCCCGGCGGCGCGTTGGCCCGTGCACCGTTTAACAACGATTCACCGGCACTGCAATATGCGGTGGCAAATGACGAAAGCGGCTTCGGCACCGGTTTTGTTACTTCGTCGAAATACGGCTATCGCGGTCAAAAGGACGGCACGATGTTTTTAACCCTGCTGAACAGCAGTGACAACCCGGATAAATACCCCGAAAACGGACGGCATGATATCTCGTTCCACGTGGGCGTGTTCCCGACCGACGCCAAAATTCTGGAAGAAACCGCCACCTCGCTGAACAATCCGCTGCTGTATCTGCCGGCCGGCGGCGCTCACAAGGGCACCCTGCCCACCGAAGGCTCGTTCCTGCAGTGTGAATCGGATGGCTGTGTGATCACTTCGGTAGCGGCAGCAGAGGGCGGCTGGCGCGTGCGCTTGTTCAATGCCAAAGCCACCGCCTCCACCTGCACGCTGTCACTTGACCGACCACTTACCTCGGCAGCGCAAGTGGACCTTTGGGATAACCCACGCGACACTCTTCCCGTGGCCGACGGCAATCTCACGTTTGAACTGCCACCGTATGCGGTGCGCTCGCTCTTGCTGAAAGACTGACATAAA
>JAZODN010000036.1:0-29219 GCA_045597045.1 Acutalibacteraceae bacterium
GGGTGGGACCGCCGCCGTGGTCGCCCACACCGTAGAGGAACATGGAGGTCTTCAGCCCACCGCACGCCAGCGATTTGTCGATGGCAGCGGTGGCCAGCACCGGCAGGATAGCCGCGTTATACCATAACGGTTCGCGGTAGCACAGCATCTCACGCCCCGAAAGTGCCTTCCAGCGATACAGCATGACGTCGCTTTCACGCAGTGCACGGCAATGGTAATAATATTTCACATCGCCTTGCGCGTCGAGCTCGGGCAGGTTGGCACTGTGGCCGAACGTGTCGGGCGAAAAGTCGATCTCCAGCGAGGCAGGGTCGATTCCCCACACGTCGTGCAGATAGGCCTTGGTGCTGCGAATGTGACGCAGCAGCGATTCGGTGGTCGGCATATTTTTATCCGTTTCCACCCATGCCGAAGCAGTGACCTCCCAGCGGCCTTCGGCAATGCGTTGCTTGATACGCGCCATCATGGCTGGGTCGTACTCTTCCACGATGCGGTATACCGAGGCCTGCGACTGTGAAAAATGGAAATCGGGGAATTCATCCATGATATCCAGCATGGTGCGGAAGGTCGCAAGGGTGGTGGCTACCGTTTCGTTCCAGGTCCACATCCAGTTCATGTCGATATGGGCGTGCCCCACCAAAATCACGGAGTATTCCTTGGCGGCAGCCGCCAAGGGGAGCAGTTCTTGCTCGGCTGCGAGGCAGGCGGCGCGTGTCAGCACGCCTTGTTCCTGCATGGCCGTTTCCAGCACGGTCAGCGCACGGTCGATCGGTGGGTCAAAACGGTTTTCGTTCACGTTGTTCAAGCGCAGGGCATACTCCATTTCCCCTGTGATGCGGAAAATGTGCTTTCCCATTGGTGTGATGTTTTGATTTTCCTCGGGTGAACGAAAATGCAGATCCTCATGTCGCGTTTGCTCGCGATATCCGCCGATTTTTTTGCGCAGTTCGGCATAGCGATGTGCCAGCGTTGCCATAGTACTCCCTCTTTTCCGATTAGTATTCCTTGGTTTTCAGTGTAACACCAAAGAGGGAAAATGACAACCTATTTTTAATGGAGTTTTTCTAAAATCTGTGCCACCACCTGTGCTCGCCGTTGGTCCACGGCGGCAAAATCGGTGGCGCCGATGCTGTATGTTTCCATTTCGTCGTGTATCGCCTTGGCTTCGGCGGCACATGCCACGGCTTCGGCAAGCAATTCCCGTGCCGCGCGACGGTTAAACGCCAATCGCTGTCGCTTCTGGTGAAGCGTGTCTTCGTCGGTAAAACGCGAGGCGTGAATGCGGCGATAGACGGGGAAATCGGCGCAGTGCCACGGGTTGGAAAGGGTGAACCCAACCCCTTGCGCAGGGAACAGCAGGTGCTCGATCTTATCGGACGGTGCAAGAGGACAGGCGCAGGTGATCACGTGTTGGCCGCTTTCCAGTGCCAAGTGCCGCAACTCTTGCAGCAGGTGTGCGCCTGCGGCCCCATACTCGTCTTCAATCACGTACACGCGCGGACACAGTGCTTGCAAGGTGCTGTAAAACACTGTGATCCCCTCGGGAGTGACGGCGCTCAAAAAGCGTCGGTCCTCCGTGCCTTTTCGGCCGGTGGGCAAGCACTCCCGTGCAGCCAAGCGTTTGGCCGTGCGCTGCACTTTTTCGTGGTCGGTGCAGCGGTCGGCCAGGCGACGGCTGCTTTCAAGCAGCGTATGAACGGCTTCTAAGTATTGGCGGCATCGCCGGTGTTGTTCGGCACAGGCGTCGGTGGCGGCGCGAATCGCATCGGCGTGTCGGAACAGCTGCTCGTTGTCGGCACAGTTGCACAGATCCACCACCACCTCACAGGCGCCCCAATAGCGCGGCTCCAACACGTGTGGGGCGGTGCCGTCATACAGCGCCACCTTCAGTTCGGGGAACCGCACCCCGTCAAGCGAGCGAGGGTCGGAAGAACAAAAAAGGAATTCCGCTTGCGTTTCGGGGTGCAATTCGCAAACCTGTTCCCATACACGGCGCATAAATGTGGATTTTCCGCAGCCGGCACCGCCTTTGATAATAAACACGCGCCATCCGTCTTCCGGTTGATAGCTTTCGGCCATATAGCCGGCAAATCCCGTTGGGGTATTTGCCCCTAAAAAGAAACATGCCTCCGGTTGTTGCATACACATACCTCCTCCCTCACAGTGTATGCCGTTGGCGGTAAGGCGTGCCCACGCACCGCACGCATACGGTGGCGAGGTGCGGCATATATTGCTTTGAACGGAGGGATACAGATGGCAGGAGAAACGGTGCGGCCGACGGTGCCGCATCAGGTAATCATGGAAGATCGCCGCACGTTATCCGTAAGCGGCGTTTCGGATGTGGATAGCTTCGACGGGCTGACAGTGGTGGTATATACACCGCTTGGTGAACTGACGGTGCGCGGCAACGGGTTGCAGATACAACATTTGAACGTGGAGACGGGTGATCTGTCACTGGTGGGAGAAATCGACGGCTTGTCTTATGCGGAGCACACCGCCCGACGCAGTGGCTGGAAACGCCTGTTCCGCTGATATGGAACGTTTCAAAATAACCGTGACCGGACAACTGCGCGAATGCCTGCTGTTTGCGGCGGTGGGGGTGGCGCTGGGGGTGTGGTACGAGCTGTTTCGCACGCGGCGGCTGTTTGGCAGGGTGACGGCGTGGCAAGTGTTTTGGCAGGATATCGTGGCGGCGTGCGGCGCCGCGTGTATCACCCTGCTTGCTTCGCTGCCGATCAGCAGCGGCCGCGTGCGCGGCGTACATTTGGCGGTTGTCGCTCTGGGCGCGCTGGTTTATTACGTGACGGTGGGGCGGTGGTTCCACGGTTTCTTGCGTCGGGTAGTGGGGTGGTGGCGATGCTTTTTTTGCGTGGCTTGCAAAAAACGGAAAAAAATAAAAGAAAATGCAAAAAACAGCAAAAAAAGTTTCAAAAACCCCTTGCAACCGAGTGGGGATATGTAGTATAATTACAGTAACTGATTGTTGGGAAGGGGAATGTCCGTGCGTACAGCGAAAGTCAAGCGCCCACGGCGCAGCCGCATGATGGCGATCGCACTTACCGTGTTTGCCGTGTACGTGGTGGTCGTCCTCACCCAACTGCAGCTCGAGCTGAACGAACGGCGCGCCGCATTGCATGAGATCGATCGGCAGATTGCTGAGCAACAGCGCACGAACGAGGATCTTACCGACAAGCTCAACAATTACGAAAAGTATTTGGAAGAGCAAGTGCGTCAGCGCGGATTGGCACGGCCGGGCGAAATTATTTTCCAAGAGATTCCCGGCATGGAGTGATTCCGGATTGCAGGGGAACATAGCGACGGAGGGGTAAGCAGTAGTTATGCAGGTGGAAGTTGGTTCTGTTTTGGAAGGCAAGGTCACCGGTATTACCAATTTCGGTGCGTTTGTGGAGTTGTCGAACGGCCAAACGGGTATGGTGCATATTTCGGAGGTTGCCAGCGCATTTGTGACGGATATTCGTCAGCATTTGACCGAAAACCAGGAGGTCAAGGTCAAGGTGCTGAACGTCGGTGAAGACGGCAAGATCAGCCTTTCGATTAAAAAGGCGGTTTCCGAAACGCAGGAGGCGAGGCCGCGCTCGGGTGGTTCCCGTCCGCCGCGTACGCCGCGCAAACCGGTTGTGTCTCCCGGGCGTCCCGGCTCGTTTGAATGGCAGCCGGCTGCTACCGGCTCGTCGTTTGAGGATATGATGTCGCATTTTAAGCAGACCAGCGACGAAAAGATCTCGGATCTGAAAAAGTCGTCGGAGGGGCGGCACGGTGGGTATTCCCGTCGCGGCGGCAACCGCGGCGGCGGTGGCAACAATTTTGATTTTTAAACACCGACAGGCGCAGCATATGCTGCGCCTGTTTTTTGCGCGGCGGTGCCCCTCCTGTGGCAAAAAAAGGGAAAGCGGCCGTTTACCGCAGGGGAAAGTTCTGAACAAAATTAACAGTTTGTTTTCATAATCCACTTGAAATTTATTCATATTTATAGTAGTCTATAGATAAGAGGTGTATCCTCTTGATAATTGTAAGGAGTGGATGGTATGAAGATGTCGATCGTTGCACGCAAGATGTTCATGGGTCCCGCTTTCGCGGAGCGCGCTGAGCAAAAGCTTGGTAAGCTGGATAAATTCTTCAAAGCCGATGCCGAATGTACCGTTACTCTCACAAAGGCTCCGCGCGATATGCTGCAGGTAGAAGCAACCGTGCGCAGTGGCGGCATGCTGTTTCGCGCCGAAACGACCGACGAGGATGCCAACTGTGCGATCGATACGCTGGTGGATCTGCTGATTCGTCAGATTCGCAAAAACAAAACGCGTTTGGAACGCCGTTTGCGCGAGGGCGCGTTTGCCGCCGATCTCGAGACGGAGGAGGAAGAGGAGTTCCGTGTGGTGCGTACCAAACGCGTTCCCGTGCGCTCCATGGAGGTAGAAGAGGCTATCCTGCAAATGAATCTGCTTGGGCATCAGTTTTTTGCCTTCTTAAATGCACAGACCGGTCATATCAATGTGGTGTATCATCGCCGAAACGGTGATTACGGTTTGTTGGAACCGTACAGTGAATAACGCTTTGATTGAGCGAGCGCTTTTGGGCGCTCGCTCAACTTTTTAAAGAGGTTGAATATAGGGTGTTTTTGGCAGTATTTACAATTGTTTTTTCGTGTATTTGTGTGTGGTTAGGCCAAAAGTTGAGCATGTTGCACATATGGCGAAGACAAATTTCGTCTTTTTGACGATTTTCGATGTGCATATTTTATGAAAAAGCGAACATTTGTTGGGCAAAACTTATAAATTGCCGCAAAAATTATGAACATTCTATGTTCAAAACAGTTGACATGCGGTGGTAATTGTGCTATATTTATCATGTTAAATTTTAGTGTGGCTCACTATGTTGACGAAGAAACGGCGTTTTTCATGGCCGGAAATTGACTTTCTGCCCAAAAAATCCGTTTTGAGAGCGTGTGCCGCGCTTGCAAGTTTCACCAATTCATACGGAGGGACACATTATGAGCGTTATCAGACAAACCAAAGCCATCCGTCGCTTGTTGGCGGTCGTGCTGGCTGTCGCACTTGTGCTGTCGCTGAATGCCACGCCCGTTTTGTCGGCATTTGCGGCAGAGGAAGCGCAGGCAACCGGCGGTGCGACCGTTAACACGCTGAACCCGAATGGCTACGAGGCGTATTTGGCAAAGTTCCCCAATGCCAAGCCCGCCACGCAGCAGGTGGTCATCTATGCCGGTGAGGCAGGCAGCTTCTCGGCGAATGAGGCTGCGTCGGTTCAGGTGATCAACAAAGCAAACGACACGGAAGGGGTGCTCGGAGAGTACAACTCCGCCCTGCTTCTTAAGGAGGATACGGATCCGAACAAAACGGGAGCCGTGACCTTCAGATTTACCGTGCCGCAGGATGGGCTTTACAGTGTGAACCTCATGTATCACGGCTATAGCACGACCTACAGTAAGGGCAGCACCATTGAGCGCCGCCTGCTGGTGGACGGGAAGGTACCTTACGACGAAGCAGAGTATATCACCCTGCGCCGCGTGTTCCGTGACGTTTACCGCTTGGATGAAGACGGCAACCGTTTGAAGGATATCAACGGCAACGACATCCGTCCGAGCCAGGAGGAAGTGTTCACCTGGATCTCCCGTGATCTGTATGACGCCGAGGGTTATCTCGAAGCGCCGATGCAGTTCTATCTCACGGCCGGCGAACACACCATCACGCTGGAATCCCGTCGTGAAGCGATGCTTTTGTATACGATCACGCTGTTCGGTCAACAGGCAGCGCCGTCGTATGCCGATATCGCAGCGGATTACGCCGCCAAAGGCTATCAGCCGGCAGCGGGCGGCAACCTGTTTATCCAAGCGGAGGACATGGTGCTGAAATCCGAAAAATCCAACTATCCGCTGTGCGACCGTTCGTCGGCCGCCAGCATGCCGCAGGATCCTTTCGTCACCAAGCTGAACTACATCGGCGGTGAAAAATGGCAGAACAGCGGCAGTTGGGCTGAGTGGACCATCACGCCCGAAGAAACCGGCTTGTATGCGCTGACGCTGCGCTACAAGCAGGATATCTATTCGGGTGTTAAGATCTCTCGCCGTCTCACCATCAACGGTGAGTTGCCCTTTGCCGAAGCCGGCGCGTTGACCTTTGACTACACCAATGCATGGACCAATGTGACGCTCGGTGCCGATGAAGAGAATCCTTATTATTTTTACTTTGAAAAGGGCAAGCAGTATACCCTGCGCATGGAAGCGGTGCTTGGCGACATGGGTGAACTGCTCGGTCGTGTGTCCAACGTTATGACCCGTTTGAACGCCGACTATCGCACGATCCTGATGATTACCGGTTCCACGCCGGATAAATACCGCAGCTACCGTTTTGAAGAGACCATTCCCGAAACGCTCGAGGACATGGCGCTGCAGGCGGCAGAACTGGAAGACATCGTGGCCGGCTTGGTGGAATTGACCGGCGAAAAAGGTGAACGCGTTACCGCGCTGGAAAAGATGTCCACCGTGGTGCGTCAGATGACCGACGATCCCTTCGTTATTGCGGCGAAGTTCTCGATGTTCAAAGATAACCTTTCCTCTCTCGGTACTTGGATCTTGGAATCCGCTTCTCAGCCGATGAAGTTGGATTACATCGCTTTGACGCCCGACGTGGCCAAGGCGCCCAAAGCCGGCGGCGGTTTCTTTGCCAACGTATGGTTTGGTTTGCTGAACTTCTTCTCCTCCTTCGTGACCGACTATCAGTCGGTTGGTGCCACCAGCACCGACGAAGGCACCACGTCGAGCATCACCGTTTGGGTGACCACCGGTCGTGACCAGTCCAATATCATCCGCACCTTGATCGATACCACCTTCACTCCCAAGACCAACATCTCGGTCAACTTGCAGTTGGTGTCTGCGGCGGCGGTGTTACCCTGCGTTTTGGCAGGCCGCGGCCCCGATATTTGCTTGGGTGTTGCCAAGGGCGAGCCGATCAACTATGCGGTGCGTGATGCGGTTATCGCACTGGAAGATATGGAAGGCTTCGACGAAGTGACTGATCGCTTCATTGATACCGGCAGTGCCATGGTGCCCTACACCTTTGAAGGGAAGACCTACGCGCTGCCCGAAACCGAGACGTTCTGCATGATGTTCGTGCGTACCGACATCTTCGCCGACCTCGGCTTGAAAGTGCCCGAAACGTGGGAAGATTTGGAGTTGCTGATTCCGGAATTGCAAAAGCGTAACATGACCATTGGTCTGGGTCACGATCTGGGTGCGTTGCTCATGTTTATGTATCAGCAGAACGAGCCGCTGTACCTCGGCGAACGCGGCAAGGACGAAGGCAAAGCCGCGAACCTTGACTCGTCGGTGGCGGTACAGTGCTTCACCCGTATGTGCGAGTACTTCACCCTCTACGGTTTCCCGACCGACTACGATGCGGCCAACCGTTTCCGTTCGGGCGAAGTGCCGCTGATGATCACCGACTACGGTCTGTATAACCAGTTGAGCCTGTTTGCTCCCGAAATCCGCGGCGACTGGGCCATGTATCAGATTCCCGGCACCAAGGCAGCAGATGGCAGCATCAACAATGCACAGACTTCGGGCGGTTCCGCTACCATCATGCTGCGTGGCTGTGAAGATCAGAAAGCGGCTTGGGAGTTCATGAAGTGGTGGACCGAAGCGGAAACCATGCTTACTTACGGTAACGAAATGGAAACGGCGATGAACGGCGCTGCCCGTCAGGCGGTTGCCAACGTGGAAGCGCTCAGCAAAATGGCGTGGTCCACTAAGGATCTGAACAACATTCTCGAGCAGTGGAACAGCATCATCGGTACGCCCGAGGTGCCCGGTAGTTACTACACCACGCGAGTGCTCGGTTTTGCGTTCAGCGAAGCCTACAACAACGATACCGATCCCGGCGATGCGTTGCAAGAGTACATCGCCTCGCTGAATGCGGAGCTCACTCGTAAGAGAGCCGAGTTCGGCCGATAAAACAGGAAAGAGGAGGTAAAGAATTATGTCGAATACTATGACAGGCGCGGCGGCAAGAGAAGTTATCATTCGCAAAAAGCCGCTGGGACAACGCCTTAAAGAAGGCGGCATCTCGTACGTCTTCGTGTTGCCCTACTTCATTCTTTTCTGCTTGTTCACGGTTGCGCCCGTGGTCATCTCCTTGCTTCTCGGCTTTACGGAATTCAACATGTTGAACTTCCCGCGCTGGATCGGCATGGACAACTATATCCGTATGTTCCTGGATGACGAAGTGTTTATTCTCGCCATCCGTAACACCTTCCTGCTGGCGGTCATTACCGGTCCTGTCAGCTACATGCTCAGCTTCCTGCTCGCATGGCTGATCAACGACCTGCGACCCTGGCTGCGCTCCATTGTGACGGTTATCTTCTACGCCCCGTCGTTGGTCGGTAACGTCATGATGATCTGGCAGATCTTCTTCTCCAACGACGCCTATGGCTATGCCAATGCGTGGTTGTTGGAACTCGGCTTGATCGATGCACCGATCCGTTGGTTCTACAACACCGAATACATGATGCCGCTGGTCATCGTGGTGCTGTTGTGGTCTTCGCTCGGTACGAGCTTCTTGGCGTTTATCGCCGGTTTGCAGAATATCAGCCGTTCGTATTACGAGGCCGGTGCCATCGACGGCATCAAAAACCGTTGGCAGGAACTGTGGTTCATCACGCTGCCTACCATGCGTCCGATGTTGATGTTCGGTGCAGTTATGACCATTTCTTCCGCGTTCGGTATCGGTGCCAACCTGAACGGTCTGGTGGGCTTCCCCTCTACCGACTACGCAACGCACACCATTGTTAACCACATGGAAGACTACGGTGGCCAGCGTTACGAAATGGGTTATGCCTCGGCCATTGCTGCCGTGCTGTTCATTGTCATGATCTTGACCAACCATCTGATTAAGAAGTTGTTGGCCAAGGTTGGCGAATAACGAAGGGGGGAGAGTTGAACATGGCCAAAAAACCTGCAAAGCGTACCAAACAGCTAAACCGTTCGCTGGCCGGTAACGTTGGTGTTATCATCGTTCTGTCCTTCTTCGGCGCGTTCATGCTGTTGCCTATGATCTATTCGGTCTGTCAGGCATTGAAGCCGATGGACGAACTGTTCGTGTTCCCGCCTCGCTTCTTCGTGCGTAACCCCACGCTGAAGAGTTTCCGTGATCTGTTCCGCTTGATCGGTGACCAGACCATTCCGTTCTCGCGTTACATATTCAACACGGTGTTGATTTCGGTGACCGGTACGTTCGGTCACGTGGTCATCGCGTCGATGGCGGCATACGCCTTCGCCAAGATGAAGTTCCCGGGTTCCAAATGGATGTTCCAAACCATCGTTACCGCGTTGTTGTTCAATGCCACGGTGCTTGGTATTCCGAGCTTCATGGTCTTCACCTGGCTCGGTCTGTTGGATAATCCGTTGGTTATCATCCTGCCGGCATGGCAGAGCACATTGGGCCTGTACCTAATGAAACAGAACATGGAATCCATTCAGGATGCCGTTCTGGAAGCCGCGCGGATCGACGGTGCCGGTGAGTTCCGCATCTTCTTCGGTATCGTTATGCCGACGATGAAGCCGGCGTGGCTGACCTTGATCGTGCTCAGTTTCAGCGGCCTGTGGAATACGGGTGCTGTCAACACGATCTACAGCGAAAACTGGAAGACGTTGAACTACGCAATGAGCCAGATCCTGGCCGGTGGTATCGCGCGTACCAACGCAGCGGCTGCAGCCAGTGTGGTCATGATGATCGTTCCGATTGCGGTGTTCATTTTCACACAAAGTAACGTGGTGGAAACGATGGGTTCCTCCGGTATGAAGGAGTAAGGTGATGAAGGTGAGTCAGAAACTGAAACAAGTAACCAAGCGCGTCTCGGTACTCGCGTTGGTCGTGTTGATGCTGGCCTCTTTGGCACTGAGCACCTCTGCTGCAAGCATCTCCGATTCAACCTTTGTACCCTACACGACGTATACCTATGATTTCGACGGTGTGGACATGAAGAGTCCTCATGCATACGTGGCGGATTCGTTGCTCGACCGTATGGCGCTGGGCCTGCGCACCGCGCTGAAGGATCCGAGCGATCTGTTCCTGGCACCCGACGGCCACTTCTACGTGGCAGATACGGGTAACAACCGTGTCGTTGCATTCGATGAGAATTTGAAGTACGCCGGTGTGATCGGCGGTATTGATGCGCCGTTTATCAACTATACTTCCATTGTTCCCTACGTTTTGCAGATTCGCGAAACGGAAGAGGCGGAATGGAAGGATAAACTGGCAAAGCAGATTGAGCGCTATGCTGAGCGCGAAGAAAATCCGATCGAATTCACCTTCACGGAAGAGGATTATCTCGCCATCCGTGACCGTCTTTCGGCGGTGTATGTTTCGAGTAGTAACACCATCCCCGTGGAAACGGAGTATGCGTTGGTGAAAGCCGAATACGAAGCGACGGGCAAGGTGATGCCCGATGCGGAAACCATGTTGGCGATCATTGATTACGTTTCTCCCGTTGCACTGAAGTTCAATTCGCTCTCTGCCGAGGAGATCGCCGCACAAAAGCGCGGTGAAACCGATGAAGAGCGTGCCTGCTTCGAATATTGGACACAGTTCCTGCTCGGTGAAACGGATGACCCGTCGGCCGATGCACTGCTTGCTCCCGAAGGTGTGTTCGTGAGCAACGACGGCACGCTGTATATTGCCGATACCGGCAACGAACGTATCGTGAAGATGCAGATGCCCGAAAGTGTCGACAAGTGGAAGCTCGAGCGCTATGAAGTGGTGGAAACCCTTCACAAGCCGGAGTCTTCCATCCTTTCCGAAAGCTACGTGTTCAAACCCACTTCGTTGGTGTTGGATGCGGCCGGCCGTATGTATGTCAATGTTAAGAACGACAACGCCGGTATTATGCAGCTCAGCGCCGATGGCGAGTTCATGGGTTACTACGGTGCCCAGAAGGTTACCGGCAGCGTGTTCCAGTGGTTCCTGCAGCTGTTCCAGACGGCGGAGCAGCGCGCACGTACCGTTCGTACGGTGCCGCGTGTGTATAACAATATTGCCATCGACAGTAAAAACTTTGTGTGGATCACCGCGAACTCGATGGATAACGCGGATATGTTCTCCCACTTGACCAGCGGCGATTCCGCCACGGCACCGATCAAGCGTTTGAACCCCAGCGGCGATGACGTTTTGGTGCGTAACGGCACTTGGGCGCCGGCCGGTGACGTGCCGGAAAACGTGATGGACGTGTCCTCCATTGTGGACATTGCTATCAAAGGCGACACCGGTATTTACACCTTGGTCGACGATAAGACCAACAAACTGTTTACCTATGACGGTGAAGGCAACTTGCTGTATGCTTTCGGCGGTTCGGGTTCGCAGCTGGGCGTGTTTACGCTGATCACCGCGGCGGTGTATCAGGGTACCGACCTGTTGGTTATGGACAAAACCACCGGTTGCATCACGCGCTTCAAGCAGACCGACTATGCCGCCCAGATTGAAGTGGCATTGAATGCGGATGCCGCACGTGAATACGAAAAGGCGGAAACGGCTTGGAAATACGTGCAAAAGCTGAACGCCAACTTCGACCTTGCGTACATCGGTCTTGCGAAGAGCTATCTGCGCAGTGCGGCACAAGCCGAATCGGCCGAAGCCAAAGCGCTGTATCAAGAGGCGATGGAGTATTATAAGCTTGCCCGTGATACTGAAGGTTATTCCAAAGCTTTTAAGGAATATCGTTCTTTGTATGTGCGCGACAACCTGCTGTTGGTGTTGGCGGTGCCGGTTGTGATCGGCGTAGCGTTGTATTTCGCTTTCCGTGCCATCAACAAGGTGAACGCGAAACTGCACATTACGGGCACGCAGACCACCTTTGTGCAAGAACTCTGCTACGGTTGGCGTGCGGTGTTCCACCCCATTAACGGCTTCTGGGAGATCAAACGCGAAAAACGCGGCAGTATGCGTGCGGCGTTCGTCTTCCTCGCCTTGGCGATCGTGGCCTTTGTGTTCCAGGCGACCGGCACGGCGTATTTGTTTAACAACGTGACCATCGAGGAGATCAGTTTGGTGCAGCAAGCCTGCAACGTGCTGATTCCCGTGGTACTGTGGGTGTTGGCCAGCTGGTGCTTCACCACCTTGATGAGTGGTGAAGGCAGCATGAAGGATATCTTCATCGCTCTTTGCTACGGCTTGATTCCGCTGATCGTCCTGTTGGTGCCTTCGACGCTGATCAGCCACATCTTCTCGCTCGACGAGCAGCCCTTCCTGACTTTCTTCCAATCGGTTGCGTATTTGTGGATGGGCTTTTTGGTAGTGTTTGGATCCATGGTGATTCAGGACTACACCTTTAGCAAGAACTTGCTCACGGTAATCCTCTCGGTGCTGGGTATGGCAGCTATCATGTTCTTGGTGCTGTTGCTCTTCTCGCTGACCGGTAAACTGTGGGGCTTTATCGAAACCATTTTCCAAGAAATTGCCTATCGGCTGTAAAGGAGGTACAGAACAATGAAAAAGATTCGTTTGATTTCTCTGCTGCTTGTGGCATTGCTTGTTCTGACCACCTTTGGCGGCGCGTTTGTATTCGGTGACGAAGCGGAAGATACCACCGGCCAGGTCGAAGGTACCGAAGGTGCCGAAGGCGAGGGCGAAGAAGTGGTGGAAACCGCTGAGTTCAGCCACGAGGCCGGCTTCATTTACGTGGATCCCGAAGTGGAAGAGAATTTGAAGTTGCTGCAGGCGGCGGAAAAAGCCGCCGAAGGCCGTGCTGTTACGCTGTATTCCATCAATCTGTGGAAGAACGATTTCACCGTGGAACGCATCGGTGACGACTTCCTCGGCGTCTTCACCTATGAAGATGGCAAAATGATTATGCTTTCCACCGCTGCGGAGGTCACTTCCAGCATGAAAATCGTCCCCTACGATCTGACTACGCAGGAAGTGAAAGACGAGGAAGGCAATGTTACCATTGTGGATCGTAACGAGCTTGTCGGCCAGAGTGTGTATGTGGTGGAGATCACCGCCGTTTCCAGTGCGGAAATTGCGAATCTGCCCAACCTGACCTACGAGGAACGTTTGGATTGGAAAAAAGCCAAGCGCGGCAAGTTCACTTCCGAACAGCAGCGCGTGAGTGCCATGACGGTGTACTACACCGCCGGCCCCCTCACTTTGTATGTCGATGAGGAATTGGCAGAGTTTGCCATTCACAATTCCGAAACGGGCGACTATTTCTTCTCCAATCCTTATGACTACAATCGTGTATTGGTCCCCAGTGTGACCACCAAGAGTCAGCTGGCTTCGGTTATCGAGTTGGAGTATTATGACAACTCGGCAAACAAGAAGACCTATTATTCCTACGATAACGCGGTCAACAAGACCACCTATGCCGATCCCGAAGATCCCGACTCGATCGACAACATTCAGTATTGGGCGGAAAAGATCGACGGCGGCGTGCGCATGAACTTCCAGATCGGTTCCAAGAAACTGGAAACGCTGCTTCCCTATGCGGCCGAGGTGGAAAGTTTCAACGCCAAGGTGTTGAACCCGTTGAAGGAAAAGGCAGATGCCGGTAACGAAGCGGCCAAAGAGGCGTACACCAAGTTGATCGCGTTCTACAACCGCGGTAAGGTTTACTCCTATGAGAAGTTATCCACTTCGCTCAAGCAGAGCATCGCGATGGAATTCCCCGGTATCAAGGAACACGATTTCTACATTCTGCGTACCAGCAACCTGTATAATCGTGATAAACTGATCCTGTCGGATTACATCCGCATGACCGGCCTGTATACCCAGGCGGATTTTGAACTCGACCTTGAACTTTCGGGCTACGAGCCGGACGAAGAGTTCTTCGCCTGCTTCGAGTTCTATATGGACATCACGCTGGAAGACGGCCAGATGAAGGTCAGCATCCCCACCGACAACATCAAGTATGACGATGATCACTTCACCTTGACTAAGATTTCTCCGCTGCGCTATTTCGGTAGCGGCAAATCCACCGATCAGGGTTTCGTGTTCATCCCCGATGGCAGCGGTGTGGTGATCGACTTTAACAACGACAACTTTAAAACCTCGTCTTCGTTGTCCAAAGTGGTGTATGGCGACGATTACTCGCTGAATACCACCCGGTCCTACAACAACCTCACCCAGTCGGCGTATATGCCGGTGTTTGGTATGAAAGCCAATACGCGCGGTTACCTTGCGGTGATCGAAAAGGGCGATGCGCTGGCAACGGTGCAGAGCGAAACGGGCGGCATGGCCTCGCCGTTTGAGAGTGCGTATGCTACCTTTACCTATCGCACGGTGCAGACCATTAACTACACCGACGGTACCAAGCAAAACGGTGAATTCACCTATTTCAATGAGAATATCTACACCGGCGGTTTCTCTCTGCGGTACATTCTGTTGTACGGTGCGGATACCGACTATGTAGATATGGCGGTGGCTTACCGTGAGTATCTTGTGGAAAACGGCCGTTTGATCCCGGGCGTGGATGCGTCGGAGAATATGCCGTTGCTGCTGGAGACGCTCGGCTTGATCGACAAGAAGGCGTCGATGCTCGGTATTATCTACAACAAGAAGATCCCGATGACGACCTTTGAAGATGCCGAACGCATGATTACCGAACTGGCATCGGCCGGTGTGGGTAACGTGTCGTTGCGCTATCGCGGCTGGATGAACGGCGGCTTGAACTACTCGGTGCCCTCCACCTTGAAGATCGAAAAGAAGTTGGGTGGCAAATCGGGCTTCCGCAGTTTGTTGGAATTCATGAAGAACGGCGGTTATACGCTGTATCCCGAAGTGGACTTCTGCGTGGTGCGCCGTGATACCGCATTTGATAAGTATTCACTGAACAACAACGGTCCGAAAATGACAGACCGCACCTCCATCACGCTGACTCCGCGCAACGAGTTGGATAACGTTATGGAGATCGACAAGAACTACTTTGCGATTTCGCCTTCTTCGGTGGGGAACTACTTCAAGGCCTTCTTCGGTAAATACAACAAGTATGATGCCGGTTCCCTCAGTCTTGGCACCATCGGCAGCATGCTGTATTCCGATTTTGCCAAGGGCAACAAGGGCAAGAACCGCCAGGAGGCGCTGGATATCCTCAGCGCGAACGTGCAGAAGTATGCCATCGAAGGCGGCAACGGCAAGATCATGGTGGAAGGCGGCAACGCACACACTTGGAGCTATGCAAGCGAGATCGTGGATATGCCGCTTTCGGGCAGCAACACCTTGCTGGCAGATCGTTCGGTGCCGTTTATGCAGATCGTTCTGCACGGCCACATTCAGTACGCCGGCAGCGCACTGAACTTGACGGATAACTGGGTTAACAGCATTCTGAAGAGTGCGGAATACGGTGCGAACCTGCACTTCACGCTCAGTGCACAGAACACGCGTGAATTGAAGGAAACGGTCTATTCCAACTACTTCACCATTGATTTCGATACCTGGAAAGAAGATGTCACCACGCTTTACAATAAGTTCAACGCGGTGTTTGCCTCTTTGCAGGACAAAGAGATCACTGACCACGGCGAGTATGCGGACAACGTGTATGTCACCACCTACAGTGACGGCACGAAGGTCGCAGTCAATTACAACCGTACAGATGTGACGGTGGAAGGCAAAACAGTTGCGGCTCAAGACTTCACGGTCCTTTGATCGCTGTCACATTTAGAATTTGAGAAGTAGAGGTTGAATTATGAGTACTGCCGTAAAAAATTTACAAAAGAAAGCGCGTCGGCGTTCTTCCTTGGAAGCAAGACAGCAGAAGGCCTACTGGGTGTTCCTTATTCCCTTTATGATCGGTTTCTTCTGCTTGTTCGCCGGCATTTATCTGGATTCGCTGATCTACAGTTTCTGCGAACTGACCATGAAGGGCAAGGACGGCTTCACGCAAGAGTTTGTTGGCTTTGCTAACTATGTGAAAGCGTTGACCGACGTGGATTATCCCGGCAACATCGTTTCCTCGGTGGGCGGTATGATCCCCGACGTGTTGATGATCACCTTCTACAGCCTGTTCGTTGCCGTGCTGCTCAACCGCGATATCAAAGGGCGCACCGCTTTCCGCGCGATCTTCTTCGTGCCGGTTATTCTTGCTACGGGTTTCATGACCAAGGCAGATATGACCAACGTGATCGCCGAAAATGCGTGGTCTTCGCTGGGTGACAGTGCCACGGCAAGCGGCACCATTGCAAACGGCTTGTTCGATTCGCTCGACATTCAGGAATATCTGATGAATATGAGCATTTCGCCGGCCATTTCCAAGTACGTGGTGACTGCTGTTGGCAGCATCTTTGACATCGTGAACAATTCGGGTGTGCAAATGCTGCTCTTCCTTGCCGGTCTGCAATCCATTTCTCCCTCCATCTACGAAGCGTCGGATATCGACGGCGCTTCCGGTTGGGAGACCTTCTGGTTGGTCACCTTCCCGATGATCAGCCCCTACATTCTGGTTAACGTGTTCTACACGGTTGTGGACTCGTTTACCAAGAGCGATAACGCGATCATGCAGTTGATCCAGGAGCAGAGCTTCAAATCCAACGCAATGGGCGTTGGTGCCGCCATGGCATGGTTCTACTTCTTGGTTGTGGTCATTCTTATCGCGATCATTGTTTCTATCATCAGTAGTTTCATCTACTATCAACAGCGTGATTAAGGAGGTGCGAGTATGAGTGAATTGGTAAAAGAAGCCAAGGCGCCGAAGGCGAAAAGGGCGGAAGAACGCAAATTCAAGAGAACGCGCACCCCTTTCCGTGAGCGCTTTAATGCGAGCAACGTCGGAAGTTTGCTCGGCAAGATCTTTATCTACCTTTTGTTGATCGAGATCGCGTTCATTATCGTGTATCCGCTGTTCACCAAGCTCAGCGCTTCGCTGATGAGCGAACAGGATCTGTTCGACCGTACGGTGACGTTTATTCCCCGCCACCCCACTCTCGAGAACATCATTATCGTGTTCCGTGAGTCCTCCTTCCTGAAGGCGCTCGGCAACACCTTCCTGATTGCTTTGCTTGCCGCGTTGCTGCAAACGGCAATCTGTTCCTTCACCGGCTTCGGCTTGGCGAAGTTAAAGTCCCGCTGGGCAAACCTCGTGATGGGTATGGTTATCTTGGCTATCCTCATCCCGAATCAGGTTATCTTGATTCCGTTGTATTTGAAGTTCCGTTTCTTCGATATCTTCGGTATCTACGGCCTGCTCACGGGTGAGCGCGGCCCGAGTTTGATGAACACCCTTTGGCCGATCATTCTTCTGTCCATTACGGGCTACGGCTTTAAGAACGGTTTGTATATCTTCATTATGCGCCAGTTCTACAAAGGCGTTCCCGAAGAATTGGAAGAGGCCGCCTCGATCGACGGTTACGGCACCTTTGCCACCTTCTTCCGCATCATTCTGCCGATGGCTGTACCGATGATGATCACCATCTTCATGTTCGCCTTCTCGTGGCAATGGACCGACACCTTCTATTCGGGTATCTTCTTCTCGAACTTCAAGGTGCTGGCCAACACCATCTTTACCATGAGCAGTGCTACGTCGGGTCTCACGGGCGGTGCCTTCTCGGCCTCGATGTATCTGCACACCGGTGTTCTGATGGCTATCCTGCCGCTTATCATTATTTACGTGGTAGCGCAGCGCTGGATCATCGGCGGCATTGAACGCAGTGGTTTGGTTGGCTAATATGTAACCAAAAACACGGCTGCCAACATAAGGCGGCCGTGTTTTTTTGGCAGGTGAAAGAATTTGGAAAAAGGAAAACGACCGCGGTTATGGACGCGGGATTTTACCACCCTGATCGTGGCGACCGCTTTCGGTGCGATCGGCAACGTAGCAGGCGGTTTTGCACTGTCTTTTTTGGTGTATGACGAAACCGCCTCTACACTGGCTGCTGCACTGGTAGTGGCGCTGCGTGTGATTCCCGGCTTTTTAATTCCGCTGTTGCTTTCGCCGTTGATGGATCGTTTCCCACGCAAGCCCTTTTTGGTGGGGTGCGATGCGGTGGCGAGCGTGGTGTATCTGCTTGCCGGTTGGTATTTGAAAAGCCACGATTTTCAATACGTCTATTATCTTCTGTTTTCGCTGTTGCTTTCTTCGCTCGGCAGTGTGGATCAACTCTCTTACGAAGCACTGTTTCCGAAGGTGATTCCTGCCGGGGCGGAGGAGAGGGGATACACTGTCTCTTCCATGCTGTATCCCGTGCTGATGATGGTGATGATGCCTGTCTCTGCGTTTTTGTATAAGACGATCGGCGTGGCAAATATTTTGATGATACAAAGTGTGTTTTGCCTTGCTACCGCCATCACCGAAAGCCGCGTGCGTGTGAAGGAAGAAGTGCGGCTCGGCACCGATTTTTCACCAAAGCAGTGGTGGGGCGATCTTTGCGAGGCGGCCAAGTATTTCAAGGAAGAAAAGGGTTTGCTTTCCATGACGCTGTATTCCGGCACGACAAACGGTATGTTCTCGGGATATGAGCCGATCTGGGTGGCCTTTTTCTCCTCGGCACCGGGGTTTACGGTGGCGATGTATAGTTTTTTTGCGGTGGCGGAATTTGTCGGCCGTACGATCGGCGGCATCTTTATTTACAAAAAAGAGATTCCGCGCGAGCGTAAATATAAGCACGCGCTGTTTGTGTACCTTACCTATGACACCATGGATACGGTGCTTTTGTGGTTGCCGTATCCGCTGATGTTGATCAACCGCGCGTTTTGTGGTTTTTTGGGGATTCAAAGCGGCACGCTGCGCTATGCAGCGATTCAAAAGTACATTCCCGATGAGATGCGCGCCCGTATCAACGCGTTTCAATCCATCATCTTTTTGGTGTTTCAAGCGGTGCTTTCGGTAGCGGTGGGTTTGCTTGGCGAATGGTTGGATTACCGCCTGGTTATGACGCTGTGCGGTGCGGTTTGCATTGCGGCTTGCCTGCTCACCATTGTGCGGCACAAGCCGCAGGTGGAAGCGATATATATGAGTGAAACGAAACAAAACACACCCGACGAATGACGTCGGGTGTGTTGCGCGTTTGCTTATTCTCAAATGGCTGCCAGGCCTTTTTCAAGATCGGCGATGATGTCGTTCACGTTTTCCAGACCGACCGACAGACGCACCATGCCACCGTCAATGCCGCAGGCCACCAGCTGCTCGTCGGTCAACTGGCGGTGGGTCTCACTGGCGGGATGCAGCACGCAGGTGCGGATATCGGCCACGTGCACCTCGTTGGAGGCAAGTTCCAGCGAATCCATGAACCGCATGGCCGCTTCGCGACCGCCCTTGATCACCAACGAGATGACACCGCTGGCACCTTGCAGATATTTTTGTGCCAGAGGATAATCCACGTCACTTTCCAGGCCCGGATATTTCACGCTTTCGATTTTATCGTTCCCTTCGAGGAATTTCGCAACGGTCATGGCGTTTTCGCAATATTGCTTCATGCGCACAGCGAGCGTTTCCAGGCCAAGGTTAAGCAGAAAGGCGGAGTGCGCTGCCGGATACACGCCGAAATCACGCATCAGCTGCATGCGCGCCTTGATGATGTAGGCGGCTTTGCCGTACGTTTCCACATATGAAATGCCGTGATACGATTCGTCGGGTTCCACCAATTCAGGGAACTTGCCGCTTGTCCAATCGAAATTGCCGCTGTCCACAATCACACCGCCCACCTGCACGGCGTGGCCGTCCATATATTTGGAGGTGGAGTGAATCACGATATCTGCACCGAATTCAATGGGTCGGCACAGCGCCGGAGTGGCGAAGGTATTATCTACGATCAACGGCACCTTGTTTTGATGTGCCAAGCGCGCAAAGCGCTCAATATCGAACACCGTCAGCGCGGGGTTGGCGATGGTTTCGCCGAACACGGCCTTGGTGTTGGGCTTGAATGCTGCCAAGATCTCTTCGTCGCTGGCGTTCTTGTCTACGAAGATGCATTCAATGCCGAGTTTTTTCAAGGTAAAGGAGAAAAGATTGACCGTGCCACCGTAAATTTCGGTGGTGCTGATAAAGCTGTCGCCCGTTTGACAAATGTTCAAAAGAGAGAGCAGCGTGGCCGCTTGACCCGAGGTGGTACACATAGCCCCTACGCCGCCTTCCATCGCGGCGATCTTTTCTTCCACGGCCATCACGGTGGGGTTGGCAAAACGGGAATAGATGAGCGATTTGGTCGGTTCATCAAACACAGAGGCAACCTCGGCAGTGGAGTCATAAACGTAGGTCGTGCTCTGCACGATCGGCACCACGCGCGGTTCCGTATTCTTGGGGGAATAGCCTGCGTGCAGGCATTTGGTTTCAAATTTCATATATACCATCCTTTCGGCATAAGGTCCTTTTTTTATTGTATCACAGCCAAAACTGCGTGTCAACTCATTTTCTGCTTGCAAAATATGTCGAGTGCTGTTATAATAACACCGCAAACGAGGGGGGGGATTATCATGAAGGAATTGTATTTACAGCCGAAACTTTTTACCGCGCTGAAAGGGTATAGCCGCAAACAATGTGTGAGTGATATTGTGGCCGGCATCATTGTGGCGGTGATTGCGTTACCGCTTTCCATTGCTCTGGCACTCGCATCGGGCGTGGCACCTGCCTGCGGCATCTACACGGCGGTAGCCGCCGGATTTATCGTGTCGCTGCTCGGTGGCAGCCGCGTGCAGATCGCCGGCCCGACAGCGGCCTTTGCCACGGTGGTGGCCGGTGTCGTTGCCACCGAGGGAATGGACGGCCTGTTTATGGCTACGGTGATGGCCGGTGCGCTGTTGGTGCTGATGGGTGTTTGCAAGGTGGGCACGCTGATCAAATATGTGCCGCACACCATTACCGTTGGCTTTACGGCCGGTATTGCGGTCACCATTTTGCTCGGCCAGGTGAAGGATTTCTTCGGCCTTACGTATGCTGCCGGTGTGCGCCCTGTGGAGACGATCGAGAAAATGGAGGCAAACATTGCGGCGCTCGGAACCTTCCGATGGGAAGCCTTGTTGGTGGGTGTCATTTGCCTTTTGATCTTGGTGGTGTATCCGCGCTTTGAAAAGCGCGTGCCCCCCTCGCTCATTGCCGTGGTAGTGGGCACTCTGCTGGTGAAATGTATTCCGGCGTTGGATGCCGGAGTGAGCACCATTGGTGAACTCTACACCATTCCGCACGGCTTGCCGCAGGTGAACTTCGGCAACATGGATCTTTCGCCTGCACGCTGGCTTTCGCTGTTGCCGAATGCGGTGACCATTGCCCTGCTGGCAGGAATTGAATCGCTGCTTTCCTGCGTGGTGGCAGACGGCATGGTAGAGGATACACACAACCCCCATGCGGAACTGATGGCACAGGGGTTGGCAAACATTGCCTCGGTACTGTTTGGCGGCATTCCCGCCACCGGTGCGATTGCACGCACGGCCGCCAATGTTAAAAACGGCGGCCGCACACCTGTGGCCGGCGTGGTGCACGCGCTGGGGGTGTTTGCGGTGCTGCTGGTGCTGATGCCTCTGGCCGGGCTGATTCCCATGCCCACTATCGCTGCCATCTTGTTCGTAGTGGCGTATAATATGAGCGAGTGGCGTGCCTTCGTGAAGATTGTGAAGACTCGCCGCGTGACCGATATTATCGTGGTGGCACTCACTTTTGCCCTCACCGTTATTTTTGATTTGGTGGTGGCGATTGTGGTGGGATTAGCGTTGGCTTATGCATTCGTGCTGTTTAAAAAATTGAAGAAATAAGAGCAACGGGGAGTGACGTGTGATCACTCCCCGTTTTCTCTATGCAAAAGGGCATATTTCCTAAGGTATACGGCATACTATTATAAAAATGCAACCGCCGATTGCGTAAAAACGCCTTTCTTTTTCGAATGGTCTTCCATATCTGGCGGCGATTGTCAGAATTGCAACTTTTGGTTGCGAAAAGTGCCATGAATAGTTGCTTGCCTTTTCTTACCAACTCTGTTATTATGGGCAAGGTGATAAAAAACGACTATATTTTAGGAAAGCGGTGTTATGACACAATGACCATCGGTGAGAAAATAACCAAGTTGCGCATGGCAGCTGATATTTCGCAAGAGCAATTGGCGGAAAAAATGGCGGTATCGCGGCAGGCGGTATCTAAATGGGAAATGGATCAAGCGCTGCCGCAGATCGACAAAGTACTGCAACTGTGTGACCTGTTTCACGTGTCGGCCGATGAGCTGATGCGCGACACGGTGGAACTGTGCACCCACACGGGGGCGCACAATCACTATTTCGGTACCGACGGCTTTCGCGGTGAGGCCAACATTAACCTGACTTCGGTTCAGGCATATAAAGTGGGGCGATTTCTCGGTTGGTATTATGCGAGTGTACTTTCGGGGTGCGACAAGCCCGGTTACCGTCCACGCATCGTGATCGGCAAGGATACGCGCCGTTCCAGTTACATGCTGGAATATTCCATTGTCGCCGGTATCACGGCGTCGGGCGCCGATGCGTATATGCTGCACGTGACCACTACTCCCAGCGTTTCGTATGTCACGCGTCAGGAGGAGTTTGACTGCGGCATTATGATCACCGCTTCTCACAACCCGTTTTACGACAATGGGATCAAGGTGATCAACCGCTACGGCGAAAAGCTGGACGATGTGACCACCGCACGTATCGAGGCATATTTGGACGGCGACCTGCACGCTCTCGGTGTGAACGGCGAGGACCTGCCGTTTGCGATCCGTGAGCATATCGGTTGCATTGTGGATCACGCTGCAGGGCGCAACCGTTACGTGGGATACCTCATTTCGCTGGCTTCCAATTCGTATAAGCATCTGCGAATTGGCCTGGATTGCGCCAACGGCGCTTCGTGGATGATCGCCCGTGCGGTGTTTGGGGCACTTGGTGCACAGACGGTGGTGGTCGGTGCCGAACCGAACGGCTTGAACGTGAACGAGGGTTGCGGCTCCACCCACATTGAGAATCTGTGCCGCGTAGTGAAAGAAAACCATTTGGACGTGGGCTTTGCGTTTGACGGCGACTGCGATCGCTGTATTGCGGTGGACGGTAACGGCAACGTGGTAGACGGCGATGCGATGATGTATATTTTGGGATGTCGTCTTAAAAACCGCGGCATGCTGACGGGGAACACGGTGGTGGCTACCGTGATGTCCAACAGCGGCTTTGTGGCAAGCCTTGAGCGCGCCGGTATGCGCTGTGAACAGACGGCGGTGGGAGACCGCTTCGTGTATGAGTGTATGCAAGAGAAGAACTATGCGCTGGGCGGCGAGCAATCGGGACACATCATTTTGAGAAAATACGCCACCACGGGTGACGGCTTGCTGACCGCCATCATGATGATGGAGGAAATCTGCGATTCCAAGCAGTCGTTAGCCGAACTGGCAGAACCGGTGAAGCTGTATCCGCAATATATGAAGAATGTGCGAGTGAAGGATAAGGCGGCAGTGCTGGCAGACGAAGTGGTGCTGGCACAGTTGAAGGCCGTGGAAGAGAAAATTGCCGGTAACGGTCGCGCACTGCTGCGCCAAAGCGGCACGGAACCGGTTATCCGTGTGATGATCGAAAGTGAAACCGAAACCCTGTGTCGTGAGTATGCCGACAGCATCGTACAGGTGATTTTAAAGGAGGGGCACGGCGTTGAGTAAGGCAGTGAAAACGGCAGATTTGTTTGATTGCAAAACCTCGTATCTTACCAATTTGTTTGAAGCGGCGGACTATCCGTGGGAGATGTTGCCGCGTATCAAAGAGTATATCGCCGTGCTGCTGCGTGACGGTATTCCCGGTTACACCTTTTACGCGGAAGGCGTGTTGGTGGGGGAGAATGTGAAAATTTACCCCACCGCCACCATTGAAGCGCCGGCGGTGATCGGTAGCGGCACCGAGATTCGCCCCGGAGCCTTTTTGCGCGGCAATGTGATCACCGGCGAAAACTGCGTGATCGGCAATTCGAGCGAGCTGAAAAACTGTGTGCTGCTGAACGGCGTGCAGGTGCCGCATTATAACTACGTGGGGGATTCGGTGCTCGGTAACCGTGCACACATGGGCGCGGGCGCTATTTGCTCAAACCTGAAGTCAGACGGTCGACCGGTGGTGATCCACGGCGATGCCGATTACGAAACGGGGTTGCGCAAGATCGGCGGCATTTTGGCAGACGGTGCGGATGTTGGCTGCGGATGCGTGCTGAATCCCGGCACCGTTATCGGCAAAAACACCAGTGTGTATCCGCTGACGGCCCTGCGTGGCGTTTTCCCTGAGGAAAGTATAGTTAAAAGCGTTGACAATGTCGTAAAAAGGCGATAAACTAACGATGTAGCCATATGAAAGAGAGGAAACGACGATGCAATATATTGTTGTGGAAAATTATGAACAGCTCAGCCGCAAAGCGGCCAATCTGATCGCGGCCGTTGTGGTGAGCAAACCTGCCTGTGTGCTCGGCTTGGCGACGGGTTCGTCGCCGCTGGGTACATACGCCGAGTTGATCAAGAAGTGCAACGAGGGTGACGTGGATTTTTCGGCGGTCACCTCGGTCAATTTGGATGAATACGTCGGCTTGGACGGCACCAACGACCAAAGCTATCGTTATTTTATGAACACCAACCTATTCGGTCAAGTGAACATCGATATCGCGAAGACCCACGTGCCCAACGGCTGCGCTGCCGACCTCGCGGCAGAAGGGGCGCGCTACGATGCGCTCATCCGTTCGCTCGGCGGCATTGATTTGCAGTTGCTTGGCATCGGGCTCGACGGCCACATCGGCTTTAATGAGCCGGACGATTGTTTCACGGCGGCTACTCACGAGGTGGAGTTGGATCCCTCTACCATCGAGGCGAACGCGCGCTTCTTTGAAAAGAAGGAAGATGTGCCCACCTCTGCCATCACAATGGGTATGATGTCCATTATGCAGGCGAAGAAGGTGCTGCTTATCGCGAACGGACAAAGTAAGAAGGCGATTCTTGAAAAGGCGCTGTTTGGGCCTATCACCCCGGAAGTGCCGGCGTCGATCTTGCAACTGCACCCCGATCTGACGGTTATCTTCAGCGAGAAATAAAAAGTACATATTCGAACAAAAAACAGCGGAAAAATCCGCTGTTTTTTGTTGCCAAATTATAGGAAATGTAGTATACTTGCTGTAATAGGAGGCGGTTTTATGAAGTATCGTTTTATGCGCTTCCCCGAGGGGAAGTTCAAAGCAGTGACTCTCACGTATGATGACGGTACGGTACATGATAAACGTGTGGCAGAAACACTCGGTCGCTACGGTATGAAATGTACGTTCAATATCGGCAACGTGAATCTCGGCGCCGAGGGGCATATGACGGCCAAGGATGTGCAGACCCGCCTGCTGGATGCCGGACACGAAATTGCGGTGCACGGCGCGCATCACCGCGCGCTTGGAATGATTCGCCCTGCCGAAGGGATTCGCGAGGTGCTGGATTGCCGCATGGCGCTTGAGAATACGTTCGACTGTATGGTGCGCGGCATGGCATATCCCGATACGACCCGTTTCGGAGTGGGCAGTGATTACGAAACGGTGCGAGAGTATCTTCGCTCGCTGGATATCGACTATTGTCGCGTGGCCGGCGGCGATAATTTCGACTTTGAACTGCCGCAGGATTGGTACCAATGGATGCCGTCGGTCAAATCTCAAAACCCCGACGTGGCGGAATATGTTCACCGTTTTGTCGCGTTACAGGAAGAAGTGCTATACATCGCCTGCCGAGAACCGCGGCTTTTCTCGATGTGGGGGCACAGTTACGAGTTTGAGAATGATAAGAACTGGGATGTGTTGGAGTATGTGTGCCGAGAGATCGGCGGTAAGGACGACACGTGGTATGCCACCAACGGTGAGATATATAACTATGTGAAGGCGTGGGAATCACTCCGATATTCCGCGGATCACCGCCGTGTATATAACCCCACCGTAACCGACGTGTGGTTCAACGTGGACGGTCAGGTGTATTGTGTAAAAGCGGGCGAAACGCTCGTTTTGTAAAGGAGATAAAAATGAGGTATCGGTTTTTGCGTTTCCCCGGAGGGAAGTTTAAAGCAGTCACCTTCAGTTATGACGACGGCGTGACGGAAGATAAGCGGTTGGCAAAATTGCTGTTTGAACGCGGATTAAAAGGAACGTTCAATGTAAACAGCGGTATGTGGGGCACGCTCGGCCGTGTCACCGACCGTCTCTCGCCGGAAGAAATTCAGGAAAGCATCGTGCGTTTGGGGCATGAGGTGGCGGTGCACGGTGAGTGGCATCGCGCATCGGGTGTGATCAGCGTTGCCGATGGTATTCGCGACGTGTTGAATTGCCGTGCGGCGATGGAAAAGGCGTTCGGCTGTATCGTGCGCGGCATGGCTTACCCCGATACGGGAATCACCCGTTTTGAGGGGGATCATACATACGAAGATGTAAAGGGCTATCTGAAAGCGCTCGGCATCACCTATGCACGCACGCTGGCAGGAGATAATAACCGTTTCGAGCTGCCTACCGATTGGTATGCGTGGATGCCCACGGCGCACCACAACAATCCAAACGTAATGGCCTATGCCGAAGAATTTGTCGCTTTGAAGGAGACGCAGGCGTATAACGCGCGGCGTCATCCGCGCCTGTTTTATTTGTGGGGGCACAGTTACGAATTTACCACGCACAACAATTGGGAGCATATGCAAACGCTGTGCGACATCTTGGCTCAACGTGAGGACACGTGGTATGCCACGAACGGCGAGATATATGCTTACGTGAAGGCGTATGAAGCACTGGTGTTTTCCACTGATGGCACCATGGTGCACAACCCCACCGCCACCGACGTGTGGTTTGATGTGGACGGGCATTTGAAGTGCGTAAAGTCGGGTGAAACAATAACCGTTACATTGTAAGGAGGAAAAACAATGAATTACCGTTTTGATAAGCAGACCGGCAGCTTTTACACCACCACCGCCGAAACGGGCCGTAAGTGGGAGAACTATATGTGGAACGAAACCGAAAAAGGTTTCTTCCTGACTATGACCACCCACGTCGGCGGTTCGGTATCGTGGCTCTTGCGCGACACGTCCGAAAAAGTGTTTTTGACCGATGTAGGTACGCCTTCTTGCATGTATCTGCGCGACGATGAAACGGGAGATTACTGGAATATCGCTTGTGCGCCTACCTGCCGTCCCGTGGAGGATTATTGCTGCGAACACGGCCTTTCGTTCAGCCGTTTTTCTTCCCGCCGCGGCGGCATTTTTGCCACACAGTGTGTGACGGTGCTGGAAGATGAGCTTGCCGAGGTGTGGCAGGTCACGCTGAAAAATGAGTCTGACCGTTCGCGCGATATCAGTGCGTTTGCGTTTTCACAACTGAATCTGAACGGATTTACCCAATCGCGGTATTATTATGCTGCGAACACGGGCGCAACCATGTGGCTGAAAGATACGGAAACGCTGTTTTGCCAACTGATCAGCCCCTTCATGCCGGACGATATTTTCAGCGGATACGTGATGTCTTCTGCGCCGGTGGCGGCATTCGAAGGGCGGCTTGAGCATTTCTTCGGCACGGCAGGCGGCTATGCCGTACCGCGCGTGCTGCAGGAAAACCGCGATTTGGAATGCACCCATGCAGCGGTACGTGCGCGCGGCGGTATTCTGCAAAACAAAGTGACACTTGCAGCAGGAGAAGAAAAAACGATCTATTATGTCTTCGGCTTTGCGCCGTCCGATCCGTCGGCAGTCGCTTCGCGCAAGGCGGAATTGCTTGCAAAGGCCGCCGCTGCGTTTGAGAATTTGTATGAAAAAGGTGTGCGCAAGTTCGGCGACCTGCGCACCGTCTGCCCCGAAGAGCGCATCAACAATCTGATGAACTTTTGGGTGCAAAAACAGGTCAGTTACTGCATGCTTGGCAAGCAAGCGGTGCGCGATAACGCGCAGATCGTGCTCGGCATGCTGAATTACGACACCAAACTGGCACGTAAAGCGGTGTCGGACTGTTTGGCCAATCAGTGCGCCGACGGACACTCCCTGCTTACCTGGGCGATCGGCTGGCGTGAGCCGGATACCTATTCCGATCCGTCTACCTGGCTTGTGATGGCTGTATGTGAATACATTAAGGAAAGCGGAGACATCGCTTTTTGCGATGAGGTGATTCCTTATTTTGATGGCGGAGAGGCCACGGTGTATGAACACCTGCAGATGGCGGCCGACTGGTTTATGCGTGAGGATAACTACGGTCCTCACGGCATGCCGCGTATTCACCACGCCGACTGGAACGATGCACTGAACATTCCCGACGATACCGCCGAATCGGTGTTTATGGCGATGCTGATCTGCTTTTCCTTCGGTCAGCTGATCGAACTGACCCGTCGCCGCGGCGATGAGGTGCGTGCCAATCTGTTGACGGATTTCCGCGAAAAACTGGCGGCACACACCAACGCGGTGGCTTTTAACGGCGACTATTATGTTCGCGCGTTCAGCAAATTCGGTACGGTGGGGGATAAGACCTCCCAAAACGGCGGTAATATTTATGTCAATCCGCAGGTGTGGGCCATTCTTTCGGATATGATTCCTGCCGATCGTTTGCCGTTGATCCTTCGTGCGGTGGACGGCATGGAAACGGAGTGCGGCGTGCCGATCTGTTCGCCCCCGTATCGCAAGTACGATCCGGCAGTGGGGCGCATGTCTGCCATGCCGCCCGGTGTGTATGAAAACGGCGGTATCTATAATCACGCTTGCGCCTTTAAGGTGATGGCCGATTGCAAACTCGGTCGTGGTGAACAGGCAGTGGCTACGCTGCTCAAAATGATTCCCGGCGGCGCGGCAAACCCCAGCGAAAAAACCACTACCGAGCCGTATGTGTTCACCAATTGCTTCGGCAAGCACGTGAACGAAGACATGGTGGTCGGCTTTTCGTGGCAAACGGGTTCCTCCGCTTGGGGGCTGCGTGACTACTATGAAGGCGTGCTCGGCATTACCCGTGAATTCGATGGCCTTGCCATTCGCCCGAATTTGCCGCCCTCGTGGGATGTGGTGGAAGCGCAAAGACCGTATCGCGGCAGTGTGCTGAACATCCGCATTGAAAATCGCGGCGGCACCACGGTAAAACTTACGGTGGATGGCCACGCGACGGCGGGGAACGTGATCCCGGCATTTGCCGACAATGCCACCCACGATATTTTGGTGGAACTGGTATAACGTTTTTTGTGTAATGGCAAAGTGCCCACTTTTTCTGCGTTCTCAAACGCCCTTTTTTCCTTTTTTGTGTATTGAATTTGCCTCAAATGTGTAGTATAATAACAGACAATGGGG
>JAZODN010000037.1:0-19022 GCA_045597045.1 Acutalibacteraceae bacterium
TGTGTGTCTTGCTACCGAAAACGAGATCCCCTTCCAATATGAAGGCATGGGCGGTTCAACCGGCACCAACGCCGATAAGATCGGCATTGTACGCAACGGTGTGAAGACAACGCTGCTGTCGATTCCGCTGCGTTATATGCACACCCCCGTTGAGGTTGCGGATCTTACCGATATCGAAAACACCGGCCGTTTGATGGCTGCATTTGTGAAGGAAGGGAGTGCAGACGCATGTTAAAGCATCTGGAAGAATTGGTTGCTTTGCAAGGGATTTCAGGTTACGAAACAGCGGTACGCGATTACATCATCACCGCCCTGAAGGAATATCCCAACGATTACAGTTGTACGGTTGACCCACTTGGCAACTTGCTGGTCGAAGTCAAGGGTGCGGCTCCCGGCAAACGGCGTGTGCTGTTTAACGCGCACATGGACGAAGTCGGTTTGGTGGTGACCAACATCACCGAAGATGGCATGCTGCGCTTCGCCACCGCCGGCGGTATCGATGAAAAAGTGTTGGTTGGACGCACCGTTACGGTGAACGGCCGCATGGGAGTGATCGGCTGCGGCGCCTTGCACCTTTGTTCCGCCGACGAGAAAAACCGTGCCATACCTAAGGATCGCCTGATGATCGATATCGGCGCCTCCTCGCGCGAGGAGGCCGAAACGGTGGTCAGCATCGGTGACGCGGTGGTGTTCGACAGCGAATTTACACCGTTGTTTAACGATCGCTTCAAAGCGCGCGCTTTGGATGACCGTGCAGGATGTGCTTTGTTACTCTCCATTTTAGAAACCCCGCTGCCGTTTGATATTCAGCTGGCCTTCACCGTGCAGGAAGAACTCGGTCTGCGCGGCGGTACGGTGGCAGCCTTTACCATGCAGCCCGACATTTCGGTAACGGTGGAAACCACCACCGCTTCGGATATCGCCGGCACCCAACCGGGCCAAGAGGTTTGTCATATGGGCGACGGCGCTGTGGTCTCTTTCATGGACGGCCGCACCTTCTATGACCAACCGCTGTATAAGCACATCCGCGCACTGGCCGATGCCAACGGCATCAAAACGCAAACCAAGACCACCGTGGCCGGCGGCAACGATGCCGGCGGTATACAAACGGCCGGTTGCGGTGCTCGCGTGGCGGCGGTTTCCATGCCTTGCCGCTATATCCACTCTGCAGGCAGCGTGCTCGCGCACAGCGATATTGAAGAAACGCGTCGTCTGTTGCGCCTGCTGGCCGAAACACTGCCGGAGACAGAGATATGATTCGCAGTGCCGATTCCGCAGCACTCGCATCACTCACTCCGTCAAGCGAAGCTTCGTTGCGTATCCTTGCGGCGGCGATAGTCTATGGCACCGAGCGCCCGTTTTGCCGCTTTTGGTCGGATGATAACGGCGGTGTGCTGATGTCGGCCGAAGGCGTAGCCACCCTGCATTGCGCAGCCTTGAGCGATGAATGGGCAACGTTTCTATCCATGTCACCCGATGTGCACACGGTACGCACCGACGGTGCCGTTGCACGGGAACTTGCCGCTTTGTGGGGCACCGCTGCCGCATGCGGATCTGTTATGCGTGCCGCTTCGGTCGCGCCGCAAGGCGAAACGTCGGAATTGCCGCCGGCACGGCTCTATCCGCTGATAAGCAATGTCTTTCAAGAAGCGGTTCCGCCGTTCGACAGCTGGTATGCCGATGTACACCACCGCATGCGGCGAGGACGGTTTCATGCGCGGGCGGTGTGCAATAAGGACATCGCGCTCTCCTGCGCCATGACCGTAGCCGAATGTCACACGGCGGTTTTATTGGGCGCTGTTGCCACCCATCCCACGGCACGTGGACGCGGTTTCGCATCTGCGTGCGTCTGCACGCTCACCCACGCACTCGAATCCGAGGGAAAAGTCGTGTATATCTCTCCAAAAAACGATAGTGCGAAAAGGTTGTATGAGCACCTGGGGTTTATTACGTGTGGGGAATGGGGAAAGGTCTTTAAAGGAAAGGAATAACGTATGGATACTCCCTTTTTTCAAATTGATCCGCGTTTGAGCGACGTATCTGCCCGTGCTATGAAGCGTGCAGCTGCCGCCTTTGCGCGCATTGAAGAAAATGCCGCGTATAATCAGCAAAAAGTGCTCGCGGCATTTATTCACAATCAGGTGAGCGAAAGCCATTTCGCCGCCACTACCGGCTACGGTTACGGCGATCGCGGCCGCGACGTGTTGGATGCGGTGTTTGCCGAAGCAATGGGCTGTGAAGATGCGCTGGTACGTCACTATCTGTTATCCGGTACCCACGCCATTTCCGTGGCGCTGTTCGGACTTTTGCGTGCAGGCGACATGGTGCTTGCGGCCACCGGCGCACCGTATGACACTCTACAAACCGTCATCGGCACAACGGGTGCCGCCGGTTCGTTGCAAGAGCACGGCATTACTTATCGTGAAGTACCGCTTTCGAACGGCAAACCCGATTTGAGCGCCATTCAACAAACACTGCGTGAAGAACCCACCGTTAAAGTGGTGCATATACAGCGTTCACGCGGCTACGATACTCGCGATTCACTCTCGGTTGCCGCCATCGGCGAGGTGATCGACGCTGTTCGCGCGGTGCGCCCCGACATCATTATATTTGTGGATAATTGTTACGGCGAATTTGTGGAAAAGCAAGAGCCTTCGGCCGTGGGAGCAGATATCATGGCCGGTTCGCTGATTAAGAACCCGGGCGGCGGCATTGCCGAAAACGGCGGTTACATTTGCGGCCGCCGCGATCTGGTGGAGCTGTGCGCCGCACGAATGACCACGCCGGGTCTTGGGCGTGAGATCGGCGCCTCACTCGGTCACAACCGCACCTTGTTTATGGGCTTGTTCCAGTCACCGCACGTGGTGGGGGAGGCACTGAAAACCGCCGTCTACTGCGCAGCGCTGATGGAGGAACTCGGTTATGAGGTTTCACCGACAGTCGACGCACCGCGCGCCGACATTGTGCAGGTGGTCAAACTGAAAAACGAAAAGGCACTGATCGCTTTTTGCCAAGGTATGCAAAGCGGCGCCCCCGTTGACGCCTTTGTGGTACCGGAGCCGTGGGACATGCCCGGTTACGACAGTCCGGTAATCATGGCTGCCGGCGCTTTTACCATGGGCGCCTCAATCGAACTGTCGGCCGATGCCCCCTTACGGCCGCCGTTTGCCGCTTATATGCAAGGCGGCATCAACTTCCCGTCCGGCCAAATGGGAGTTCTCCTTGCAGCACAATCCATGCTGGATGCCGGCGAACTGAACATATAAAAAGAGTGCGGAAATTTTTGTTTCCGCACTCTTTTGGCTATTACGATTCTAAATCGCTGTGCATACCGTCAAAATCCAACGCCTCTTCGTCGCCGTCCAACAATTCACCCGTGCGCACACGCATACGCAAACGTTCACGCTCCACACGCTCATCCAAAAGTTCTTTGAACTCACGCGCGTTGCGAATGTTTTTGATCACCAACTCCGGCAGGCTTTGATCGTTGCTTGCCACACGCACACTACCGAGACCAAACAACTTTTGCCACAAGGTGCGGCAAATCGACGTATCCATAATGCGATAGAGGAGGATATCGTCTTCATGTGTGGTAAGTAAGCCGCTTTGCACGGTGAGCTTTTTGTTGCTCAAGCGGTAAACGGTAAATGTAAAAGGCAGGGCGAAAAAGCCCCAGCGTTTGCGTTCTTCAACAGTAACCGACTCGTTCATTTCGTTAAATTGTTGATTTGTTTCGCTCATAAAAAACCTCCTTACTCCTTTCGGACATTTCCGATTATAGCGCAAAAACGCCGTTTTGTCAAATTGCCGAAATAAGAGAAGTCGGTGCGCCCGACAAATGCGTGCGCACCGACCCTGTGAGAAGTATCAGCAGCAACCGCCGCAGCCACAGCCACAGCCGTTGTTCACGGTGTTGCCGCAACCGCCGTTCGTGGCGCCACAGTTGTTTTCAAGCAGCAGCAAAATCCCCACAATGAACAGAATCCACGCCCAGGTGCAATCGTTGCCGCAGAACAGGTTAGACAAACACATACTAAGTTCCTCCTTTAATTCTCTCCCTTGCGGGAGGATTACACCCCATACTATGTAACCCCACCGCATCGGGTGACAGAAAAATGAATGCGCAAGATTTTGCAAGAAAACACGAGAAAACAATAGCATTTAAGAGATATTCCGTATTTTGAGAACGGCAAAAGGACTAAGAAGGTCAAATTTGACTTTTTTAGTCCTTGACTTTCTTTGACTTTTGAGGTACAATAAAGTCACAAAACAGAAAAGGAGAGGAAACCGTGCGCATAAGTGATGAAATTACCGCCTATATTCTTCATAGATTAGAACAAGCAGAGGACGGCGCTGCCGAACTGCAGCGTAACCTGCTTGCCGAAGAACTGGGCTGCGTCCCCAGTCAGATCAGTTATGTGCTGACATCCCGTTTCACACCGGAACAAGGTTATATTGTGGAAAGCCGTCGCGGCGGCGGCGGTTATATCCGCGTACAGCGCATTCGCTACAACGCAGCACAAGCAGCGCTGATGCATATTGTAAACTCGGTTGGCGACGCGCTTTCCGCCGTCACCGCCAACGCCATTTTGCAAAATTTAGTGGATCGGCGCGTGTTGGAGGAAAAAACGGCTCGTATGATCGGCGCCGCATTATCAGACAAAGCGTACCGCACCGTTGCAGTAAGCGACCGCGACCGGCTGCGCGCCGCTTTGCTCAAACAAATGTTAACCACCTTAGCGGATTCTTGATAGGAGGGATCAATATGTTATGTCAAAAATGCGGCAAACATCCTGCCACTACGTATGTAAAGCGAACTGTGAACGGCGTCACCACCGAATATCGCCTGTGCGCCACGTGTGCCGCTGGCGTGGGCGGTTTTGATCTCGGCTCATTTTGGGGCAGCCTGTTTGCAGAACCTTCTGCCCGTCACGCGGCCGATACCGTGCGCTGCAACGGATGCGGAAAGACCTTCCGCGAAATCGCCGCTTCGGGTAAAGCAGGGTGCCCTACCTGTTACACCACCTTTTATGACCGTCTGTTACCGTCGGTGCAACGCATCCACGGCAAAACGGGACATGTGGGCAAAGTACCGTCAGGCACCGAAAACGCCGTGCGCACCGAACGTGAATTAGAAGATCTGCGGCGCCGATTGAACGAGGCGATTACTGCACAGGAATATGAAAAGTGTGCCGAACTGCGCGATCGCATTCGCGCGTTAGAAGGGGGTGCCGACCGTGCGTAAACAATGGTATCGCCAAAACGGCAACGAGGGCGACGTGGTCATCAGCACCCGTATTCGCTTGGCGCGCAATCTGCCGGGTTATCCCTTTCCGGCTTGCATGACTGTTGAGCAACGTCGGGAAGTGTGTCAAAAGGTACGCAGTGCGTTACAGCAGAGCACCGAAAAATGGGAATATCTTGACATGCAAAACATGTTGGAGCGTGACGCGCAGGCGATGGTGGAGCGCCATCTCATCAGCCCGACTTTTGCCGCCTGCACCGAAGGCAGCGGCTTGCTGTTGGCAGAGGATGAAAGCCTGAGTTTAATGGTGTGCGAAGAAGACCACCTTCGTCTGCAGGCGATGGGGGCCGGTTTACAGCCGGATGAACTGTATCGCCGATTGGATACCATTGATACACTGCTGGACGACACCCTGCATTTCGCCTTTGACGAACGTTTAGGCTACCTTACACAATGCCCGACCAATCTCGGCACCGGCATGCGTGCTTCGGTAATGCTGCATCTGCCGGCTCTGCAAGAGCGCGGAATGGTGCAGCAACTCGCCAACACCGTTTCCAAGCTGGGATTGACGATTCGCGGCATGTACGGCGAAGGCAGCCGTTCCGAGGGCGCACTGTATCAATTGTCCAACCAAGTGACATTAGGTATTTCCGAGCAAGCCGCTATAGATAATTTAAAAGGTATCGTTGCACAAATCGTAAAAGAGGAACGCGCCGCACGCGAAGAAGCTGCCAAAAGCCCCGTGTTTGCCGATCGCGTGTTCCGTTCGCTCGGCATTTTACAAAATGCGCGACTTCTCTCGCACGATGAGTCGATGAAGCTGCTTTCCTATCTGCGCGTGGGAATTGCCGCCGAACTGATCAACACGGTATCGTTAGACACAATAAACGGATTAATGTACGATGTGCAGCCGGCAGCAGTTATGACAGCTGCGCGTGAAGATATGGACGCTGCGGCAAGGGACGCCGCACGCGCTGCCATGGTGCGCAAAACGTTGAGCTAACAGAAAGGAGTATCCATACGATGTATCGTTTCAAAGGTTTTACCGAAAAAGCAAACAACGCCTTGAATCTTGCGATTGCTGCGGCAGAAGAGTTGGGACACACCTACATCGGAACCGAACATCTTGTACTCGGACTGCTGCGCGAAGGTACCGGTGTAGCCGCCACCACCCTTGCCGAACAAGGGATCACGGCAGCCGAATATGCTGAAAACATTGCCAAGGCGGGGGGCAGCGGTCAACGCAGCCGTCTTTCGCCGCAAGACTTCACACCCCGTGTAAAAACCTCGTTGGAACTGGCAGTGCGCGAAGCATCCGCTTTACAACAAGGGTACGTGGGCACCGAGCATTTGTTATCGGCTATACTGCAAGACGAAAGCAGCGTCGCGGTGCGTCTGCTCACCGCGCTTGGCGCGCGCACCGACGAACTTAAAGAGGGGATCTCCCGTATGATCGGTACGTCTTCCTCGGTATCTGCAGAGTCTAACCACGGCACGGCAGGTTCAAAAAAAGGTAAAACACCCACGTTAGACCAATTCGGCCGCGATCTGACCGCCATGGCGCGTGAAGGAAAAATCGATCCCGTGATCGGACGCACACAAGAGATTGAGCGTGTCATTCAAATTCTTTCGCGCCGCACCAAAAACAACCCATGCCTGATCGGTGAACCCGGTGTGGGTAAAACCGCCATCGCCGAAGGTTTAGCTCAAAATATCGCGGCCGATGAAGTGCCGGATCTGCTGCAAGGCAAGCGCTTGGTCGCTTTGGACCTGACGGGTATGGTGGCCGGCACAAAATACCGTGGTGACTTTGAAGAGCGCATCAAAAACGCCATTGACGAAGTGAAGGCCGAAGGCAATACCATTCTGTTCATAGATGAAATCCACACGCTGATCGGCGCCGGTGCGGCAGAAGGGGCTGTGGATGCAGCCAACATCCTAAAGCCGTCGCTCGCGCGCGGCGAGATGCAGGTGATCGGCGCAACCACACTCAATGAATACCGCAAACACATCGAAAAAGACGCTGCACTGGAACGGCGTTTCCAACCGGTCACGGTAGGAGAACCCACCGCCGAAGAAGCCGTGCAAATCCTGCGCGGTCTGCGCGACAAATACGAAGCGCATCACAAAGTAAAGATCAGCGACGAAGCAATCGAAACCGCCGTAAAACTCTCGGTACGGTATATCTCCGACCGTTTTCTGCCGGATAAAGCGATCGACTTGGTAGATGAGGCCGCTTCACGCGTGCGGTTAAAGACCTTTTCCACACCACCCGATCTAAAACAGATAGAAGCGGAACTTAAACGCTTGGAGCAGGAAAAGAAGGCGGCGGTGAACGAGCAGGATTTTGAACGTGCTGCACAGCTGCGTGATGAAGAAAAGCAGCTGCAAAAAACGCTGCAAGAGCAAAAAGACGCATGGCAGGAAAAAAATGCCGGTATCAGCGGCGCGGTAACCGCCGAGGAAATTGCCGCTATCGTTTCGGGGTGGACAGGTGTGCCGGTGGTGCAACTGACGGAGGAAGAAAGCCGCCGTCTGCTGCATATGGAAACCGTTCTGCACGAACGAATCGTTGGGCAAGAAGAGGCGGTCTCTGCCGTTTCCCGTGCCATTCGTCGCGGCCGCGTGGGTTTAAAAGATCCGCGCCGTCCTATCGGCTCCTTTATTTTCCTCGGCCCCACGGGTGTGGGCAAAACCGAGTTGTGCAAAGCGCTTGCTGCCGCCATGTTCGGCGATGAAAACGCCATGATCCGGCTGGATATGTCGGAATATATGGAAAAACACACCGTATCACGCTTAGTTGGCTCACCGCCCGGTTACGTCGGGTACGACGAAGGGGGACAGCTAACCGAAAAGATCCGCCGCAAGCCCTACACCGTCGTGCTGTTTGACGAGATCGAAAAGGCGCATCCCGACGTGTTCAATATGCTGCTGCAAATTTTGGAAGACGGCATTTTAACCGACTCGCAAGGTCGCCGTGTCGATTTCAAAAACACCGTCATCATCATGACATTCAACGTGGGTGCACGACGCATTACCGAAACAAAAAAATCTTTCGGTTTCGGCGAAGCAAACGACACCGACACCACAGCGAAGCAAATCCGCGAAAATGTGATGAAGGAATTAAAACAGATCTTCCGCCCCGAATTCTTAAACCGTGTTGACGATACCATTGTATTTCATCAGCTCACACGCGAAAACATTCAAGAAATCGCACGTCGCATGCTACGCAGTCTTGAAGATCGCCTGGAAGGCATGGATATACGTCTTTCGGTGAGCGACGCGGTAATCGAAAAGATTGCCGAAACCGGGTTTGATCCGGTGTTCGGTGCTCGCCCCCTGCGCCGTGCGATTCAATCACAAATTGAAGATCCGCTGGCCGAACACCTATTGGAGGGCGATTTCAAAGCCGGCGACACCGTTTTTCTTGACGCAAAGGAAGGCGCGTTTACTTTCAAAAACGCCGCTGAATAACCTCTATACCCATCGGCACCCGTCCCATGACGGGTGCCGTCCTCATTTTTCAACTCAAAACGTGAAATTTTGCAGTTTCAGCCCTTGCAAAGCAACACGAAACGCGGTATAATATAGTGAATTGTAAAGAAGGGGGAGAACGGTATGCCCAAAAGTCGCTGTCGTTCGTTTCTTCTCCTGATTTTCACCGGCTTCTTTATGGGCGTTGCCGCCATCGCTCCCGGTGTAAGCGGCGGCGCGATCGCCGTGATCTTCGGACTGTATCAACCGATTACCGATGCGATTGCCACGTTGTTTAAAGACATGCAAAAAAAGCTCGCATTTCTTCTGCCACTCGGTCTCGGTGCAGCGGCAGGCATGCTGCTGTTCGGCCGTTTGATCCATCACCTGTTTTTCCGGTTCGCCGCACTCACCTGTGCGGTGTTTGTCGGTTTAATCGGCGGCACGTTTCCGTCGGTGATCCGCACCGCAGCACGGGAAGGCTTTCGCCGGCGATATTTGCTTGCCGCCGTACCGTGCGCTGCCGCCGTGTACTGGATAACCACCTTAAATGAACTGCAATATACCGCTATCGCCGCACCGTCGCACTGGCTCATGTTCTTATGCGGCGTCATTTTGGGTCTCGGCAGCGTGTTACCGGGCACCAGCGCTTCCTTCGTGCTGATGGCTCTGGGGCTGTATCAGCCAATGTTGGCGACGGTGGTTGCATGGGATATTCCGCGCATGCTGCTGCTCGGGCTCGGCTTCTGTGCAACCTTTATACTGTTCGCACGGTTGATGAGTCAACTCTATAAGATTGCCTACGGTTGGGTCAGCTTCGCTGTGCTCGGCATGCTGGTGGGCTCGGTATTGGCCGTGTTACCCAAACCGTCAAGCGTGGTCGAAGGCGTCTGCACGTCTCTTTTAGCCTTGGCTGCAGCCGCACTGTCCTATCTGTTACTTCGCATAAAATCATAAAAGGAGAATCCGTATATGAAGCGCCTTGTGATATGTTTTGTAATTTTAGCCATGCTGTTGGGTGTTTTCTCGGGCTGCACCCCTTCAAAGGCCAACACATCCACGCTCTGCATTTCAGAGGTAATGGCGCAAAACAACGGCATTTTGGCCGATCCCGACGGTGATTATTCCGATTGGGTGGAGTTGTATAATCCCTCTGCCAAGGACATCAATCTTACCGGCTTCTCCATGACCGACGATGCCAATCAACCCACGCGTTTCGTGTTTCCGGACATCACCATTAAAGCAGGGGAATTTTGGGTGGTTTACGCCTCCGGCAAAAACACGGTGGACATTGCCAACCGCACCGTGCACCTGCCGTTTTCTTTGAAAGCAACGGGGGAGACGGTATATCTTTACACCCCCGACGGCAACATCCTCTCAAAGGTAGATATCCTCAATTTGGGCGAAAACCTGACCTGCGGCAGTAACGCAGTGGGCAGCACGGTATATTTTGCATCTCCCACACCGGGTGCAGCCAATTCGGGACTCAAAACCGACACGGCACAACCCAGCGTGTCCACTTCTGCCGCAACGGTGTGTATCAACGAATACACCACCTCCGATACGGTGACGTTGGCAGATGTCGACGGCGATTTTTCGGCCTGGGTTGAATTGTATAATTACGGCGAAAGCGCCGTGAGTTTGCAAGGTTTTGCGCTCTCCGATGACCCAACCAAGAATGATAAATGGATTTTTCCTGACGTTGTACTGGCGGCCGGCGAGTATCTTTTGGTGTTCCTTTCGGGTAAAACCATCGCCTATGTTGACGGCGGCGAATTGCACGCCGACTTTAGCCTGAACGGCAAAGAAGACACTCTCACGTTGTATGATACCGGCAAACGCGTGGCAGACAGCGTACCCGTCTTTGCGCTCACCTCCAACTTGAGTTACGGCCGCACACCCGACCGCAGCGCGTGGAAGTTCTTTGCACGCACCACACCTGCCGCAGTGAACGACGTGACCGGTTTTGATGAGATCAACAGCGCACTGTATCCCATGAGCAAAGCACTGATCATCAACGAAGTGGCGGCGGTCAACCGCAGCGGCCTTGCCGCCTCCGACGGTAAGACCTATGATTTTGTGGAATTGTATAACCCGACAACAGAGCCTGTCTCCCTTCTGGGATACAGGCTCTCGGGCAATAAATCGGCCGCCGATGGCTGTGCACTTCCGGATGTCACATTGGAAGCCGGCGGCTATTTTTTGGTCTTTTGCGGCGCCGATACCACTGAATATAAAGCGAGCACGGGCGAACAATTTGCCGCCTTCGGTGTTACTCGCTTCGGCGAAAAACTTTACCTTTTCGACAAAAGCGGCGTGGTGGCCGACAGTTTTACCAGCGGACGGCTGGACGACAAACAATCCTGCGGCCGTGTCAGCGGTACCGATAACAAAATGTACTATTTCACGGCAGCTACTCCTGCTACGCAAAATCCCTCAAGCGGCTGTCGCGGCCCCGTAGCCACTCCCGTCTTTTCCGTGGCAAGCGGTTACGCCGAAGCCGGCAGCAGCGTTACCATCACCTGCCCCAACGCTGAAATTCATTACACTACCGACGGCAGCACCCCCACTAAGGAGTCGCCGCTTTACACGGCTCCCATCACCATAACGCAAACCGTCACTATCCGTGCCAAAGCGTGGCGCGAAGGGTATATGCCCTCTGACGACAGTGCCGGCAGCTATGTTGTTGGCACACGTCACACCTTGCCGGTGATGTTCCTTTCGACCGACCCTGCCAATTTGTATGACTACCACACCGGTATTTTTGCCGACGGACCGGGGTATACCGAAACCTTTCCGCACGTCGGCGCCAACTACTGGAAAGATTGGGAACGCCCCGTACACGTGGAATACGTCGACGAAAACGGGCAGGCACAGTTGGAATTCAACGCCGGCATCAAGGTGTTCGGTCAATACAGCCGTGCACAGAGCCAAAAGAGCGTTTCCATCAACATGCGCGATAAATACGGCGTAACCGAAGTGTGCTATCCCTTCTTCGGGGACTCTGCCACCAACGTCTATTCTGAATTGGTACTTCGCAACTCTGGGCAAGATATCAACAGCGCCCACATCCGCGACGCCTTCACTGCCATGGTCGTGAAAGATCAAATGGATCTGGACATTATGGACTACCAACCCGTGGTTGTCTATATCAACGGCGAATATTACGGCTTATACGATCTGCGTGAAAAGATATGTGAAGCCTATGTTTCCAACCGCACCGGCGTTCCGGAAGAGGATATGGATATGATCAAAGGCAACAACATGATCATGTCCGGCTCGTACGATGCTCACAAAGCGTTGCTTGAGTTCGTGGAAACCCACAGTTTGAAAGATGAAGCGAACTATCAATACGTATGCGACCGGGTAGACGTGAACGAACTGATCAACTACTGGATCTGCGAGAGTTTCTTCAACAACACCGACACGGGCAATATTAAATACTACAAAGTGCGGTCGGACGGCAAATGGCGTTGGGTCATGTTCGATATGGACTGGGCGCTCTCGCCCTCGACCTATCACTGGAACATGATTGAAGAGGTGGTCAACCCAGCCGGTCACGGCATCGCCAAAATGTTCGACACCACGCTGATGTGCGGTTTAATGCAAAACGACACCTTCCGTGATACGTTTATCCGTGAATATCTGCGTCATTTGCACACTACCTTTGCAACCGAACGCTTGCTTTCGATCTATGACGGGTTGCTTGCCGAAATCGAACCCGAAATGGAGGCACACACAGCGAAATGGGGACAACCCGCCAACAAGGCGGCGTGGGAAAGTCACTGCCGCACGCTGCGCGGTATCATTGAGAAAAAAACAGCGCAAACCAAACAGCACCTGATCGAAACCTGCACCAGCCAAAGCGGCTATCTGCCGATGTATTTCGGTTTGACACAGGAAGAAATGAACGCATATTTGGCACTGTATGAGTGAGGGGCAGCATGTTAACCAAAAATCAACTGATTGAATTATCCATCGAAGCTATGTCCTCCGAAGGCTGCGGCATTGCACGTCATTTTGAAGACGGCGAAAAAGGAATGGCTGTATTCATCCCCTGCACGGCGGTTGGCGACCGCGTTCTTTGCCGCATCGTTAAAGTGGAAAAGCGTCTGGCGTACGGCCGCGTGGAACAGCTGCTCAAGGCAGGGGCAGACCGTCTACCCACGGAGCAAGACGGTTGCACCGTATCTGCTCCGTGCGGCGGCTGCGTGTATCGCCACGTCACTTACGAGGCGGAATTGCGTTATAAGCGGCAACGTGTGGCCGATGCGCTTTGCCGCATAGGGGGATTGGATATCGCGCCGCGAGACATCGTGGGTAGCACTCCTGCGCGCTATCGTAACAAGGCACAGTACCCTGCGGCAAACGGCCCTGACGGACTGCAATTCGGCTTTTACGCACCGCGCAGCCATCGGTTAGTGGCACAACGCAACTGTTTGCTGCAACCGATCGAGTTTGAGGAAATTTTAAACGCGGTGGCCGATTGGGGAAATGCCGCCGGAGTGATCGCTTATAACGAGGCCGACGGCAGCGGCCTTTTGCGGCATGTGTATATCCGCAAAGGGGAGGCAACGGGTCAAATTATGGTTTGTCTCGTGTGCACAAGCGGCCGTCTTCCGCAAACGGAAGACCTGGTAGCCCGTCTGTGCCAAATCAACGGCGTTTGCACTGTTGTCGTCAACATCAACCGTGCCGATACCAATGTTGTTTTAGGGAACGAAGAATTTGCGCTTTACGGCAGCGGCATGATCGAAGACCGCTTGTGCGGCCTCACCTTTTCGCTTTCGCCGCGCTCGTTCTATCAAGTGAACCGAACCCAAGCCGAGGTGCTGTATTCCCTTGCAGCCGACGCCGCTGCACTGACAGGGGAGGAAACCCTGCTGGATCTGTATTGCGGCACCGGCACCATCGGTTTGTCTATGGCCAATAAAGCAAAGCAGCTGATCGGCGTGGAAGTGGTGGCCGCCGCTGTCGAAGATGCAAAACGCAACGCCGAACGCAACGGTGTTTCTTCCGCACGTTTTTTGTGTGCCGACGCAGGAGAAGCGGCACAGCAGCTCCGTCACGAAGGGGTGCGCCCTGACGTTGTGGTAATTGATCCGCCGCGCAAAGGCTGCACACCGGATGTGATCCGTACCATTGTCGAAATGGCCCCTTCTCGCGTGGTATACGTATCTTGCGACCCTGCCACACTCGCACGTGATCTGAAGTTGTTTGATGAGTTGGGATATCACACGCAGCAGGTCACACCGGTGGATATGTTTCCGCGCACCGCACATGTGGAGTGTATTGTGCAGTTAAGTAGGGAATAAATCAGCGCAACAAAATGCACGTTGCCGTCGCCCCTCGAGAGTGTGCTTCCTGTCTAATCCCACGTCGCACACGGATATTACCATAACGGAGGATGAAAGATGAAACACGCAAAAACCTGCCCTAAATGCCGTTCCGGCAACATCGTTCACTTCGACGGTTACACCGGTCCTTACGGTACCGGCAACAACCTGATGACGGGCAATACCATTTTCTCAACGGTAAATATCAACCGTTACATCTGCTGTGAATGCGGTTTCACCGAAGAATGGATCGATAAAGAAGACATTGTTAAGATCATAAACAGCAAAAAAGTCAAACGGTAAGGGGATCGGCATGACACTGAATTTGTTTTTTCAAGCCATATTCAAATATGTTTTGGGCGCGGTGCTGATCGGTCTGTTGATTTTTCTTCCGGCAGGCACACTGCTGTTTTTTAACGGTTGGCTTTTTATGATCCTTTTGTTCCTGCCGATGTTTGTCGCCGGTGTGGTGCTGATGGTAAAAAACCCTTTATTACTTCAAAAACGTTTGCAGGCAAAAGAAAAGCACCGCGATCAGGATCTCGTTATTAAATTGAGTGGAATCATGTTTGTTTTCGGCTTTATTTTAGCCGGGTTGGGCCACCGTTTCGGTTGGTATACCCTGCCGCGGTGGGTGACGATTACCGCCGCACTGCTGTTTCTCGCGGCTTATGCCGTGTATGCCGAAGTGCTGCGTGAAAACACATTCCTCAGCCGCACAGTTGAAGTACAGGCTAACCAAACGGTGGTGGATACGGGATTGTACAGTATCGTTCGCCACCCCATGTACAGTGCCACCGTCTTGCTGTTTTTAAGCATACCGTTGCTATTGGGCTCACTCTATGCATTTCTCGTATTTTTGCTCTATCCGTTCCTTATCGCAAAACGCATCCGCGGAGAAGAAGCGTTACTCGAAAATGAATTGGAAGGCTATCGCGCATACAAACAAAAAGTAAAATATCGCTTATTTCCGTTTGTTTGGTGAGGTGGAAAAGATGGACAGCAGTTTACATAAAAGCTCCGAATCTCTGACTAAAGAGACCAAATCTCAACACTCCGATTACGAATATACAAAACGGGAGTTTGTACCGCGCGGTCATGCCGAAAAAACGATGGTAAGCATATATGAAATTCCCCCTAAAAAATCAGCCTATCCTTACCATTATCACTTGAAAAACGAAGAGACTTTTTACATTATCAGCGGCGAAGGGATCGTGCGCACTCCGTCAGGAGAGCGCACGGTAAAAGCAGGTGATCTATTGTTTTTTCCTGCGAATTCCGACGGCGCACACAAGTTGACAAACACGTCAGAAACCGCAGTGCTTACCTATATCGACTTCAGCGTGATACACGATATCGACATCACGATTTATCCCGATTCAGACAAATTGGCTGTATGGGGAAAAGACACAAATCGCATATACCGCACAAAAGATAACGTCACCTATTATGAAGGAGAGTAAACGGTTATGAACGGAATGACCCGACGCGAACGTCAAATCACCGATTTGAGTGAGATCGTGCACATTTTGGACGCGGCAAAAGTTTTGCATTTGGGACTTGTAGACGGCGACGAGCCATACGTCGTACCAATGAATTACGGCTACACGATGGAAGACGGCAAACTCACACTGTATCTTCACGGTGCACCGCGCGGCCGAAAACTGGACGTAATGCGCCAAAATCCCAAAGTGTTCTTTTCGATGGAATGTGACCTTCAACCGTTTGAAGGAGACATTGCCTGCCGTTACGGCTTGGCGTATCACTCGCTGATGGGCCGCGGCACGGCTGAAATCTTGGAAGACACCGAAGAGAAGCGACGCTGCCTTTCGCTCTTTATGAAAACACAAACGGGCGGCGGCGAGTTCACCTTCGACGAAAAGCTGGTTTCGGTGGTCAGCGTTATTCGCATCACCGTGTCGGATTACACCGGAAAATACCGCCCCGTTCCCACAAAACAATAAGCAGGGCGTGCACCCTGCTTACCGAAACCTTGTGAAAATACTGTTCTTATTGTTTATCTTACTTCGAAAACTGACACTGAGTATCAACCCGATACCGAGATACAGTGTTAACACCGAACTGCCGCCTGCGCTGAAAAAGGGGAGGGTAATGCCGATAACCGGCAGCAAGCGCAAATTCATGCCCAAATTGATGATGGATTGAAATGCAATCAATCCCATCATGCCGATACACAGCGAACGGCCAAGTTCATCACGTGCACGAAACGCGGCACGCAGCAGCGCGAAAATGACCCCAAGCAACAGCAACAGCAGGAAGAGCGAACCCATAAGGCCAAATTCCTCTGCCGCTTCGGTGAAGATGAAATCGTTGTTGCGTGCATACAGCGAAACTGCGCCACCTTTAAGATAGCCCGTACCCCACAGGCCGCCGTTCCCCATGGAAATGAGTGCGTGATTCTGCTGCCAACCGTAGGTTTCCAGATACTGTTCAGGGTGGATCAACGCCATAATACGGCCACGTTTTTGTTCATCCAGCACCTGCCACATCAAAAAAGCACCCGGCACCGCCGCGCCGGCCACTGCCGCAAAATAGCCCCAGTGAACACCGGCGGTGAACATCATCACCGCAAAGATACACAAAAAGACCAATGCCGTGCCGTCGTCCCCCTGCAAAAACACAAGTAACGTCGGCACCGCCGCATGCACGCACAGTAGCATCACAGTAGAAAAGCGGCTGATCAAATCCTTCACCTTTTCCAAGTGCAGCGAAAAGGTGATGATAAACACGATCTTTAACAGTTCCGAAGGTTGAAAGGTAATAAACGGCGAATCCGAGCCCAACGGCAGACCGAGCCACGCCGTGTCATCCGTCCCGGCCACATTGTAGCCGAGCGATGTGAAGGTGAGCGAAACCAAAACCAACGTCGGCACGGCAAACACCGGCCACAAGCGACAAATCGCACGGTAATCCACCTGAGAAATCGCCAGCGCCACGAACAAACCGCCGACAGACGCTATCAATTGGTTGGAAAAACCGGATGCCGCCCCCGAAGAATACACGAGCAACACACCGTAGGTTGAACACAAGGTACATAGAGCAATAAGCAATATATCGCTCCCATGGATAAAACGCAGAAAAACGGTCGAGAGTTTTTTCAAGTTACGCCCTCCTTTCAATCAAGATGTGTATATCATTATAGTGTTTTTCTTCAAACTATGCAATATCCTCTTTTCATTTTTTAAAAAATATGTTACACTGAGTTTTAGAGGTGATACCATGGTGTACGAAAGCCATTCCCCGCAGCAAACCGAAGAGATTGCCGCCCGTTTTGCCGCCGCTTTAAAAGGTGGCACGGTAGTCGCCTTTTTCGGCGGTTTGGGCATGGGGAAAACTGCATTTGTTCGCGGCATGGCAAAAGGTCTCGGCCTGGAGGCCGAAGTGTCCAGCCCCACCTTTGCATTGGTACACGAATATGGCGGCACGCCTCCTTTGGTGCATTTTGATATGTACCGTGTCAGTGGGTGGGAAGATTTGTATTCCACCGGTTATTTTGAGTATATCGATGCCGGCTGTATTTTGGCGGTAGAGTGGAGTGAAAACATCGAAGCCGCACTGCCGGCCGATGCCACCGTTCGCGTAACCATCACCGCCGAAGGGGAAACCGTGCGTCGCATTGAAATCGAGGGAGGGGAGAGCATATGAAAATTTTAGCAATCGATACATCTGCGATCCCGTCCTCCTGCGCAATCGTGGAAGACGACACCGTGCTTGCAAGCAGTTACAATCACACCGCCCAAACTCACAGCCAAACGCTAATGCCGATGGTGGAGCAAACATTGAAGCAGACCGCCCTCACGGTGCGCGATATCGATCTGCTCTCCGTTTCAGCCGGCCCCGGCTCCTTCACGGGCGTGCGCATCGGGGTTGCTGCCGTAAAGGGGTTGGCCTTCACGTTCGACACTCCTTGCGCCGGTGTTTCCACACTGGCAGCCATTGCACGCAACGCAGAGGGAATCGGGTTTCGCGGCGTGGTGTGCGCTGCCATGGACGCGCGCTGTAAGCAGGTATATACCGCCTGCTTTTCCTCTGAAGACGGTACAATCGGCCGTTTGACCAAAGACGAAGCGTTGCCTTTGGAGGAATTAAAAGCCCGACTTTTGGCCTATAAACAGCCAATCATGCTGTTCGGCGATGGCGCGCGCCTGTGCTACGAAGAATTTAAAGACGATCTGTCGGACGTGTTGTTAGCACCCGAGCACCTGCGCTATCAACACGCGATCGGCGTGGCAAGAGAAGCGCGCTTTGCCGCCGCCGTAAAAGCCGAAGCACTGCAACCGATCTATTTACGCTTACCGCAAGCAGAGCGCGAATTAAAAGCGCGCCTTGAGAAAGAAAAATAATTGTTAGGAGGATATCATTATGGCAAACGTTTTTGTGGCAGACCATCCGCTGGTACAGCATAAGCTGGCAGTACTGCGTGATGTGACAACCCCTTCGAAGGAATTTCGCCGTCTTATCCAAGAAATAACCGAACTGATGGTATACGAAGCCACGCGCGACCTTCCCCTGGAAGACGTGGACGTGCAAACCCCTATTGCGGTAGCCAAATGTAAAAAGCTTGCCGGGCGCAAATTAGCGTTCGTACCGATTTTGCGCGCCGGTCTCGGCATGATGGACGGTGCCCTGGAATTGATGCCGTCAGCGCGCGTGGGTCACATCGGCTTGTACCGCGATCCCGAAACCTTGATGCCTGTGGAATACTATTGTAAGCTGCCGGGTGATATTGAAGAACGCGATGTGATCGTGCTCGCCCCGATGCTGGCAACGGGCGGCTCTGCCATTGATGCGATCACACAAATCAAAACCCGTCATCCGCGCTGTGTAAAATTCATGTGTATCATCGCCGCGCCCGAAGGTTTGGCGGCACTGACTACAGCACACCCCGATGTATCTGTCTATTGCGCTGCCCTTGACGATCATTTGAACGATCACGGCTATATCAT
>JAZODN010000038.1:0-13491 GCA_045597045.1 Acutalibacteraceae bacterium
CGGGCCGCTGTGGAATGTGCCACCATAGAGTCAATATTACCGCCGTTGACAAAGAAACCGAGGCGCGGACGGCCAAAGGCCGCAAGGTCATCGGGACCCTGCGGCTGCGAGAGAATAGCCACCCGAAAGCCGGCATCCTCCAACACACGCGAAATGATAGCCGTGCCAAAACTGGGGTGATCCACATAGGCATCTCCCGTCACCAGCACAATATCCACCGCGTTCCATCCGCGTGCGTGCATTTCTTCGGTTGTCAAAGGTAAAAACGGCATAACATGTGTTCCTTTATTCTGTAAAATCGTCGCGCAGCGCGTTCATTTCCATCCATTGCTGACGGGTAATCAGCACCTGCCGCGGCTTGCTGCCTTCGTGGGGTCCCACAATGCCCCGACGCTCCATTTCATCGATAATGCGTCCGGCACGTGCATAGCCCAAACGCAGTTTGCGCTGCAGCAGCGAGGTGGACGCCATGCCGGCATCAATCACCACTTCAATCGCCTGCGGCAGCATATCGTCGGCAAGCTCGTCCTCACCGTTATCATCCGACCCGTTAGCGTTCCCCTTGTTGCCGGCGGCACTGGCCTGACGCTCAATTTCCTGCATAATCTCATCGTCATAGATTTCCTCGGCACCGTCATCCTTCAGGAAATCCACCACAGCTTCGATCTCTTCCATATCCACGTAACCGCCTTGAATACGCATCGGTTTGGACATGCCAAGCGGCATAAACAACATATCGCCGCGACCGAGCAGTTTTTCCGCACCGCTGCAATCCAAAATGGTACGGGAATCCACACCACTCGCCACGGTCAGCGCCAAACGGCTGGGAATGTTTGCTTTTATCAGACCGGTGATAACATCAACCGAGGGACGTTGGGTGGCAATCACCAAGTGCATGCCGGCGGCACGCGCCATCTGTGCCAGACGCACGATCGCATCTTCCACCTCGTTTTTCGCCGCCATCATCAAGTCAGCCAACTCGTCTATCAAAATCAAAATCTGCGGTTTGGGTTTGATGGTGTCGCTCTTGTGCGCTAAGCGATTGTACTCTTCCAAATTGCGCACGTTGTTTTCGGCAAACGCTTTGTAGCGTGCCAACATTTCGGTCACCGCCCAACCGAGTGCACCGGCTGCTTTGCGCGGATCAGTCACTACCGGCACCAACAGGTGCGGAATGCCGTTATACACACCAAATTCGACCATTTTGGGATCGATCAGCAAAAGACGCACTTCTTCGGGCGACGCGCGAAACAGCACGCTTTGGATCATCATGTTGGTACACACCGACTTACCGGAGCCGGTGGTGCCAGCGATCAGCAAGTGCGGCATCTTTGCAAGGTCGGTATACACCGTGTTACCGGCAATATCGCGGCCCAACGCCACCGTCAGTTTGCTCTTTGCCATGGCAAAATCGGGAGCGTCGAGCATCTCGCGCAAACCGATGGACATACGGCTGCGATTGGGCACTTCGATACCCACGGCAGCCTTATTCGGAATGGGCGCTTCAATACGCACACCCGTGGTGGCCAAACGCAGTGCAATATCATCGGCCAGACCGGTGATTTTGCTGAGTTTCACACCGGCGCTCGGTTCCAGTTCATAGCGTGTGACCGAGGGGCCGCGTGACACCGCGACCACACGTGCGCTCACGCCGAAATCGTTGAGCGTTTTGATCAAAAGATCAGCCGTTTGCTGTTGTTCTTGCTGGGCGGCTGCCACATTTTGTGCCTTCACCTCGCGCAACAGCGAAATCGGCGGATAGCGATACGCCGTGGGCGACACCTCTTTTTCGGTTGCTTCGCTCAATTCGCCGTTGATGGAGTTGTCCACACCACTTTCAGCCGGGCTTTCTTCCACCGCTTTTGCAACCTCTGCCGATTTCTTGGCGCGGCGGCGTTTCGGCGCAGGCTCTGCCGTCGCTTCGTCGACGTAACCGTCGCCCATATCCACGTCGATAGCCGAGGGTTTCACTTCTTTTTCCTGGTCATACGCCTGTTTCACCTGCTTTTGCACCGTCGGCGCGACCGTTCCGGTATCCACCTTTTCGCGCGCCTTCCTCACCACCGTAGCCGGTGCTTTAAACAATGTCAACACACTGGTTTTGGTCGCAAACATGATGAACACAAACAGCACTAATACCAACACGATTTTAGCACCGATATCCGAAAGCAGGCGTTCAAACACCTCACCCAACAGTGCACCGCACAAACCGGCACCGTATAGGTGCGTGCCGTTTTTATACGCCGTTATGAGTGCTTCAAAATAATTGCCCACCACGTCGGCAGAAAAAATATGTACCGTGCTGCCGGCTGCGAGCAACAGCGCCCCCCCTTGCAGCACGCGACGGCGCACCGCACCGTCGCCCTTTTCTTTGGCAAGCAGCACCGAAATGTATATAGCGATCACCGGCACCAAAAAAGCGCAAAAACCAAACAGACCAAACAGAACGTTGTGCATCCAATGCCACAAGCTGGCCCCCGGAATCAACAATACACACATAAATAGGATGGCGCACGCAAGCAGCACCACCGCCACCTTTTGCGGTGATGCCGTGTGCGCGTTGGCACCGTTTTTGGCCTGTTTTGCCGAGACTGCTTTTTTCTTTGCCATGGTTTCGACCGTCCTTTTATTGATTTTCTATCATTTCGTACAGTGCGGCGATCGCATCGCCGAGCGAACCGAGTTCATCGATCAGTCCTTCGCGTACCGCGTCGTGTCCGTCCAACACACTGCCCATATCGGTGGTCAGCTCATCGGTGCTGTTACACAGTTCTTCAAACCGCGCTTGTGACAGGCGCGAATGTTCACACACAAAACGGGTAATGCGCTCCTGCATACGCTGAAAATACCGAAACGCCTGCGGCACCCCAAGCACCAGGCCGTTGGTGCGCACGGGATGAATGGTCATGGTAGCCGAAGGGGCGATAAACGACCGTTTGGCAGACACTGCCAACGGCACGCCGATGGAATGACCGCCACCCAGCACCAGCGACACCGTCGGTTTGCGCATACCGGAGATCATTTCGGCAATCGCAAGGCCGGCCTCAATATCACCGCCCACCGTATTCAAAAGGATCAGCACCCCTTCAATAGTGGCACTTTCCTCAATCGCGACCAGTTGCGGCAGCACGTGCTCATATTTGGTGGTTTTGTTATCACTGCCCAACGCGTAGTGCCCTTCGATCTGCCCAATCACCGTTAAACAGTGAATGGTGTGGCGGCCATTGTCGGTGACCAACGCACCCGTTTCCACCACATCCTTCAACTGTTCTTGCAACACACGGCTTTCATGTGTTTCAGGACATGCGGTTTCTTTCTCTTCTTCGCTCATAGTTATCACCTCGTTGGTAGGTTAACCAAAGAGACGATGAATTATTATATTTTAATAACGAGATAACTGCAGCCGCCCACCGTGGCGGTGGTACCGCTGACTTCCACGTTACGCGAAACGTAAATTTCTTTCGGCTGCGGGATCTCCAGCGTGTATTCGCGCGCCGAGGGATTGATGATCACACGGATACGTTCCTCACCGGCACGGCGCTCATACACCGCCGGATAGCTGCCGCCAATCACCTCAAATTCACCGTCTTCCTGCAGAGCCGGGTGTGCACGGCGCAGCGCCGTCATGGTCTTGACGTGGTTGAGCAGTGAATCGGGATCGTTTTGCTGCGCTTCCACGGTGGGAGCATCGGGCGAGGGATCGCACGGGATATAGGTGGTATCGGCGGTGGAGAAACCGAAGTTTTTGCCGGCGCACCACTGCATGGGCGAACGCGACCCGGTGCGACGATAACCGCCCTCCACCGAACGCAACCCTTCCAAATAGCGCATGCCGATCTCATCGCCGTAATAGATCAGCGGAATACCGGGCATGGTGTAAATAAACGTCTGAATCACGCGCAGATCCTCTTCGTCACGTTCCCAGGCCACACGCGGCAGATCGTGCGTACCGGTGGGCACCGACATATAACCGAGACCCTTGGTCTTGTTCAACTGATCTACAAAATCTTCATAAAACAGGCTGAAATCCCCTTCGCCTTCCTTTCGGAAATAGCTGGGACCAACCCAATCCAAGCGATCGTTACGCCCTTTTTCGTGGCGGAACAAGGTGGTAAAACACTTCAAGTTGAAATGGATGAGGAAATCCACGTCAAATCCGGCAGCCAACGCCCGTTCGGGATAGCTCCATTCCGAAATCAGCAAGCATTCGGGGTGAGTTTCTTTAAACTTGGCGCTCAATTTCTGCCACAGCTTGATGGTTTCTTTTTCATCGCAGTCGTATTTCACCAGCGAAAACGCCATATCCACACGGAAGCCGTCCACCCCATGTTTCGTCCAGTGATCCATCACGTCCAACAGCGCTTCCTGCGTGGCAATGCAATGCGGATCATCCACCGCACGCTGCCATGATTTGGCCGGATCGGGATTGGCAAAGCCGTAGTTCAGCGCCGGTTGGCAGTAGTAATAATTCTTCATGTACGAACCGTCGCGATCGGAATACCCGTTGATAAAGGTTCCGTCACCAAGATCGCCTACCGAATCGGTCCATACATAGCGGTGGGAAAATTCATTGGGATCGTATTGCGCCGAGCGCTGAAACCACTCGCACTCAAGCGACGTGTGCCCTGCCACCAGATCCAGCACGATGTGCATGCCGCGTTCTTTGGCTTTGGCGCACAAGCGGCGCAAATCTTCGTTGGTGCCGTAACGGGGCGCCACGGTGTAAAAATCCGAAACATCGTAACCGGCATCGCGGAACGGGCTGACAAAGATCGGGTTCATCCAAATGATGTTGCAACCGAGTTCCTGAATATACTCCAGCTTTTCCTCCACCCCCTTCAAATCACCGATGCCGTCACCATTGGTGTCATAGAAAGATTGGGGATACACGTTATAAATCATTGCATTTTTCAACCAAGAAGGATTGGACATATCAATCGCCTCCACACTATTTTATACACATAATACATAATAACATATACTTTAGCGAAATGCAATAAAAAATCCGTTCGCAGCCAAAAGTGCGAACGGATTTTTTTATAACGTTTTTTCCACACCGAGCATCACACGCTGACGGCGCAACAACGGGCGTAATGCCGCATACACCGCCGCTGTCAACACACTGTTGATACCGGCTTTTAACAAATTAAACGGAAGGATGACCGGCAGCAACATTTGCACCACCGCCGCACGGGGTGTGCCGAGGAAATACACCGTCAAGGTCAAGTTCATTGGCACCATGACCGCTGCCATAGCCAAAGTGCCGAGCACCAAGCCGATGCCCAAACGAAGCGGCTTTACACAGCGTTGGGTAAACGCCCCCACCAGCATCACCAACACACCCGAGGAGACCACGTGCATCACCGCACCGACCCAGCCGTCGCCGCCCAGCAAAAACGCCTGCACCAGCGAAACCGTGGCCAACACACAAAGACCCCACCACGGTCCAAACAGCACCGTGACCAACAACACCGGCACATCTGCCATATCATATTGCAAAAAAGGGGCCGCCGGAATCAGCGGAAAATGAATGAAATAGACTAACACCAACGCTATCGCCGCCAAGCAAGACGCTTGGCACAGGCGCACCAGATGCTTGGAAGACATCTCTGTCATCTCTCCTCTCAAATACAAAAGCCCCGTCACAGCATGACGGGGCAAACACACCAAAGGTCAACATCTTCTCACATCCGGACTGTACCGTCGGCTTTGGAATCGCACCAAATCAGTCGGGCTATCACCCGAGTCGCGGGCTTGCGCCGCTATGGCGCACACCGCCGGTGGGGAATTGCACCCCGCCCCGAAGATTTTTCGTATGCATTTTATCACACAGCGGAAGGTTTGTCAAGATTTTTCGTCGGAGGTCTTGTCGACCGTCAAATTTTGTGGTATACTTGTAGGTGTATAATTATCATTTTTGAACAGGAGTATCCGTTTATGCCGATGCAAGGATTTTCCGCCGGTGTGGAACCCGGCGGTTTGTACCGTATGGCCGATATCCAACTGTTGATTTGCTATATGCTCAACAGCGTGAAGGAACCACTGCCCCGTACCACGGTGATGGAGATCGTGGCCGGCGGCGGCATGGCCAACTTTTTTGAAACGACCGAAGCGCTTGAAGGCTTACTCACCGCCGGCAGCGTCACCCAATCGACCGACGAAGAACAGCTGCTCACGCTGGGAGAAAACGGTCGCATGGCGGTGGAAACGTTGGAAGGCCGTTTGCCGCTTACTCTGCGCGAGCGCTCTGCCAAAGCGGCTATTCAAGCGCTGGCACGCCGCCACAACGAGCGCGATTGCGACGTCTGTGTTACCGATCTCTCGCGCGGTTGCACCGTCACCTGCGCGATCCGTGATGAGGAAGCGCCGTTGCTCTCGCTTTCGCTGAAGGTGGGCGACCATCGGCAGGCCGATTATATTCGCGAACACTTTTTAGACGATTCGGGCCTGTTGTACCGCAGCATTCTTTCGATTCTCACCGGCCGCGCCGAAGTGCGCGATGAGGATGGCCAAACGGTCATTCACGTGCTGTGAGCATGCGCATCGCCATGCCGTCGGACGTTGCGGCACTGCTTTCACGACTGCACCAAAACGGTTTTTCTGCCTACGTAGTGGGCGGCTGCGTGCGTGACAGTTTGCGTGGTGTTCCCCCCCATGATTGGGATGTCGCCACGGCAGCCACGCCGCAAGAAACCGCTGCTTTGTTTGCCGATTACCGCACCGTCTCCGTCGGTGCGGAACACGGCACAGTGGCCGTGCTGACCGAAATGCGCACGGTGGAGATCACCACCTTCCGCACCGAAGGCGGTTATGCCGACAACCGACACCCCGATCAAGTTACCTTTGTGAACAACGTGACCGAAGATTTGCGGCGGCGCGATTTCACCGTGAACGCGATGGCATATAACGATGAAGAAGGGTTAGTAGACCCCTTCGACGGTCAAACCGATCTGGCCCACGGGGTGTTGCGCTGTGTGGAGGACCCCACCACACGCTTTACCGAAGATGCTCTGCGCATTCTGCGAGGGTTGCGTTTCGCCGCCACCCTCCCCCTTTCGGTGGATCCTGCTACGGCACGCGCACTGCACACCACGCGCAAGCGACTTTGCAACATTGCCGCTGAACGCGTGTCTGCCGAACTCACACGGCTGCTGTGCGGCCAATGGATGTTGCCTGTATTGCAAGAGTTTCGCGACGTACTGGCTGTGGTAATCCCCGAGATTGCTGCCACCTTTGATTTCGATCAGCGCAACCCTCACCATTGTTACGACGTATATACCCATACCTTGCACGCTGTTGCCGCAGCCCCGAACGACCCCCTCGTGCGGTGGGCGGTGTTATTGCATGACATTGGCAAGCCGCAAACCTTTACAATCGATCAAGACGGTATCGGCCATTTCAAGGGGCATGGTGCGGCGAGTGCACAACTGAGTGAACAAATTTTAACACGTTTGCGAATGAGCCGCGAAACCGTGCAAACGGTCACCACGCTGGTGGAGGCGCACGATCGGCAAATCGATCCCACGCCGGCCGCCGTCAAACGCGCACTCAACCGCTTTGGTGAGGCGACACTGCGGCGACTGATTGCGGTGAAACACGCCGACAACGCCACCCATGCGCTGCATGCTACCGCACGCCGCGAACAATGGCAAGCGGTGGAATCTGTTTTAAATGCGGTGTTGCAAGAGGCCGCGTGTTTCTCACTGAAAGATCTTTATGTAAAGGGAAACGACATTACATCACTCGGCGTGCCGAGTGGCCCCCAAGTGGGGCAACTGCTGAACCGTTTGTTGAACGAAGTGATCGACGGCACGTTAGAGAATGATCGCACCGTTCTTCTTCGCCGTCTGCAATCGCTTTTGGATGAGGGGGTATATTTTTGAACACCCCCTGTACCCTTTGCCCTCGCCAATGCAGTACGTTGCGTACCAACGAGAACACCTGCGGCGCCTGCGGCGTAACCGCGTCACTGCGTGTGGCACGCGCAGCCCTGCACTTTGGCGAAGAACCATGTATCAGTGGGCAAAACGGATCGGGCACCGTCTTTTTCAGCGGTTGCCCCCTGCACTGCCGCTACTGTCAAAATTACAACATTAGTCAAGAGGGGTTTGGCAAAGAGATCACCCCCTCACGCTTAGCGGATATATTCCGTTCACTGGAGGCGCAAGGTGCGCACAATATCAACTTGGTAAGCGCCACACAATTTATTCCTTCTGTGCGGCAAGCTCTTTCACTTTACAAGCCAAGTGTTCCGGTGGTATATAATTCGGGCGGCTACGAACGCATCGAAACCTTAAAAACACTGGAAGGGTTAGTAGATATCTATCTACCTGACCTAAAATATGCCGATAACGCGCTCGGTGCCACCCTTTCCGGAGTGACAGATTATGCCGACCGCGCTTGTGCCGCTGTTTTGGAAATGGCACGGCAAACAGGGGCGATGCAGTTGGATAAAAACGGTATTGCGCAGCGCGGCACCATGGTGCGGCATCTGGTGCTGCCCGGCCATACACGAAACTCCCTGGCGGTGCTGAATTGGCTTTTTGAAAACCTGCCGCGCGGCTGTTTTGTCAGCCTGCTGTTTCAGTACACACCGCTGCGCGATATTGTCGATTGCCCCTCCCTTTCGCGCCGCTTAACACAGCGTGAACGTGAAAAGGTGTTTTGCCATTTGCTGGACTTGGGGCTGACCGACGGCTACGTGCAGGACGCAGAAAGCGCCGACGCTGCATATATCCCCTCGTTTGACCTTACCGGTGTATAAATACAGTCACAGAAAGGATACATAAACACTATGGCCAAAAAGAATCATGCCTTCTTCCCCACCAAGGAGGAATGGCGTAAGCGCATGCATCTGCCTTATGAGAACACCATTTTCTTTGCCCTGCAGCTCGTCTTTTGGGTGTTGCAGTGCGTGCTCTTCTTAATCTGTCTGCAAAAAGCACTCAACCCCTTCTTTCCCCTTCTTTTCGGAGCTGTGTTGTTCTTGCTCTCGTTGAAAAGTCGAAACAAGATGTGCCGTGTTCTAATTTATACGCTGACCACCATAGCCCTGCTGCTGATCACCGTCATGATCATCGGCTTTTGCCTGGTGGCGGAAGATCAAACCGGCGTGGTGTCACTGGCTTTGGCATGGAACGAACGTCTCGGTTTTGCCATTTCCTATGTGATCACGGTCATGCAACCCGTTTTATTAATGGCACTGCCGTCCTACATCGTGACCGCACGCTTCGCCGCTACAAAACCCTCTGTTACGCTGCTGCATCTGTTGGCGTGGGCAGAGGTGGCGTTTGCTGCCGCTATGCTGTATCTCAAGCACTATCCCGGCATCACGGGTTATCTTTTGAATTTCAGCGGTTTGTCGGTCTCTTTCTTCTCGGCAACCGTGCTCTTATGGGTTTTCCTTTTGACCTCGGCCGCTTTGGCTTTTGCGGTTTATATGCTCTATCCCTTCGGCACTGCACGTATCAAAAAAGCAGTGAAAACCGCCCGTGCCAAGCTGCCCCAAAACGAAACGAACGACTAAAAAATCGCCGAGCCATGTGGCTCGGCGATTGAATATACAGTTTATTGCAAACGCCCTTCGGCGTTGCGCAGCAGATTGAAAAGTGAGGAAGCAAACAGCGGATATTCCTGTGTCAGACTATCGGGCAGAATGTGCGGTGCCGCTTCGGGAGCGATCCCTTCTTCCCCATCCACCGCATGGCCGCAGGCCAATTCGCCGATGCGCGCCGCGGTTTTGCTCATCTCACCGATCAGTGCCGCTTGGAACATATAATTCGGCACCGAGAACATGGCCGCCGGATTCTTGGGATTGGCAGAATAGAGCTGACGGAATACGTCATACACGGCGAGCGACAGATATGCCGACACTTCGGTGGTGAGGCCTTTGTTGCCGGCACGCTGCAGCAGATCGAAAATCACGTTGACCGAATTCACGATTAACTTCTTGTTCAAAATAGGCAACAAACTGCCGCGCAACTGGTTATCTTTGGCGGTAGGATCAAAATCGGGTATCTCCTCCACGGCGATCATGGCACCCGATTTATCGGCTGTACGCCCAAGCAAATAATCGCAAGAAACACCGTAATAGTCTGCGGCACGCACCACAAAATCCAAGCCACATTCGCGTATTCCCTTTTCATAATGCGAAAGCAATGCCTGCGAAATTTCCAAATCGGCAGCCGCTTGCTTTTGACTGAGACCGCGTTCTTTGCGCAACAAAGTTATAATTCGCGGAAATGTGGTATTCATTGCCCATCCTCCGTTGTTGTGTTCCGTCGTAATCACGCCGCTTTATACGGCGCGTTTAATATTGTACCACACTTTGATACCATTTGTAAAGTGGAAAATCGCTTAATTTTTGGGAGGTTTTTTATGAAGACTTACAAAATCCACCTGATTCGGCACGGACAAACTGCCGCCAACGAGACCGGCACTTATATCGGACGTACCGATTTGCCCCTTTCTCCCGCCGGTGTGAACGAACTGCTGCAAATGAAGAAGGTGTATACCTATCCTTATGGCATGCGCTTTTTCACCAGTCCCCTCACCCGGTGTAAACAAACGTTGCACGTGCTGTATCCTGACAGCAAGCCGGAGGTGGTGGAAGGCCTTGCGGAATGCGATTTTGGCGAATGGGAAAACATGCGTATTGCACATTTAAAAAATCGTGAGGATTTTTTGCAGTGGGTCAGCGGAACAAAGGGGGCGGAAATCCCCGGCGGTGAAACGGCCGCCGCCTTTCAAGCCCGTGTGACACAGGCGTTTGAGGGTATTGTGAACGAGTTACTGCACAGCGGCGATACCGAAGCGGTAGTATGCACGCACGGCGGTGTGATCATGCTCATTATGGCTGCTTTCGGTTTGCCGCGCGGCGATATGAAACAGTGGGTCACGAACAGCGGCAGCGGCTTTACGCTACGCATTACCCCCCACATCTGGACGCGTGAACCGGTGGCAGAAGCGCTGTGTGCCATTCCGTGGCGCGACGGCGAAGACGAGGATTAACGTTCACTGCCACGTTTCCAAACGGCCAAAACAATTACAAAAAAACTGCCGAGGATGACTCCTCGGCAGTTTTTTTGCTTAGTACTTCTTACGAGGCACGTAAGAGGTGTGCAGGATGTGGTGAGCCTTTTCGCAGCCATATTCGCCCTTGAAGAACTCATCGTAGAGCATCTTGATAACCGGCGACTCGTGCGACTTACGCAGAGGCATGTTGGCATCCAAATCGTACAACACCTTTGCACGGAGAGCCTTCAGGTCCACCGTGTCACGCACATACTGGGGCTGGATCGGCTGACCGCCGCCGTTGACGCAGCCACCGGGGCAGCACATCACTTCGACGAACGCCCAATCGGCCGTACCGTCCTTGATGCGGTCCATAACGACCTTTGCACCGGCAATGCCGCTGACAGCCGCGACCTTGACCTTCGCGCCTGCGATCTCCACGGTAGCTTCCTTCAAGCCGGCCGTACCGCGCACCGCGTGGAATTCCACATCGGTGTTGTCCTTGCCGGTGAGCCAATCGTTCGCAGTACGCAGCGCCGCTTCCATAACGCCGCCCGTAGCACCAAAGATCATAGCGGCACCGGTATCTTCACCCAGAGGAGCGTCGAACTCTTCGTCCGGCAGCGCGGTGAATTTCAAACCGGCACGCTCGATCATACGGCCGAGCTCACGGGTAGTGAGAGCGATATCGACATCCGGAACACCGGCGGCATCTTCATTATCGCGGCCGGCCTCGAACTTCTTCGCCGTACACGGCATAATGGACACGCTCACGATATCCTTCGGATCGATGCCCTGCTTCTCTGCAAAATAGGTCTTAATGACCGCACCACCCATCTGCTGGGGCGACTTGCAGGTAGAGAGGTGGCCGAGCAGTTCGGGATAGTAGTACTCCGCGAACTTCACCCAACCGGGCGAGCAGGAAGTGATCATCGGCAGCGTACCGCCGTTCTTCATGCGATCCAGCAACTCGTTGGCTTCTTCCACGATGGTGAGGTCGGCCGCAAAGTTGGTATCAAACACCCAGTTAAAGCCCAAGCGGCGCAGCGCAGCAACCATCTTGCCTTCCACGTTGGTGCCGACCGGCATGCCGAAGCATTCGCCGAGCGTTGCACGCACCGAAGGCGCAGTCTGCACAACCACCGTCTTGGTCGGATCGGCCAAAGCCGCCCACACCTTGTCGGTATCGTCCTTTTCAACCAGCGCACCCGTCGGGCACACCGCGGTGCACTGACCGCAGGACACGCAAGCCACGTTCGAAAGTTTGGTATCGAACGCACAGCCAATGTGGGTATCAATACCGCGATCGTTGGCGCCGATAACCGACACGTACTGCTGATTACACGCAGCCACGCAACGACGGCACAGAATGCACTTGTTGTTGTCGCGCACCAAATGTGCCGTGGAGGTGTCCAAATCGTAGTGGGGATTGAAACCGTCGTAACGGCCGCTGTCTTCCACGCCGTATGCACGGCAGAGCTGCTGCAGTTCGCAGTTGGTGGAACGCGAGCAGGACAAGCACTTCTTATCGTGGGTGGAGAGCATCAACTCGAGGGTGGTGCGGCGAGCCTTCTGCACCTTTTCGGTGTTGGTTTGGATCTCCATTCCTTCTGCCACAGGGTACACACACGCCGTAACCAGGCCGCGAGTCATGGTTGCTTCCACAACGCAGATACGGCAAGCGCCGATCTCGTTGCAATCCTTCATAAAACAAAGGGTGGGAATTTCCACACCGGCGGCACGAGCCGCTTCCAAAATGGTGGAACCCTTGGGCACGCTGACCGCAATGCCGTTTACTTTTACATTAACCATATCCATTTCAGCGTACTCCTCTCTTATTCCTTAATAATGGCATCGAACTTACAAGTGCTGATACAAGCACCGCACTTGATACATTTTGCCGTGTCGATGACAAAGGGATTCTTGATCTCACCGGTGATAGCGTTGACCGGGCACTTACGTGCACAAGCCGAACAGCCTTTGCACTTGTCTGCCACAATCTTGAACTGCAAGAGATCCTTACACACACCGGCCGGGCACTTCTTGTCCACGATGTGAGCCACATACTCGTCGCGGAAGAAACGCAGGGTGCTGAGCACCGGGTTAGGCGCCGTCTGACCCAAACCGCACAGCGAGTTGGACTTGATGTAGTTGCACAGTTCTTCCATCTCGTCAAGATCTTCGAGCTTACCTTCGCCGCGCGTGATGCGCTCGAGCAGCTCGAGCAGGCGCTTGGTACCCACACGGCAGGGCGTGCATTTACCGCAGGACTCGTCCACCGTGAACTCGAGGAAGAATTTCGCGATATCCACCATGCAGTTGTCTTCGTCCATGACGATCAAACCGCCGGAGCCCATCATACAACCGATCGCCGTCAGGTTGTCGAAATCCACTTCGGTATCAATCAGTTCAGCCGGGATACAGCCGCCGGAGGGGCCGCCCGTCTGCGCTGCCTTGAACTTCTTGCCATCCGGAATA
>JAZODN010000039.1:0-10097 GCA_045597045.1 Acutalibacteraceae bacterium
AATATGCACAAGACCGTCCTCGTGCACACCGATATCCACAAAGCAGCCGAAATCAATCACGTTGCGCACCGTGCCGGTAAACACCATGCCCTCTTTTAAGTCTTTGAGTTCCATGATGTTGCCGTCGCGCAGCAGAGGCGGCGGCAATTCGTCGCGCGGGTCGCGCCCCGGCTTTGGCAATTCGTTCAAAATGTCCTTCAGCGTGGGTACCCCCACCCCCAGTTCCTCGGCCAGTGCTGCCACAGCAGCGGTATCGCTTGACGATGGCAACCCTGCCGTCTGCCCCACGGCGGCGCCGTATTTTTTCAGCAGTTTTTCGGCAACCGCATAACTTTCGGGATGTACGGCGGTGTTATCCAGCGGATTCTTGCCGCCCGTCACGCGCAAAAAGCCGGCGCACTGCTCAAAGGCTTTGGGACCGAGTTTTGCCACCTTCAGCAATTCTCGACGATCACGGAAAACGCCGTTTTCTTCGCGGTAGGTCACAATGTTTTTCGCCACGGCGGCACTCACGCCGGCCACGTATTCCAAAAGCGAAGCCGAAGCGGTGTTCAAGTCCACTCCCACAGCGTTCACACAATCCTCCACCACACCCGACAGCGCCTCGTGCAGACGATTTTGCGGCATATCGTGCTGATACTGCCCCACACCGATCGCCTTGGGATCGATCTTCACCAATTCCGCCAACGGATCCTGCAGGCGGTGGGCAATCGACACCGCCGAACGGAGAGACACGTCAAAGTCCGGAAATTCCTGCGCCGCCAGTTTGGAGGCAGAATACACCGAAGCACCGGCCTCGCTCACCACCATGTAACTCACCTTATGCGGCAGAGTGCGGATCAACTCGGCCACAAACGCTTCGGATTCACGCGAGGCGGTGCCGTTGCCGATCGCAATAGCGGTCACGCGATGTTTTTGAATCAGCGCGGTAAGTTTAGCGGTCGCTTCGACCGTGCGCGATTGGGGCGGCGTGGGATACACCACCGCCGTTTCGAGCACCTTGCCCGTAGCATCACACACCGCGATCTTGCAGCCCGTGCGGTATGCCGGATCCAGCCCCAGCGTGACGTGACCTTTCAGCGGCGGCTGCATCAACAACTGTCGCAGGTTTTGGCCAAACACTTTGATCGCCCCTTCGGCGGCGGTGGCGGTCAACTCGGCACGCACCTCGCGCTCAAGCGACGGAAACAGCAAGCGACGGTAGCCGTCCACGCACGCCGCTTCCACCAGTTTACCGCAAGGGGTCGCATTCTTCACGTAACGACGAAGAACGGCATTTTCGCCCGCCATTTCGGGCAATTCCACCGACACGCGCAAAAACTCCTCTTTTTCGCCGCGGTTGAGCGCCAACACGCGATGACCGGCCACACGCGAAAGCGGCTCGCGATAGTCGTAATAGTTATCGTAAACACCGCTTTTCTCTTTGTCGACCGCCGCCGAGACCAGTTGTCCGGCGCGAGCCAGAATTTGCCGCAAAGCGCGGCGCAGCTCGGCATCGTCGGACACGTCTTCCGCCAAAATGTCACACGCACCGGCCAGTGCCGCCGCCATGTCCTCCACCCCGTTTTCGGGATGTACGAACGCGGCCGCTTCCGTTTCGGGGTCTACCCCCTCCTCCTGCGCCAACAGCAGCGCCGCCAGCGGCTCCAACCCACGCTCGCGCGCCACGCTGCCGCGCGTTTTACGCTTTTGTTTGTACGGACGATACAGGTCCTCCAATTCCACCAGTGCCGTTGCCGCCAAAATGGCCTGCCGCAACTCGTCGGTCAGTTTTCCCTGCTCTTCAATCGCGCCCAAGATCTCCCCACGCCGTTTTTCCAAACCGCGCAGGTAATTCAAACGGTCAAAGATCTCGCGCAGCAGTTGATCGTCCAACGCGCCCGTCTGCTCCTTGCGGTAACGGGCAATAAACGGAATGGTCTTATCGTCATCAATAAGGGCCACGGTGTTTTCCACCTGCCACGCTTTGAGCGAAAATTCTGCCGTTAAGGTTTTGATAATATCCATGCTTTTTCTCCTGCCAATCGTGATGTCTCCAGTATAGCACATTTGCCTCTCGGTTTACAAGCGGTGGCTTTCGAAAAAATTTCGGGCAAACCCCTCTTGCTACGACAAGCCGCACATGACATACTGCTCACAAAGAGAGTGCGCAGTATGAATGTTGCATCTGCTGAAAAATGAAAAAGAAAGCCGCGCGTTTGGCAACGCGCGGCTTGTGTTTTATGCTTTGAGCATTTCGGCAGCCGCCTCTTTCAAGGTGACCGTCATAGCATCGGCTGCGGCGATATCCGCACCCGTCGCGGTGATGTACGCCTTCACCTTCGGCTCGGTACCGGAGGGGCGAATGATAATGCCGTTATCCCCTTCCAGTTTATAGGACAGCACGTTGGATTTCGGCAGGTGGATCTCGGTAGTTTCGCCGCTGACAAGATCCATAGCGACCGATTCGCGGTAATCCGCAAACGCCACCACGCGCAGGCCGCCGAGCGTGACCGGACGGTTGGCGCGCAGACCTTCCATCAGCGCCTTCATGGTCTCCATACCTTCGGCTCCTTCGAACTCCGCATTCAGCAAACTGTGACGGAACACGCCGTGCTCGGCATACAGACCGTTCAGCACCTCCAGCAGCGAGCGCCCTTCGGCGTTGTAATACGCCGCCATTTCGCAAATCAGCATCGAGGCAACCACCGCATCCTTATCCCGCACGTGGGTACCGGCGAGATAGCCGTAGCTTTCCTCAAAACCGAGAATGTAATTTTCGGGATGTCCGGCAACCACCTGCTCGTCGATCTGCTCGCCGATATACTTAAAGCCGGTGAGCACATCCACAATGCGACAACCGTATTTCTTCGCGATGTTGGCGGCAAGATCGGACGTCACGATGGTTTTAACCGCCATGGGCGCCGCCGGCATTTCGCCACGCGCAGCCTTGCAGGAGAGAATGTAATCCAGCAGCAGGCAGCCGACTTCGTTGCCGGTCACCAGTTGATAGCCGTCGCCATCCTTTACCGCAATGCCCACGCGATCGCAGTCAGGGTCGGTTGCCAGCAGCAGGTCGGGATGGGTCTTCTCCGCCATTTTAAGCGCCAGTTCAAACGCCTGGCGGAACTCGGGGTTAGGATAAGGGGTGGTGGGGAAATTGCCGTCGGGCATTTCCTGCTCGGCCACAATCTGCACGTCGGTCAGTCCCATACGCGCCAAAATGGCACGCACCGGCTTGTTGCCCGTGCCGTTCAGCGGCGAATAGATCACCGACAGCGGTGCTTTTTTGCACACACCGGGGTTCACCTGCTGGGTCTCCACGCAGTCGAGGAATTTTTCCACCAACGCGGCACCCACCAATTCAATGCAGCCGCTTTCAAGCGCCGCATCGTAATCCGCTACCGTAACGTCATCAAAAATATCCAGCGCACGAACGTAACCCGTCACTTCGTTTGCGTCGTTATCGGTCATCTGGCCGCCATTGGGGCCGTAGCATTTGTAACCGTTGTATTTCGCCGGGTTATGGCTGGCCGTAACCATGATACCTGCCTGACACTGCAGCTCACGCACCGCAAACGACAGCACCGGGGTAGGATTCAGTTCATCAAACAGGAACACCTTCACCCCGTTGCCGGCCAACACGCGTGCCGCCTCACGGGCAAACAGCTCGGACTTGATGCGGCAATCGTAAGCGATCGCCACCGCCGACTCGGCATAGTGCGCCTTCAAATAATTTGCAAGACCTTGCGTGGCTTTGCGCACGGTGTAAATGTTCATGCGATTATCGCCGGCTCCAATCACACCGCGCAGGCCGGCGGTACCAAACTCCAGTTCACAGTAAAAACGGTCGAAGACCGCCGCTTCGTCCCCTGCGATGGATTGCAGCTCCGCCGTAAGGTCGGGATCCTCGTTGGCACGCGCCAACCACAGTTCATACATCTCATTGATTTTTGTATCCATAACCGTTGCCTCCTTCTCATATTACATCCATTATATACCAACTTTATGGGAAATTGCAAGAAGTTTGACACAGATATCGCAATTTAATGAAAGAGTAGCAAACAGACCGAAACGGGCGTGGCCGTTTCGGTCTGTCTCTTTGCCGTTATTCGGCCACCGCCGTAGTGGTGGTCACCGCTGTATCTTCGGTCGCCGCCGCAGTAGTCGCCGCCGTGGTAGTCGCCGCCGCGGTAGTTGCCGCCGTAGTGGTGGTAACAACCGTTGTGGTGGTATGGGGTGCGTTCTGCTCACCCATGACCGCCAGTTTCGCCACTGCCGCCAAATACTGCGCATCCAATGACTTGGGCAGCAGTTCCAGCGTTTCCTCCTGCGCGTCTGTCAGTGAAGCGATGGTATCGGGAGTCAAGCCTTCCCCCTCCCAACCGGTTTTATCCACCAGTTGGAATTCACCCACCGTCAGATACAGTGCCGAATTGTCCGAGGAAAGCGGAAAACTCTGCTGCACCAGAGAGCGCCCTGCCGTGGTGTTGCCCACCAACACCGCGCGACCTGCCTGCCGCAGCGTGGCGGCAATCAGCTCGGCTTCGCCTGCTGTCCGTTTGTTCACAAGCACGGCGGTGGGCACGTCAAGCTGCACCGTGTTTTCGGCACGCAGCTCGGTGGTGCCGTTTTTATCAATATAGTAGCCGTACAGCCCTTGCGGCAACAGAAGTGACAACAACTCTTTCGTCGCTTCGGTCGATCCGTCGGTTATGTTACGCAGATCTAACACCAACGAGGTGATACCTTGCTCTTTCAGCGCAGTATAGGCCGCATGCACCTGACCGGGGGTCACTTCCGTGATGCTTTTGATACGCAGATACCCCGTTTCCCCTTCGCGGTCGCTTTCCACACACTCGCGCGCATAGGCGGCAGAGGAAAGTTCAAACGCCGTTTCTTTGCCGTCTCGCTGAACGGTAAGAATGATGGAGGCAGCAGAGGAAAGCGCTTGCTCAATGGCAGGCAGCGGATCGCTGCCCAGCGACACCTTGTTGAGTGCCACCACCACATCGCCCTTTTGCAGGCCGGCACTGTACGCCGTGGAACCGACCTGCACCTCACTCAGCACCACTTGACCGCTTTCGTTTTTCACCACCGCAATACCAAAGCCGGTGGATTGACCCGACAGCGCCACCAGTTGGGCGTTGTATTCTTCAGTGGTGAGGTAACGTGCGTATTTATCGCCGATACCGCTTACCTGTCCCAACGCCATCGAACGGCGCAGCACCTCTTCGTCAATAGCACCGTAATATTTCTGGCGCACGGTATTATCCACGTCGGCAATGTAGTTATACATGGCTTGGCGGTTATTCAACTCGTTCACCTGCGCATTGAAACGCCGCATGGCCACCAACATGGTGACGCAGACCGTCACCGCGACAACAATGATCATCAGCGACAGCGCAGCACCCCACGATAACCGTTTACGCATAGACAACACCCGTTTCTCAAGAAAATTTACGTGGCTTTCAGATAGCCGTTGGCCAGCGGATCCACCGCCGTGCCGTTCACACGCACCTCAAAATGCAGATGAGGACCGGTCACGTTGCCCGTAGAACCGGCACGGCCGATCACCGTTGTGCCGCCCGTCACCTTCTGACCCACGCTGACCGAAACGGCAGACATGTGGGCATACAGCGTCACGATCTGGCGGCCGTTTTTATCCAAGCCGTGATCCACCATGACATACAGGCCGTAACCGCCGCCCCAACCGGAGGTGTTGGCAAAAATGACCGTGCCGTCGGCGGCCGCCACAATGTTCTGCCCGTAAATCGGGATCGAACCGTTTGCAATATCGATACCGCGGTGCAGCGAACCCCAACGACGACCGTAGTAAGAGGAAATGTTACGCACCGTTGGCACCGGCCAATGCATGGTGCCGCCCGAATACTTGCCGGTCGATTGGGTTGCTGCCAAGAGTTTTTTGATCTCTTTATCCAGCGCTTCTTCTTCACGCTGTTTGCGCCTCAGCGCTTCGTTCACCTCGTTTACCGACTGCTGCAATTCTTTCAGCACGCGGTTGCTCTCGGCATACAGATCGTCGAGTTCTTTCTTCTTCGCATCGGCAGCAGCTTTCAGCGCTTCTACGCCTTTGCGTTCTTCTTCCAGTTCGGCTTTTTCGCCGTTCAACTTTTCTTTTTCTTTGTTCAGCCGTTCGATCTCCGCGTTCAACGCGTCGATCATGCGCTGATCGTTATCGGCAATGCTTTCCACCACCGATTCCTTCAGCAGATAATCTACGTAGTTTTCGGTATCGAACAGCATTTGCAGTGCACTCAGATTACCGGATTGCGCGATCACACGCAGCCGTTCGCCGAACAACTTCAGCTGATCTTCAATGCCTTGCTCCGCTGCCACGATATCCGCTTCCCGCGCGGCAATCTCGGCGGCTTTTTCGTCCATCGTTTCGGTCAGCAGTTCGATCTGCTGACGCAGCAATTCAATTTGTTCTTCACTGTTACGGATCTTCTCTTTGATCGAGTTGGCGTATTCCTGCTGCTTTGCCACGTCGCCTTTGCACGCCGCAAGTTCTTTTTTCAACGCCTGCTCTTCTTTTTCAAGCTGTGCCAGCTTATCCTGCAGTTCCTTCACCGTATCTGCCCGTGTGGGCACGGGAGACACCGCAAGCAAACTGCCCACAGCCAACACCAGCACCATGACCAAAGAGAGAATGCGCAACGCACATCCATGTTGTTGCATACCGTACTCCTTTACAACTGTTCGCTACCTTCCGTTTTCAAGTAGCGGCTCATCGAAATCACGCTGCCAAGCACACCCGTGAGGAATCCGGCCGCCAAAAAACCGATCAGCAGCACCAACCACACGTGGGAGAAGTTCACCAAACCAAGCATCGGGCCGAAAGTGAAGTTCTGTGCCAGCTTCCCATACACGTAATACATCACACCGTAGGCAATGCCGCCCGAAAGCAGCCCCATCACCATGCCTTCCACCGCAAAGGGGAAACGGATGAACGCATCGGTGGCGCCCACCGATTTCATGATGTAGATTTCAAGACGGCGGCTGTATACCGTCAACTTGATCGTGTTGGAAATAATAAACAGCGACACCAACAGCAGCACCGCAATGATCCAGCCGCCGATGGTGAGAATCACCTGACGCAGGCGCGTCAGGGTGGCGGCCAGATCGCCGCTGTAACTCACCGATTCGATTTCCGGCAGGGCCTGCACCTGCTGCAAGGTGCTTTCAAACTGTGCCAAATCATCAAATGTAATAATGTAACTGTGCTGCAGCGGATTGTTTTCTCCCTGCAAACTCTCAAACAACGATTCCGGCAGAGAATCCTGCAAACGCTCAAGCGTGTCATCGCGCGAAAGGAATTCCACCCCCAGCACGTTATGAATGCTCTCGAGTTCGTCCTTTAAGGCGACGGTGGCTTCATCCGACACCTCATCCTCCACAAACGCGACCACCACGTTTTGTTCATACACCCAATTGAAGATATGGTCGATGTTCACAAAAGTGAGATAGGCGCCGCCCGTCAGCAACAAGCAGGAGATCAGCACACCCACGGAAGCCGCCGCCATAAAGCGGTTTTGCCAAATGTTGCGAAAACCCTCACGCAGGAGATATTGAAAACTGCTCCATTTCACAGCGACTCACCTCCGTTTCGCGTATCCGAAACCACCATGCCGTCCTTAATGGTGATCACACGGTGATTAAATTCGCTCACCAGATTATGTTCGTGGGTGACCATCAGCACGGTGGTGCCCAACGCATTGATCTCAGACAGCAACTGCACGATCTCATATGACTTTTCGGGATCGATGTTGCCTGTCGGCTCATCGGCGATGATCATTGCCGGGTTGTTCGCCAACGCGCGTGCCAAACTCACGCGCTGCTGTTCACCACCCGAAAGTTCCGAGGGGAAGCTGCGCATCTTGTCCTGCAAACCAACCAACTGCAGCACATACGGCACGCGGCGACGGATCTCGCGGCGCGGCGCACCCGTCACACGCATGGCAAACGCCACGTTATCAAACACGTTCATCTTAGGGATCAGGCGAAAATCCTGAAACACGATACCCATCGTGCGGCGATAATACGGCACACGGCGGCGCTTCATGCGGTTAAGATCGTAGCCGTTGACGATTACCTCGCCTGCGTTCGCAACCTCCTCACGCATGATCAGCTTCAAAAAGGTGCTTTTACCTGCACCCGATGCACCGACGATAAACACGAACTCGCCTTTATCAATGTGTATATTCACATCGCGCAGCGCCTTGATACCACTGCCGTACGTCTTATGAACTCCGCGGAACTCAATCAAAGGATACCCTTCCTTTCCAAAAATAACCGTCACTTTTCGTCGAACTGCTCTATCATTTTATCACATGACACAGCACCGAACAAGCGGAAATCTCTTCCGCATATACACCGCTGCAAAAAGTTCGCCGCCGTTCAGTGATCGAAGGGCGGCGCGCTTTTTAGTATTTCACAGGATTGGCGGTCAAGTATTTCTTAACCATCAGTGCCACTTTGAACACGATGGCATCGTCGAACTCACGCAGATCCAGACCGGTCAAACGCTTGATCTTTTCAAGACGGTACACCAACGTGTTGCGGTGAACAAACAACTTGCGCGATGTTTCGGACACGTTCAAATTGTTCTCAAAGAAGCGTTGAATGGTAAACAGTGTCTCTTGATCCAACGAAGCCACCGAGCCGCGCTTAAACACCTCGCGCAGGAACATCTCGCACAACGTGGTGGGCAGCTGATAAATCAAACGGGCAATGCCCAAATTGTCGTAACTGACAATCGTCTTTTCGGTGTCGAACACCTTGCCGACTTCCAGCGCCACCTGTGCTTCCTTGAAGGAACGCGCCAAATCCTTAACACCTTCCACCACGGTGCCGATACCGATGGAGGAGTGGGTGTAGAATTCGCTGCTGAGCGTATCCACGATGGAACGCGCCAATTTTTCCAGATCACGGCTTTCAATGCCGGCGCGAATCTCTTTGATCAGCGCAATATCGGTTTCGTTAATGTTAACCACAAAATCCTTCGCCTTGTCGGGGAAGAGGTTTTGAATCACGTCAAACGCCGAAATATCGGTTGTGTTGTTAATACGAACAAGCAGCACGGCACGGCTGACATCGCTGTTAAAGCGCAGCTCGCGTGCTTTCAGATAGATATCACCCGGCAGAATGTTATCCAGAATCACGTTTTTAACAAAGTTGCTGCGATCGTATTTCTCGTCGTAGTACTGCTTGATGTTCTGCAGCGACACGGCAAGCAGCGCCGCATAACGTGCCGCTTCGGCATCATCGCCTTCCACAAACAGCACAAACTCGCAGTGGGGACGGGATCCGAACGCTTTGTAGGTACAGCCCTCCACAGCAAACGCATCCTGCGCCGTGAACGCCTCGGCCGAAATGACGGTAACGGCCTCACCCACACGTGCAAGGTCGCTGCAGGCAATCACGGTCATCGTTTCGTCGATCACACCGATGTTACGGCCGGCAGCCTCCCACATCTGATGAACAACACCCTGGAACAAGCGGTTAGACATAACGATTCTCCTCACTTTTATATAGAGTCGGACGGTCACTTGCAGGCAGCAGGCGGCATCGACCGGTTTCGGCCGTCTCTCCGCCGTGTGTGCACCACACAAGCGCCCTCTCTCCATGGCCCTTCCCCTCTGGGACGGCGTGCATACTGCTTCGCCTTTTTAGCCATTATCTATATAATACACAATCCAACAAATTTTTTCAAGGCAAAACGGCAAAAAAATCGAAAATTTTTTCACTTTTTTCGGCATTTTAACAATTTGCTTGTACCTTTTGCCCGTTTGCGCACACCAAGCGCCTCTCACCTCCCCTACTTTTTCTCCCTTTTCTTGCCATTCGCCTGCCCCACAGATGCGCGACTACGCGCGTAGTCGCTTAAGCTTATTCTACACGCGTAGTCGCATTTTGTCAAGAAGTTTTTTACACACAATACATGAACAAAAAAACAACGCCCCTTCCAAATAGGTGTTGTTCTTATCGGAAAATTTGTAATCATACCTGTTTCTGTTAAGAACCAGCATCGCATTTGTATGCACAAATTCAGTTGGGCAGTAGCCCAAACCCACTAACAACAGAAAAGAGAAGAT
>JAZODN010000040.1:0-24224 GCA_045597045.1 Acutalibacteraceae bacterium
CCTTCTATCCGGACGGTCGCATGCTGGAAGAGACCCGTATCTACGATGTGGACGGCTACTACTATGAAAAGGGTGTCCGTACCCCGTATGCCGGTATGGTGCTGTATGAAGGCAACTGGTACTACGTCAACGATGGCGGTAGGTATCTGAAGAACAAGCAGCACGTGCTGGTGAACGTGAACAACAGCGGCCTTGTGAAGAGCAACCGTGCGTACTTCGACGAGAACGGTCACATGGTGCGCAGCGTGGTCGTGAACGGTGTGTACTACACCGAGACGGGTGCTTTGAAGGCGTATGCCGGTGCGGTGAAGGATGTTAACGGCAACCTCTACTACGTCAGCGGCGCTTACGGCGAAGTGACGAAGGGCAAGCGCGTGAACATCATCAAGTCGAAGACCAACGGTCTGTGCGAAGCAGGTTGGTACGTGGCGGATGAAAACGGCGTACTGACCCCCGAAGCATAAGACAACAGCGTAAACCCTAATAACAAGGGTATGTGCCCCAGGCACATACCCTTGTTTCTTTTTTGCGGTTGTTAAAACGGGCGACAGGGGCGGCACGGCGGCGTGTGCATAAAAAGCGAACGGAAAAAGGCGGCATAACGGGGGCGCATGCGATGGGGTGGTTCGCAACCTCCGTTGGTCGAACACGGTGCCGCAAAAAACGCTTTTTGGGGACGGCATTTGCAAAGCATCGCGAAAAACAGAAATAAAAGGACGGAGAAACCCGTTGGCAAGGAGACATCGGTTTGATTCGCCAAAGACCGAGAGGTATTGTTTCGCCGGGTGATGCGGCTAAACGCCAAATAGTTATTGCCTTCGGCAGTATTGGGACGAATAAAATAACACGAAAACCGCAAGGCTTACATATCCCTTCTTTTGAGATGGGCGGAAGTGCTTTAGGTTCTCTCGACGAGCGAAGGCAGAGATACAAGCGCCCTGCTTGTTACGATATAAGACAAAGCAAAAAGCTGTGTGGAATTTCCACACAGCTTTTTTACTGTCCTTCGAGGGACCGTCTCTTTTGATGTTTTCTGCTTTAGGGTTTTTGGACTATTATTCCACCGCAAACAGTGGGGTGGAAAGGTAGCGCTCGCCCGTATCCGGCAACAGCACCACCAAGGTTTTGCCTGCGTTTTTGGGGCGCTTGGCCACCGAGATGGCTGCCGCCAGCGCAGCCCCCGAAGAGATGCCTGCCAGCACCCCCTCGGTGCGGCCGAGCAGACGTCCGGCGGTATACGCCTCTTCTTCCGTGACGGGAAGGATCTCATCCATCACCGCTGTGTTCAGCACGGCCGGCACAAATCCGGCGCCGATACCCTGCAAGCCGTGCGCACCGGCTGCACCGCCCGAGAGCACGGGGGAGGAGGCCGGCTCCACCCCGATCACCTGCACCGACGGGTTTTGCGACTTTAAATATTCGCCCACGCCCGTAACCGTGCCGCCGGTGCCGACACCGGCCACAAAAATATCCACCGTGCCGTTGGTGTCGGCCCAAATTTCCGGCCCGGTGGCGGTGCGGTGAGCCGCCGGGTTGGCCGGGTTTTGAAATTGTCCTGCCACAAACGCGTGGGGAATGGAGGCGGCAAGTTCTTCTGCTTTTTCAATGGCACCGGTCATGCCGCGTGCGCCGTCGGTCAGCACCAGTTCGGCGCCGTAAGCCGTCATCAGCCGCTGCCGTTCCACCGACATGGAATCCGGCATTACAATGATGGTGCGCAAGCCGCGACTTGCCGCCACTGCCGCCAGACCAATGCCCGTGTTGCCGGACGTAGGTTCAATCACTACCGCATCGGGGGAGAGCTTTCCTTCTGCCTCTGCGGCGTGCAGCATCGAAAGTGCCACGCGATCCTTTGCCGAACCGGCAGGATTCATCCCTTCAAGTTTTGCCAAAACACGGGCGGAAAGGTTCTCTTGCTTTTCAATATTTTTGAGTTGCAGCAGCGGCGTGCCACCGATCAACTGTTCAACCGAGGTGTAGATCATGGCAGATACTCCTTTTCGCGGTATAGTGGATACGTTCAACACAGAAAACATACCACATATTCCGTGATTTGGCAAGAGGTTTTTCGTTGTCAAACCTTGTCAAGTGCGGCGATACATGATATAATGTGGACATTAAGGAGGGGTTGCCATGGTCGTGTTTTTTGATTTGGACGGCACGCTGACTGATCCCTTCGAAGGGATTACCCGTTCGGTGCAGTTTGCACTGGCGCATTTCGGCATTCACGTGGCGGATCGCACGGCACTCGCCCCCTACATTGGGCCGCCGCTGCGCGAATCTTTTATTGAGCGACACGGATTATCGGCTGAGCAAGCGGATGAAGCGTTGCGGCAATACCGCGTGCGGTTTTCGGATGTGGGGATGTTTGAAAACCGCGTGTATGACGGGGTGGAAGCGCTGCTCACAGCGCTGAAAGCGGCCGGTGTGCGCATGGCGGTTGCTACCTCCAAACCCACCGTGTTTTCGGTGAAGATTTTGGAGCATTTTGGTTTGGCGCCCTTTTTTGAGGAGATCGTCGGCAGCGAACTGAACGGTTACCGCGTGGATAAGGCGGAGGTGATCGCCGAGGCGATGGCGCGATTGAACGTGACGTCCGAGGACGTGTGGATGGTGGGCGATCGCTGCTTTGACGTGGAAGGTGCACGCCAAAACGGGGTGCGTGCCGTGGGCGTGACCTACGGGTATGCCGAAGACGGTGAACTGGAAGCGGCCGCCGCTGCACAGGTTGTGAATACGGTGGAAGAGCTGCAAGCGTTTTTGTTAAAGGAGAATGAAAAATGAAGCATTTCGGTTTGCAGGCGGCGGATATTCTGTTGCCGCAGGACGGGTTTGAAACGTGGTCGGTCGTGGCGTGCGATCAATACACCTCTGAGCCGGCGTATTGGCAGGCGGTGGAAGAGGCGGTGGGGGAGGCTCCCTCGGCTTTGCGCGTTACCTTGCCCGAAATTTATTTGAATCAGGATCCCGCCGCACGCATTGCGGCGATCAATCGGACCATGGCGCAGTATTTGGCAACGGGTGTGTTGAAGGATTACCCCGACAGCATGGTGTATATCGAACGTGAGACCTCGGCCGGTGTGCGTCGCGGTCTGCTGGGTGTGATCGATTTGGAAGAATACGATTACCGTGTTGGCAGCCAAACGCTGATTCGTGCCACCGAGCAGACGGTGGTAGAGCGCATTCCGCCGCGTGTGGCGATCCGCCGTGAAGCGCCGCTGGAATTGCCGCACGTGCTGTTGCTGATGGATGATGCAGATCACACGGTGTTCGGCGCCGTCGGCACCGCAGGGGAGACGGTGTATGATTTTGATTTGATGCAGGGGGGTGGACACATCACCGGCCGTCTGCTGAGCAAAGAGGCACAGGTGAAGGTGCAGGCCGCGCTGGCGGCGCTGCTTGATGGGCAGGAGGATCCGTTGCTGTTTGCCGTGGGCGACGGCAACCATTCGCTGGCGACCGCAAAAGAGTGTTACCGCGAAAATCCGAATCCGAAGAACCGCTATGCGTTGGTGGAAGTAGTGAATATTCACGATGAGTCCATTCAATTTGAACCGATCTATCGCGTGCTGTTCGGCGCCGACGTGGCCGACGTAACGGCGCGTCTTACCGCGCTGTGCGGCGAGGGAGAGGGTGCGCAGGTGATCACCTGCGTAACGGCGAGTGGAGAAACGCCGTTGCGGCTTACACCCACCTCCAAACTGCCGGTGGGCACGCTGCAGACGTTTTTGGACGCGTATTTGAAGGAGCATCCCGATGTCGGTATCGACTATATTCACGGCGAGGAGACGGTGCGCCGTTTGTGCACGGAGGAAGGCGCGCTCGGGTTTTTGTTCGACGGCATGGGCAAGGACGAACTGTTCCCGGCTATCCGTGCCGACGGCTCGCTGCCGCGCAAGACCTTTTCGATGGGGCATGCGGAGGATAAGCGGTATTATTTGGAAGCGCGTGAAATACGGTAAATAGGGTTACGCATGGGGCATCTTCAACAACGAGGATGCCCCATGTCATGATTTGACGGCAGCCGATGCCGAAATGGGTCACATAGTTGCGGAGGAGTTATGAACATACGAAAAATAGGACGGTGGCTGCTGCCGTTGCTGCCGGCAGCGGTGGGGGGCGTATGCCTGCTCATTTGCCGCCTGTTTCCCTCGGTGGCAGAAACGGTGTTTGCACGCGGCGTGTTTTGCGCGGTATCGGCCGTGCTTGCCACTCTCACACAGCACCTGCCGTTTTCTCTGGCCGAACTGCTTGCGGTAACGGCTTTGCCGTTGACGGTCTGGCTGGTTGTGCGTGCGGTGCGCCGCCGTGCCGTGCAGCGCCTGGTGCGTGGCTGTGCGTGGGCGATATCGGCGGCGTTTTTGGCGTATTTGCTTCTGCACGGGTTGCAATACAGTCGCCGCCCGTTGGCAGAACAAATGGGGTTTACGGTGCGCAACAGCAGTTCGGTGGAACGGCTGGCCGAACTGACCGCGTTTTTTGCCGACAAAGCGGCAGCAGCGCGTGCTGCGTGCAAGGAGGATGCACTCGGGTGTCTGCGCTTGACCGATACAATGGGGAATACGCTGAAAAGCGGCGGCGAAGGGTACACGCGTTTGAGTGAGCAGCACCCTTTTTTACGCGGCACGGTACACCGCGCAAAAGGGGTGGCGCTGTCGCACTGGTGGTCATACACCGGCATTACGGGCATGTATTTTCCTTTTACGGCGGAGGCTAACGTGAACGTAGACATTCCGCCGGATGAACTGTTGATGACGGTGGCACACGAATTGGCACATACACGCGGCTTTGCCCATGAAGACGAGTGCAATTTTTTGGGGATACTGGCTTGCGTTAACCACCCTGTCGCAGAATGGCAGTACGCCGGCTGGCTTGCCGCCTATCGATACACTGCCGACGCACTGTATGCGGCAGATACCGACGCGTGGCGCGAAGCGGCTGCACGGTGCAGCGACGGTATGCGGCGCGACCTCGCCCGTCGTGCGGCGTATTGGTCGAGTTTTGAGGGACCGGTGGAGGAATTATCGGCCGAGGTGAATAACGCATTTATTCAAGCAAACGGCGACAGCGACGGCATTGCGCGCTACGGACAGGTCGTTGCCCTGCTGATGGCGTATTACGCCGATGGGGTGTGAGGAGGGTTGCGCACACACCGCTTTATACGGACATACAATGGAATGCAGATAAAGTCTGCAAACGATGATTAAAAGTCCGCGAAATCGGTTATCCTATCACTACCGATTTCAATAAAGGTGTGATTCGTGTGATCGTCCACAGAGGAGATATATATTATGCCGACTTGAGTCCCGTGGTTGGCTCGGAACAGGGTGGTATCCGCCCGGTGCTGATCGTGCAAAACGATGTGGGAAACCGCTTTAGCCCAACCGTTATTGCGGCGGCTATCACCAGCCAAAAAGACAAAGCCAAGCTGCCCACCCACATTCAACTGCGGTCGGAGGGCAGCGGCTTGGCACGCGATTCCATCGTGCTGCTCGAACAGATCCGCACGTTAGATAAACGGCGGCTGAAGGAGCACATGGGAAGGCTGGACGAGCAGTCCATGCTGCGTATCGACCAAGCACTGCAGATCAGCTTCGGATTGGATACCGAACGATAAAGAAATGTGCGGAACGCTTCTTCTTGCTGAGGAAGCGTTCTTTTTTCGGTGTCGCCAAACAGCGACAAAAACGGTGGTGCCACTGTGGTATACTGGGGGTATCTGTTGACCCTACCGAAAAAAGCAAGCAATAATTGTGAAAAGTAAACAAATAGATTTTATGCAAAGCGAAAAAAATGCTGAACTTGACCAATTTCCCACTTGAAATTTTTGGCAGCATCTGTTACAATGTACCCAGAATATTATATCCATGCATATCGTGGATAAAGAAAGGGAGCGAGCATCCATGTATCGTAAACAAGAATGCGTGGCGATGCTATTGGCAGGCGGACAAGGCAGCCGTTTGTATGCATTGACCCGCAACATCGCCAAGCCTGCCGTGCCATACGGCGGCAAATACCGTATCATTGATTTCCCGTTATCTAACTGTACCAATTCGGGTATTGATACGGTGGGTGTACTTACCCAGTATCAGCCGCTGGAACTGAACGATTACATTGGTGCGGGCGAGCCGTGGGATCTGGATCGCACGGGGGCCGGCGTGCATGTGCTCCCACCGTATCAGCGTAACGCCGGTGCGGATTGGTACAAAGGTACGGCCAACGCTATTTATCAGAACATCAATTTTATTGAGCGCTATTCTCCCGAATATGTGTTGGTGCTGTCGGGCGATCACATTTATAAAATGGATTATTCCAAGATGATTGCCGAGCATAAAAAGAACAATGCTGACTGCACCATTGCGGTAATCGAGGTGGAAATGTCGGAGGCCAGCCGCTTCGGTATTTTGAACACCAATCCTGACGGCTCGATTTATGAATTCGATGAGAAGCCGGCCGTGCCGAAGAGCAATCTTGCTTCGATGGGAATTTACGTCTTTACCTGGGAAAAGATGCGCAAGTATCTGACCGAGGATGAGGCGGATCCCAACTCCTCCAACGACTTTGGTAAAAACGTGTTGCCGACCATGCTGGCGGCCGGTGAGCGCATGTTTGCTTACCGTTTCGAGGGCTATTGGAAGGACGTCGGCACGATCGACAGTTTGTGGGAGTCCAACATGGATTTGTTGGATCCGCACGTGCCGTTGGATCTGGATGACCCTGCGTGGCGCGTTTATGCGCGCAGTGTCGGCTCGCCGCCGCATTGGGTCGGTCCGCGTGCACGTGTGCAGAACAGCATGATCTCCGAAGGCGGTGTGATCGAGGGCGAAGTGGATTTCTCGGTGCTGTTTTCGGACGTCACGGTGGAGGAGGGTGCTTCGGTGCGCGATTCCATTTTGATGCCCGGTTCGGTTGTGAAGAAAGGGGCGCGCGTGCAATACGCCATTTTGGCCGAAAACGCCGTGGTGGAAGAAGGGGCCAGCGTGGGTGCGCGGCCCGAAGACATGGAAGATAAAGACGATTGGGGCGTGGCGGTGATCGCCGCCGACGTTACGGTCGGCGAAGGTGCCTGCGTGCCTGCCAAGGCTATGCAAGAAAGTGATGTTCCGGCAAAGGAGGTGAACGGTAATGCGTAATGTGAACGTTTTAGGTTTGGTGTTCCCGAACCAACACGATACTTGCTTGGGCGGTCTCACCACCCACCGTTCGCTCGGCTCGGTGCCTTTTGGTGCGCGTTACCGCTTGATCGATTTCGTGCTTTCCAATATGGTGAACGCCGGTATCAGCAAGGTTGGCCTTGCCACCAAGAGCAATTATCAATCGCTGATGGACCATCTCGGCACCGGTAAGCCGTGGGATCTTGACCGCAAAAACGGTGGTTTGTATTTCCATCCCATGCATATGTCCGATGCGGCATACAGCGGCCGTATTGCACCGCTTTCGGAAATGCGGCTGTTCCTTAGCCGTTCGCAGGAAGAGTACGTGCTGATGGCCGATTGCGACACGGTGGGCAACTTTGATTATGCTGCCTTGATTGACCGCCATATCGAAAGCGGTGCCGACGTGACGGTAGCATACCGCGTGGGCAAACCGCCTCATCGCCACGATAACCTGCTGCTTTCGGTGGGCGGACAAGGTCGCCTGTGCGATCTGTGCATCGGCGGTGACGAGGCGGAGTCTGCCGCTTACGGCATCGGGTTGTATGTGATTCGGCGTGACCTTCTGCTTCGCTTGGTGGAGGAAGCGTACAGCCGCAATCAAGGCAATTTTGAACGGGATATTTTGCAGCAGCTTCAAAACGAGTTGATCCTTTGCGGTTATGAGCTGACCGAATACGCCGCCTCGGTGTATTCGCTGGCCAGTTATTTTGAAGCGAACATGGCATTGCTCGACCCGACGGTGCGCTGCCGCGTGTTCCTGCCGCAACGCCGCATCTACACCAAGGTGCGCGATTGCGCGCCGGCGCAATACGGTTTGCATTCCAGTGTAACCGATTCGCTGGTGGGAGACGGTGCTGTCATTGAGGGCTCGGTCACGCGGTCTATCGTGTTCCGCGATGTGGTGGTCGGTGCCGGTGTCACGCTGACCGATTGCATTATTATGCAGGGCAGCGAAATTCGTGGCGATGGTAAACAGGGCTACGTCATTTGCGATAAAAACGTGCAGGTGTGCGATGCGGCTTCGCTGCAGGGTGTGGCACATTATCCCGTATATGTGAAAAAAGACATGAAGATTTAAAGGAGGAGCCACGATGAAGGTTTTGTATGCAACCAGTGAGGCGCGTCCCTTTGCGGCGTCGGGCGGTCTGGCCGACGTGGCCGGCTCGCTTCCGCAGGCGATTCGTGCCCGCTTGGTGGGTTGTCGCGTGGTGATGCCGCTGTATGAGTCGGTGCCTGAAGAACTGCGCGAGCAGATGCGTTTTGTCACCAGCTTTTCGGTGCCGGTTTCGTGGCGCCGCCAATATTGCGGTGTGTTTGAGGCACGCTCGGGCGGCGTGGTGTATTATTTGTTGGATAACCAATATTATTTCAAGCGCGCCGGGTTGTACGGCCATTACGATGATGCCGAGCGCTTTGCATTCTTCTCCCGTGCGATTTTGGAGTTGATCGATCATATTGATTTCCGCCCCGATATCATCCACTGCAATGACTGGCAAACGGGCTTGACGCCGGTATATTACAATCTGTTCTATGCCGGTCGCCCGGGGTATGAGAATATCCGCACAGTGTATACCATTCACAACATTCAGTACCAGGGGAAATACGGCATGGAGATATTGGGGGATGTGTTTGGCATTCCTGAATATGCCGCTTCGCTGGTGGAACAGGATGGTTGCGTGAATTTAATGAAGGGCGGCATTGAAGCGGCCGACAAAGTCACCACCGTCAGCCCCACTTATGCCATGGAAATTTGCGATCCGTGGTTCTCGTTTGGGCTGGATTCCATTTTGCGCGCGCGCGGATGGAAACTGGCCGGCATTTTGAACGGTATCGACGTGGATTCGTATAATCCCGAAACCGATAAGGTGATCGCGCAGAACTACACGGCACAAGATCCGGCCGGCAAGGCGGTCTGCAAGAAGGCGCTGCAAGAGGAACTGGGCCTTCCTGTAGCGGCAGATATTCCGCTAATCGTGATGGTAACTCGTTTGGTCTCGCACAAAGGATTGGATCTCGTAAAATATGTGTTGGACGAGTTGCTGCAAGAACCGGTGCAGGTGGCGATCCTCGGTTCGGGCGACTGGGCCTACGAGACCTTCTTCCGTGAAATGCAGGCGCGGTATCCCGACAAATTCTGCTTCTACGAAGGGTTTGTGCCGGATCTGGCACGCCGCTTCTATGCCGGCGGCGATATCTTCCTGATGCCGTCGAAGAGCGAACCGTGCGGTCTGGCGCAGATGGTAGCCTGCCGTTACGGCGACCTGGTGGTCGTGCGCGAAACGGGCGGCTTGAAGGATTCCATTACCGATTGCGGCGACGGTGAAGGTATCGGTTTCACGTTTAAGACCTACAATGCCGGCGATATGCTTAACGCGATTCACCGCGCTTTGGGCATCTACCGTTCGCAAGAGGATCTTGTGGCGGTGCGCCGCCGCGCGATGGAGACGGATTTCAGTTGGGGTAAATCGGCCAACGAATATATCCGCATGTATAAGGCGCTCACAAAAGGTGAATAACGTAATAAGGTCTGCCGGTTTGGCATCGTAAGACGTCAGCGTCTCCTCGGGTATGGTTTTGCATACCCGAGGGGGCGCTTCTTTTTCGGTAAGGTGACGCGAGAAATCCGCCTTCTTAAAACCGGTTCGGATGGCTCGTGTCACCTTAAGTACGCAACCCATCGGCGGTTGTCGCTTTTTTACAAAAAAGAGAGACGTTTTTCGGCATAAAAGCCGATGGCAAAACGATTGCACGCGCCGCGGGGGATGTGGTATACTACATATGTGTTACCAATATGTGCTTATGTGAAAAAGGAGTAACGGTATGAAACGGAGTTTGGCTCTTATTTTGGCGATCGTCCTTGTGTTCGTCGGCAGTGCCGTGGGGGTTTCGGTCGGTGCCGGTGTGCTGCTTGGCGATGTGAACGGCAACGGCACGATCGATTCGACCGATGCGCGCTTAGTGCTGCAATATACCGTGGGGAAAGTGTCGGCGCTGGAGGTGTCGGCGGCAGCAGATGTGGACGGCAACGGCTCCATTGATTCCACCGATGCACGTTTGATTTTGCAGTATACGGTGAGAAAGATCAACAAATTCCCGGCTGAGAACGCACCGGTGAACGTGGCAGAAGCCATTTCGCCTAACAGCGTGGCGGCCGGTAAGCCCTTTGCAACGCTGGCCGAGCTGCGCGAAGATGTACCGGCGTCGGTGGAGGCTTCCACCAAACAGTTTGGCTATTTTGCGTTGACTACCGAGCTGAACGCCGGGTTGCCGTTTAATGTGGCGTTGCACGCGGCAGGGGATACTTTGACGGCGGTGCTGCCGGCCGGCGTGGATTGCACGGCATTGATCCCGACCTTCACTTACTACGGTGCGTCGGTCACGGCGGCCGGCGAAACGGTGATGTCGGATATGACGGCACTGGATCTTTCCTCGCCACTGACACTGGTTCTTGCGGCGCAGGACGGCTCTACCCGTGAGGTGACGGTGGCGGTGCAGACGCTGAACACCGGTTTGCCGTCGATGGCGGTCACACTGCAGGATTACGTGGGCGCCGATGCGATCCAAAAGGAAGAATATACCAACGGTCACTTTTACCTCGGTGGTGGCGACCGTGCGGTGTGTGACTATGCACAGGCAACACCGGTGCTGGTGGCGTGTACGATCAAGGGACGCGGCAACTCCAGTTGGAAGTTGGATGAGAAAAAGAGCTACACCTTAAAACTGGATAAAAAGACGGCGCTGCTGGATATGTCAGCCTCGAAAAACTGGGCGCTGGTGGCCAATTATGAAGACAAAACCCTGCTGCGTAACGCCATGGGCTATTATTTCGCCAAGGCGGCCGGTGTGCCGGTGGTCATGCAGGTGCGTCCGGTGGATATGTGGATCGACGGTGAGTATTGGGGGACGTATAACCTCACCGAAAAGATCGAGATCGAACCCGACCGCGTGAACATTACCGACGTCGAAAAGCCGAACGATAAGAACTTTGTGGATCTGGCGGCCGACAAGGTGGGATATTTGCTTGAGTTTGACGCCCACGTGGCAGAACTCAACGCCGGCGGTATCCTGGAGGATGTGCAGGTGGTGAATCCGCATGAGCAGTGGCAAGAACTCGGTTGGACCGTCTATTGGTGCACGTATCATGACTATACCACCGGTGCTGAAGGCGGCGATCTGGTGTTTTATAATCCGTCGACTGACGAGACCTTCTTCAAGGTGCCCTTCCTCGGTAAGTGGGTGACGGTGAAGAAACCCTCCACTGAAAATCTGAACCACAATCCCGAAATGCGCGCGTATATTTTCCGCCAGGTGCGCGAGCTGGATTCCGCACTGGCGATGGGCGACCACAACGTAATTTACGATCGGTTGGATCTGGATTCGTTTGCGGCGTGGGTGCTGGTGCAAGAGATGATGGATAACACCGACTCTTCTTTCCACTCCAGTGTGTATATGTATAAAGACGCAGGCGGTAAATTCGTCTTTGGCCCCGCGTGGGATTTCGACCGTTCATCCGGCAACTGTTCGTATTGGAACAACAACGTGGGTTCGCTGCTGAACAACCGTTGGTGCCGGGCGGCGTTTAACACGGATAACGGCCGTGCGGCGCTGCAGCGCGCGTGGCAGTTGTTCACCGTGAACACGTTGGACTGGAAGGAAACCTTCGTATCGTATCAGAAGTTGATTGAGAAAAGCCGTATCTATAACTTTGAACGGTGGGATATTCTGAAGAAGTACATTTTGTATAACGACGAAGCGTTGACCGATGAAGTGATGCTCTCTATCTATGAAGGAAACGAATATCAGTTGTTTACCGATCATTTGCAAGGCTGGTTCACGGCGCGTGTGAAGCAGATGGATGCGGCGCGTACGCAACGGTTCCGTTAACAGCAATGTAACAGGTCAAAAGGCGATACGCGGTGAGATACCGTGTATCGCCTTTTTTGGTTGAACTTTAACCGAAAGGACCGCAAAAACGACCGAACGGACAAAAACGGTATACACACCTCTGCGATTTGTTATAATGGTGAAAAGAGAGGAGTGTGCGTATGCAAGCAGTGGAAGCCCGATCGCTCGTTAAGCGATACCGACGAATAACGGCGGTGGACGGGCTGGATTTGGTGATTCGGGATGGCGAACTGTTTTCATTGCTGGGGATTAACGGTGCCGGAAAAACCACCGTGATCAAAATGTTGTCTTGTTTGACGGCACCCACCGCCGGCGAGGCGTTTGTGGGGGGATGCAACGTTTGCAGCGAATCGCAACGGGTAAAGCAGCTGATCGGTGTTTCTCCGCAGGAAACGGCGGTTGCGCCGCAGCTGACAGTGTGGGAAAATCTGACGCTGATCGGCGGTGTTTACGGCTTTTCCAAAAGTCAAACGGCAGATAGGGTGAAAGCGCTTTCGGAAGAGTTGGGGTTAGCAGCGGTTTTGCAGCGAAAAGCCGGCAAACTGTCGGGTGGCTGGCAGCGTCGGGTGAGCATTGCCATGGCGCTGATCGGCGAGCCGAAAATTTTGTTTTTGGACGAACCGACACTTGGTTTGGACGTGGTGGCAAGACGCGATCTGTGGGACGTGATCCGCACGTTAAAAGGAAAAGTGACCGTCGTATTGACAACCCATTACATGGAGGAAGCCGAGGCGCTTTCCGATCGGATCGGCATCATGAAAAGTGGTCGTTTGCTGGCGGTTGGCACGGCAGAGGAGTTGAAACAGAAAGCCGGAACCGACGATTTTGAAACGGCTTTCGTTGCGATCGTGAAAGGAGAAGCGGTATGAGAATGCGGATCTTTGCCGGACGGTGTGCAAAAGAGATCCTACGGGATCCGCTTCAACTGTGTTTTGGGTTGGGGTTTCCTTTGGTGCTGTTGCTTTTGCTCAGTGCTATACAAGCCAACGTGCCGGTCGAATTGTTTGCGATTGATACGTTAGCGCCGGGTATCACGGTGTTCGGACTTTCGTTTATGACGTTGTTTTCCGCCACGCTGGTGGCGAAGGATCGGGAAAGTGCGTTTTTACAAAGGCTATACACCACACCGCTGACCGGCGCGGACTTTATATTGGGATATATGCTCCCCATTCTCCCCATTGCTTTGGGGCAGGCACTGTTCTGCTATGTTGCCGCGATACCGCTGGGGCTTACGGTTGACGTCAACGTAATTTGGGCGGTGCTGGGACTGTTGCCAATGGCCGTTTTCAACGTGGCGTTTGGCCTTTTGTGCGGCAGTCTGTTCAGTGTCAAGCAGGTTGGCGGTTTGTGCGGCGCGTTGTTTACCAATTTGTCGGCATGGCTTTCGGGCGTGTGGTTCGATCTGGATTTGGTGGGTGGTTTTTTTGAAAAAGTGGCCAACGCTCTCCCGTTCGTTCACGCGGTGGAAATGGGAAAAGCGCTGTTTGGCGGTGTGTGGCAGACCGCGGTTGCACACGCTTGGCCCGTGGCTCTGTATAGCGTGGGTGCAACGGCGGTTGCCGTGGGTGCCTTTCTTTGGCAGATGAAAAAACAGTAAGGACGTGAGGCGATGAAATATACACTCATTATTGACGCGAATGCCGAAGAGGAGATCGTGGTAACCGTTCACGCACCCTCGGCGCTGACACAGCAGATCGAAAATTTGGTGTGCAGTTTTTCCGGTGCAGACAGCATCGTGGGTTGGCGCGAGGACGAAATGCGAAAACTCACGTTTTCGGAAGTGGAGTGCATTACCGTGCTTGACAGAAAGGTGATTGCGGTGGACACCGACGGCCGTCACTATCGCTTGCAAGAACGGCTGCGCGATCTGGAGGCGGTCTTGCCGTCGTATTTCATTCGCATCAACAAATCCACCATTGCGAACGAGCACGGTGTTTTGCGGTTTGATGCCGCGTTTAGCGGCGGTGTGGACGCCGTATTTCGGTGTGGGTATCGGGATTACGTTTCCAGACGCTGTTTTGCACAAATTCGGAGGAGGTATAAGGGGCTATGAAAAAATACGTTTTGGATTTTTTGCGTCGCGGTTTGATCGCCTGCGGTGCAGGTCCCGTTGCTTTGGCAATATTGTATGCGGTTCTGCAGCGAACGGCGGTGCTGGAAACGCTAAGCGTCGGGCAGGTGTGTGTGGGTATTCTTTCGCTGACGGCGCTTGCCTTTGTTGCAGGCGGCATGAACGCCGTGTACCAAATCGAGCGTCTGCCGCTGATGGTGGCTATAGCGATTCACGGCGGTGTGTTGTACGTTTCGTATCTGGTAACCTATCTGATCAACGATTGGCTGGAGTGGGGTACGATTCCGATCGTTGTGTTTTCGGTCTTTTTTTTGGTGGGCTTTTTGGCCATTTGGGGCATCATTTATGCGGTGATCAAACGAAACACAGCCAAGCTGAATGTGTTGTTAAAGCAGCAGCAGGAAGCGACAGAAGAAGTATAAAAAAGGAAGCGACACATTGCAGCGCGTGTCGCTTCCTTTGGTTTTATGGGTATGGAGTTAAGGTGACACGAGTAATCCGCCTTCTTAAAACAGGTTCGGATTATTTGCGTCACCTTATCCTTGTTCGTCCAGTGTCAGTTCAAAGGCCGGCAAGAACTCGTCGAGAAAACAGTCGGCTGCCGGCAACTGCAGTTTCCGCACCGCCGCTTCCAACGTGCGGCGCGCGCTGGCGAATTCGCGGTTTCCTTGCTGCAATTCCTCCACGCATTTGAGCAGGGCGGAAAGTTTGTCGGCCGCTTTGACGATACGCGCCTCTTCGCTGTTTTCGTCGGGCAACAGCAACGGGCGGTAAACGTCGTCGAGGTCGGGCGGCAGCATCGAGAGTAGTTTTTCTGCCGAAAGCCGTTCCACCTCGGCATATGCGCGGCGAATGTCCTCGTTATCGTATTTCACGGGGGTGGGCATATCCCCCGTGAAGATTTCGGGTGCATCGTGATACATGGCTTGCAACACGCAACGTTCCACGTTCACGCTCCCCCCAAAGCGGCGGTTGTGCAACTCGGCCAAGGCGTGTGCCAACACCGCCACGTCAAACGAGTGCTCATGCACCGATTCCGCCCGGGTATTGCGCATCAGCGCCCAGCGAGAAATGTATTTCATACGCGCCAAAACGGCGTAAAACTGATTGTTCATCGCATAATGCCTCCTCTGTATACATCAGTATAGCATACCCGTACAGTCGCTGCAATAAAAAATTTTTGATTTTAGCGCACTAATGTGCTAATTTGGTATTGCATTATCAAAAAACATGTGTTATAATGTGGCAAACGTTCCCGAAAGGGGCAAATTTTTGAAAGAAGGTTTTTAGTTATGAAACGGATTTTGGCTTTGGTTATGGCAGTGGTGCTCTGCCTGGGTATGATGGCGTTTGCCGGCTGCGGCAAGAAAAACGTGTTGAAGGTTGGTATGACCGAATACGCACCGATGAACTTCAAAGATGCCAACGGCGAATGGACGGGTTTTGACACCGAGTTTGCACAGAAGGCAGCGAAGGATCTGGGCTATGATGACGTCGAGTTCATCATCATTGACTGGGACAACAAGTTGAACGAGCTGGAGTCCGGTGCGATCGATTGCATCTGGAACGGCATGACCATCACCGATACCATCAAGGCCGGTGCCGACGTGACCGATGCGTATGCGAAGAACGCGCAGGTCGTGGTTGTGAACAAGGATGTGAAGGCCACCTACACCGCCGATACGCTGAAGACCCTGAAGATTGCGGTGGAAAACGGCGGTGCAGCAGCCGGCATCTTGGATGAGATGAACATTCAGTACACCCCTGTGAAGACCCAGATCGATGCCCTTACCGAAGTGAAGTCGGGCGCATCCGAGGCCTGCCTTATCGATATTACGATGGCGAACAACATGTTGGTTGAAGGCGGCAACTATGCGAATCTGGTCGTGGCGGAAGAACTGGCCGAAGAAGAATACGGCATTGCCTTTAAGAAGGGCAGTGAGCTCACCGCAAAGATGAACGAGATCATCAAGAACTACAAAGCAGACGGTACGCTCGATGGGTTCGGCAAGAAGTACGAAGTGGCTATCGCCGACTGATTCTCTGTAAAATTAAGAAGGAACATCGCATCATAGGCAGCTGTCCAAACGAAAACACAAACCTGCCTCCCCTAACAAGGGGAGGTGGGTTTTTCGTGGCAAAGCCACGAAAAAGTCGCAGGGCAGTGTTAACGGTTCGCATGCGGTGGCGCCTTTCACGAAAGGAAATCTTTCCCTATGTTTTGGACAGTAACGATGGAGTTGCTGAGAGGCTTTGCCAAAACGCTGGAGTTGTTTGCGCTCACGTTGGTGTTTTCGCTGCCGCTTGGCCTTATCATCAGCTTTGGTTCGCGCAGCCGCTTTTTGCCGCTGCGTTGGATCTGCCGCTTTGTGGTGTGGGTGATTCGCGGCACGCCGTTGATGCTGCAGTTGATCGTGGTGTTTTACGTGCCGGGTATGGTCGGCGTGTGGGCGCGCGAGCAGACGGTCAGCAACTGGTTCATTCACTGGCTGGCATCGTGGCAGGTGATCGACCGTTTTATGGCGGCGGTCATCGCGTTTATCATCAACTATGCGTGCTATTTCAGCGAGATATTTCGCGGCGGCATTGAAAGCGTGTCGGTCGGCCAGTATGAGGCCGGTCAGGTGCTTGGCATGACGAAGTGGGATATCTTTTTCCGCGTGACGCTGCTGCAGGTGGTGAAAAACATTTTGCCCCCCATGAGCAACGAGATCATCACGCTGGTGAAGGATACGTCGCTGGCGCGTACCATCAGCGTGCTTGAGATTATTTGGTGTGCAGATAATCTGACTAAGCAACAGGGCATTTTGTGGCCGCCGTTTTATGCAGGCGCGTTTTTCCTGCTGTTTACAGGCGTGTTGACGGTGCTGTTCCGCCAGTGCGAAAAGCGGCTGAACCGCTGGCAGTGAGGAGGGTGACCTATGGCATTTTTGGAAGTAAAAGGGCTTTCCAAGTCCTATGGTACGACTGCCGTGCTGCGCGACATCTCCTTCTCGATCGAGAAAGGTGACGTGCTGGCGATCATCGGTTCTTCGGGCAGCGGAAAAACCACCCTGCTGCGCTGTTTGAATTCGCTTGTCACAGCGGACAGCGGCACCATTGCCGTGAACGGCGAGGTGCTGATGGATGCGGCCGCACCGGCACCGTCGGATGCACAACTGCGCCGTCGGCGGTTGCATTTTGGGTTGGTGTTTCAGCAGTTTAACCTGTTTCCGCAATACACCGTGATGCAAAACCTCACACTGGCGCCCATGCTGGCGCTGAAGGAAGAACTGCGTGCACTGCCCCGTGCCGCACGGCACGCGGAGCGTGAGCGCCGCATGGCAGAGATCGCCGCCCGTGCCGAGGCACTTTTGCGCCGTGTGGGATTGGAAAATCGCCGTGACGCCTATCCTTGTCAGCTTTCGGGCGGTCAGCAGCAGCGTGTGGCCATTGCTCGCGCACTGGGCATGGATCCCGATGTGCTCTGCTTTGACGAGCCGACTTCCGCACTGGATCCCGAACTGACGGGCGAGGTGCTGCGCGTGATTCGCGGCCTGAAAGGTGCCGACAGCACCATGGTGGTGGTTACCCACGAAATGGAGTTTGCCAAAAGCGTGGCAGACGTGGTCATTTTTATGGCAGACGGTGTGATTGCCGAAATGGGCACGCCGGAAGAGTTGTTTGGCAATCCGCAAACGCCGCAGTTGAAGCATTTCTTAAGCCGTGCGGAAGAGACGGTGTAAACCGATTTTGTGCGGTTCACCCAATCACAACGTATCGGCTGTGATCGGTCACATGAAACGTTGGGTATCCATGCAGATAGGAACTTCGATCCGGCAAAAGTCGTTTTTAGACCGCGTAATACGAAACGAGCAGGGGCATTGTGCTGTATGGGAATATATTGAGAACAATCCCGTTCAGGCGAAAGCGGTCTTGAAACATTACTGTAAACCGCTTTGACCGTGCGGTTTGCCCAACAGGGCAAGCGGTCACGCACGGAATTTGCGTTTATAACAAAACAGGGGAAAGCGATGGCGTTCGCTTTCCCTTGTTTTGTTGAAAGGGGCATCAGAATTCTACGTCGGCAAAAAGATCCTCCACCGACACTTCCAACGCGCGGATAAAAATCACAAGATCAATATCGGTGACAAACCGTTCGCCGTTTTCCACACGGCGGATAAAATAATGGTCCACGTCAAATCCTAAAAGCTGCATTTTGGCGGCCAATTTTCGTTGTGAGAGCTTTTTTTCGCGGCGAATACGGGCGATCGTTTGGCCGCAGAGGTTGTTGGTGCCGTCCGGCGCTTCTATTTTAAACATAAAAACGAAAAGCTCCTTTTTCTCTTTTTTGTTGAATACCGTTTACTTTTTTAAAATTGTATGCTATATTTGGTAGTAAAGTGGTGAATAGTGTCCAACATTCTAAAAAAGCGGATAGAAAACCACTTCTGTCCGAGAAAAGGGGAAATGTTTGTATGAAGCGAATAGCATCTTTTCTTTTGGCGGTGGCGTTGCTGCTGTCGCTGGTGCCGGCCGGTGCGGTGGAATTTGCCATCACCGCCAAGGCGGCTACGGAGGGGTATTACACCTACTCGGTGGCGAACGGCGAAGCCACCATCACGAGTGTGTCCACAGGCATTAGCGGTATCATCGACTTCCCCGCGACGCTCGGCGGTGCGCCGGTGACCAAGGTGAAGGCCGGTGCGTTCAAGGGGTGTGACGGCATCACGGGCGTGAATGTCACCGATCTTGCGGCATGGTGCGCCATTGATTTTGAAGGCGATTTTGGCTCGGTAATAAGAGATGAGTGGTACAGCTATGGCTCCGCGGAGTCAGATGATTACGAGTACTACTATGATTACTGCGAAGACGTGTATTTTGGTTGCACGGCCAACCCGTTGTACTATGCAGAAGACGGTTTGTATGTTAACGGTGCACCGTTGACAGCGGTGGTTATTCCCGAAGAAATCACCAAAATCGGCGATCACACGTTCTATGGCTTGCGAGCCGAAACGCTGGTCGTTCCTGTAACCGTGCAGAAGATAGGGTTTCAGTCCTTTGCCAACTGCGAGGTGGAAATGCTCACTTACGCTGCCCGTCTGGAAAGGGATACGTATGACTATACAAGTACTCTCCACTATGAATGGCAAGAAAACGGCTATATATACAATGAAGGTGTGGTGGAGGACGAATCCGGTGTGAGAACGGAATATCTTTCGGTTTTTCATGGTGCCAAGATCGGGTCGCTGGTTGTTCAGAGCGACGTGACGGATATTGCTTACAGGGCGTTTTACAATTGCGCTGCGTTGCGGTCGGTGGTTTTGCCGAGCAGCGTGACGAGCATTGGGAATTATGCGTTTGAAGGTTGCACCTCGCTTCGGTCGGTGACTATTGCCGACAGTGTGACGAACATTGGAAATTGTGCGTTTTATGGTTGCACGGCACTGACCGATGTGTATTTTAACGGCAGTGAAGACGGCCGTGCAAACATCACCATTGGAAACTACAACACCTCTCTCACCAAAGCCACGTGGCATTATCTTGGCAACTGCACTCACGCCAACGTCGCGGTGGTGGAGCAGAAGGCTGCCACCTGCAGTGCCATGGGTTACACCGGCGACATCATGTGTGCGGATTGCGGTGCCATGATGGGGTGGGGTCGTGATACGTTGGGTATTGAACACACGTTTGGAAACGATAACCTCTGCGATGCATGTGGCGAGGATGCACTGTTTCTTCCTTACTATAGCTATACCGTGACCGACAATGAAGCGACTATTACCAAGGTGGATACGTCGATCGGCGGTGTCATTAAGTTCCCCTTGATGCTGGGCGGTGCGCCGGTAACTAAGGTGAAGGCCGGTGCGTTTGACGGTTGCAACGGTATTACCGGTGTGAACGTTACCGATCTTGCCGCGTGGTGCCGCATTGATTTTGAAGGAAATTTCAATAAAGAGACATATGAGTATATAAGCATATCTTCGCCGCCTACCACACACTACTACGAATGTTGGGTGGAGTATAAAGATATATATACATATGACTTGTATGAGGAGAGTTGTACGGCAAACCCCTTGTATTATGCCGTAGGCAAGTTGTATGTTAACGGAACGCTGCTGACAGAACTAACGATTCCGCAAGAGGTTACGCGTGTTGGTTCACATGCGTTTTATGGATTGAACGTGAATACGTTGACAGTTCCGGCCAGTGTTCAGGACATAGGTTTCCAGGCGTTTGGCAATTGTTCGGCAAACACGGTGATTTTGAAAAAGAACGTGGCTTTGGATAAATATACCGTTAGAGAGAAAACAGCGCACACATCGTACTATTACAACAGAGTCGAGGGCGAAAGGAGCGATTATTCATGCGATGTCTACAATGAGACGATAAGCATTACCGTGCTTCCCTTTAGCAAGGCGAATGTTCAAAACGTAATTTTTGATTTTGAAGGGGAAGAGGCGAGTATTGACGCGCAAATGTTTGCCGATTGCACCGCACTCGAGTCGGTGACCATTCCGAAGAATGTGACAAGCATTGGCGACAGCGCGTTTGCCGGCTGCACAAAGCTGGCGGCTGTGTATTACCAAGGGGACGAAAGTGACCGTGGAGCAATGGCCATCGGGGCGAATAACTCTCCGCTTACGGGCGCTACATGGTATTACAACGTGTGTTCCGAGCACAGTTACGACAACGCGTGCGACACGCAATGTAACGTTTGCGGTGCACAGCGCGCGGTGTCTAATCACGTGTATGACAACGCGTGTGACGTGGATTGCAACGTGTGCGGTGAAACACGCACGGTTGAGGATCATGTGTACGACAATGCGTGTGATGCAGATTGCAACGCGTGCGGTGAAACGCGCACGGTCGAGGGTCACACCTATGGCGACGACAACCTGTGCGATGCGTGCGGCGAGGACAAATTCCTCTCTTACTATACCTATACCGTGACAGATGGCAAAGCCACTATCACCGACGTGAACACCGCCATCAGCGGTGACGTGGTGCTGCCCTCTATGCTGGGCGGTTACCCCGTGACGAGCATTGGGACTGGTGCGTTCTACGTTTGCGATTCGCTCACGTCGGTGACCATTCCGGACAGCGTGACGAGCATTGGGGAAGGTGCGTTTGATGGTTGCACCTCGCTTATGGATATTATCGTCAGCGGCGATAACACTGCCTACTGTTCTGAAGACGGCGTGTTGTTTAGCAAGGATAAGACCACCTTGGTGCGGTATTCTGCCGGTAAAACCGCGACGTCCTATAGTATCCCGAACGGCGTGACAAGCATTGGGGAAGGGGCATTTAACCGTTGCTGGAGGCTCACGTCGGTGACCATCCCGGACAGCGTGACGAGCATTGAGAACGGCGCGTTTTATTGGTGTGAATCCCTTGATTCGGTGACCATTGGGGACGGCGTAACGAGCATTGGGGAAGGTGCGTTTCAGGAATGTTTCTGGCTCACGTCGATAACTATTCCCGACAGTGTGACGAGCATTGGGAGTAGTGCGTTTTCCTCTTGCTACAAACTCACGTCGATAACTATTCCCGACAGTGTGACGAGCATTGGGAGTAGAGCGTTTGAATTTTGCTATTTGCTCAGATCGGTGACCATCGGTAACGGCGTGACGAGTATTGGTTGGGGGGCGTTTTCCGGTTGTTCTTCGCTCACGTCAGTGACCCTCCCGGACAGTGTGACGAGCATTGGGGTTGATGCGTTTTACGATTGCGACTCGCTTACGTCGATAACCATCCCGGACAGCGTGACGAGCATTGGGAATTGGACGTTTGAATATTGCGATAAGCTCACCGACGTATACTACGGTGGCAGCGAAGCCGACCGCGCGAAGATGAGCATCGGCAGCGGCAATGAGGATCTCACCGATGCCACCTGGCATTACACCTGCAAGCACGTATACGACAACGCGTGCGATACGCACTGTAACGTGTGCGGTGAAACACGCACGGTTGAGGATCACACCTATGGTGACGACAACCTGTGCGATGCGTGCGGTGAGGACAAATTCCTCTCTTACTATACCTACACCGTGACGGATGGCAAAGCCACCATCACCGACGTGAACACCGCCATCAGCGGCAACGTGGTGCTGCCCGCTACTCTCGGCGGCTATCCTGTGACGGCGATCGGCGAAATGGCATTTTATCGCTGCACGGCGATGACGTCGGTGACCTTGCCCGAAGGGGTGACGACGCTGGACGTGGACGCATTTTGCCGCTGCAGCAATCTTGTGACGGTTACGCTGCCGCAATCACTGGTGAGCGTTGGCGAATCGGCATTTTACGGCTGCACCAAGTTGGCTGACGTTTACTATAACGGTAGCAAGCGTTCCCATGAAGAGATGACGATTTTGGCGGACAACGAACCGTTGTGCGAGGCAAACTGGCACTACGCGGTGTGTGAACATATCCACTCCACGTTGAGTGGCCGTGTGGAACCCACCTGCACCGCCGACGGTTACACCGGTGATATCCTGTGTGAGGATTGCGGCGAAACGATACCGGGCGAGATGATTCCGGCCACCGGCCATGCCTTTGGCAACGACACGCTGTGTGACGTGTGCGGCGAAGATAAATTCCTTGATTACTACTCTTACACCGTGGCGGACGGCAAGGCCACCATCACCGACGTGAACACCGCTATCAACGGCGATGTGCTGATTCCGTCTACCTTGGGTGGCTATCCCGTGACGGTGATCGGCGAAGCCGCCTTTGCGGATTGCACGGCACTGACCGGTGTGACCATTCCGGCGACCGTGACGCGCATGGACACCAACGCGTTTAACAACTGCACGGCACTCGCCAAGGTGAACATCACCGATCTTGCAGCATGGTGCCGCATTCAGTTTGCAAACGGCGCAGCGAATCCCGTGCGCTATGCGCGCGCGCTGCACGTGAACGGCGAGCTGCTGACCGATCTGGTCATTCCTGCCGGTATAACCACGGTGGGCAAGGTTGCCTTCTATGCCTGCGAAAGCCTGAAGACGGTCACGGTGCCGCAGGGCGTGACCACCATTGTGAACAGTGCGTTCACCGAGTGCTTTGGGCTGGAAACGGTTATCCTGGCCGATAGTGTCACCACCATTGAGATGTATGCATTCTACGATTGCAAGGCACTTAAGAACGTTACCATGGGTGGTGTGGAAACGATTGGCACCTGGGCATTTTACGGTTGCAAGGCACTGGAAACGGTGGAACTGCCGCAGACGCTGACCTTCATTGGCGAAAGTGCGTTCCGCAACAGCGGCCTTACGAGCATCGTGTTGCCGGATGCGGTGACAACGGTGGAGAAAGCCGCGTTCATGGATTGCACCAAGATGACCACCGCCACCCTTTCTGCCGGTCTTGTGACGATTCCCGAATCGATGTTCTACCGCGATGCGGCACTTAAAAACATCACGGTTTACAGCCGCGTGCAAACGGTTGCGGCCAAAGCGTTTTACGGTTGCAGCAAGCTGGCCGACGTGTATTACTACGGCAATGCGGCCGATCGCGCAAACATTTCCGTGGGCAGCAACAACACCCCCCTCACCAATGCCACGTGGACGTATCTTTGCAGCCACGCGAACACCGCCACGACCGGTTACCTTGCACCCACCTGCACGGCAGAAGGCTTTACCGGCTATGCTGTGTGTAACGATTGCGGAAAGGTGGCGGCAACGGGCGAGGTGATTCCGGCCACCGGCCACACCTATGGTGATGACAACTTGTGTGACACCTGCGGTGAGGATAAATTCCTCTTCTACTACACCTACACCGTGGCGGAGGGCAAAGCCACCATTACCAAAATGAACACCGCGGCCGACGGCAAACTGGCGATTCCCACTACCATCGAAGGCTATCCCGTTGTGGCGATCGGCAACGATGCGTTCAAGGGTTGCAAGAACATCACGGTGGTGGTCATCCCCGAAGGTGTTGTCACCATCGGCAACAACGCGTTCCGTGATTGCACGGCGTTGACCGCGGCGACCATCCCCTCGACGGTGACCTCCATCGGCACCTATGCGTTCCGTAACGATACCGCGCTCACCACCGTGTATTACAACGCGGCAGCGTGCGAGGCGGCCGGTAACGCAAGCTACCTGGTGTTC
>JAZODN010000041.1:0-7915 GCA_045597045.1 Acutalibacteraceae bacterium
ACGGGGCGGAGGGGGTGGAGATGAATCTAACTCTTTGGGGCGGTCGGTGGCTCGTGGCTTCGGGTGGCTTGTTCTTTCCGTTTGGCGGTAACAAGATACTGCCCGCCGCCTATAACGCCACCTACTATTTTGATATGGAAACCGGGGAAGAGGTGTCCTTCAGCGCCCTGTTCAAAGAGGGATATGAGGAACATGCACAGTGGTACGGCATGGGTGACGATTATGTCAATGAAACGGATTTCTTCCCCTACGACAGCACCGAGGAGGGGATCGTAACCTTTTCCGATCCCAACCTTTCTTCCTGGCGTTTCGTTTCTCTCGATCTTTACAACGGCATTGTGTCTGTACAGTTTGAACGCTTTACATCTCATGCCGAATATCTTTGGGCCGAAATACCGGTAACATGGATGATATGACCAACATTTTTTTACAAAAGCACGTCAATACGGCGTGCTTTTGCTTTCGTTGGGGTTTACAAACTCCAACAAATCCGCTATAATAATACCATTCAAACATGAGGAGTCTTCGCATATGTGGCTGATTTGTTTACTTCTTTCGGTAACAAGCGTTTGTCTTTCCGTCGCGCTCTGTCTGCTTTTTAACGGTAGGGCACCGGCGAAGAAACACGCGTTTCGCCTTTTTTACGCATTGTTCAGCGGTGTATTTATCTCCACGTTGATCGCTTTCCTTCCCGTTTGCGGTGTTCTGTTCACACCGCTGCAAGCGAGTGGCTACAGCACCTTCCTGCTCGCCGTGTTTCATGCCATGCAAGTGTTTACCGTTGGGTGCGATTATAAAATCGTAAGCGAGGCCGCGGCATTTTGTCCCGCATATTTAGCCACCGTCTATCAGATGTGGGCGGCCGTCTTGTTCGTTGTCGCACCGATCTTTACTTTTGGATTTGTACTTTCTTTGTTCAAGAATCTGTCTGCCTATATCCGCTATTTGTGCGCGTTTTTCAAAGACGTGTATATCTTTTCGGAGCTGAACGAAAAATCCCTCACACTTGCGGCCGATATTCGGCAGAACCACAAAAAGGCAGTTATCGTGTTTACCGATGTGTTCGAAGGCTGCGACGAGGCAAGTTACGAAGCCGTCGAAAAAGCAAAAACAACCGGTGCCATTTGCTTTAAGAAGGACGTTTTGGCTGTTAATTTTCATGTGCACGCTCGTAATAAAGCCTTGTTCTTTTTCACCATCGGTATCGACGAAACCGAAAACTTAAACCAAACGTTGCAATTGATCGAAACCTATCGCCAGCGCCAACAAACGCGCATCTATGTTTTCTCCACCAAGATCGAAAGCGAACTGCTTTTGACCGCCGTGGATAAAGGGGCTCTTAAGGTGCATCGCGTGAACGAGGTGCAATCGCTTATCAACCGCCTTTTGTATGAGCGCGGCGAGATCCTGTTCGAAAGTGCAAAAGAAACAACCGATGGCACCAAGCATATTTCGGCTGTGGTGATCGGCATGGGCCGCCACGGCACCGAGATGGTAAAAGCGCTCACTTGGTTTTGCCAAATGGACGGTTACTCGCTTGAAATTTGTGCGTTCGATAAAGATCCGTTGGCCAAAGAGCGTTTTGCCGCTACGGCCCCCGAACTGATGTCGCCCGCCTACAACGGAGTAGTGATTCCGGGGGAAGCACAGTACACCATTACCGTGCACGCCGGTGTCGACGTGACCACCGCCACCTTTGCCGAGATGATCCATCATATCGACAACACAAGTTATGTTTTGGTGGCGCTCGGCGATGATGATGTAAACATCAATACCGCAGTCAATTTGCGCATGCTCTTTGAACGCATGAAAATTCACCCCCGTTTGCAAGCGATCGTCTATAACTCGAAACAAAACAAAGCGCTGCAAGGCATTCGAAATTATCGCGGCCAAAGTTACGATATCGATTTTATCGGTGACCGTGAAACCTCCTACGCCGAAAAGATGATCATTGATTCTGAATTGGAAGAGGCAGCTCTGCGCCGACACATGAAGTGGGGGAATGAAGAAGAATTTTGGACCTATGAATACAACTACCGTTCCTCTATTGCTTCTGCCATTCATCTGCGTGCGCGTATTAAGTGCGGCATTTCAGGGGCCGACAAAACCACCGAAGCGCTGACACCGCATGAACGTGATTGTATCGAAGTGCTGGAACATCGCCGTTGGAACGCCTACATGCGCGCAGAAGGTTACATTTACAGCGGTTCCAAAGACAAAGCCAGCCGCAACGACCTGGGGAAAATGCATCACGATTTGGTGGATTTCGCCTCACTTTCCGAGGAAGACAAACGCAAAGACAGCACCGTTGGTACCGATTAACCTGCCAAAGCACCGCAAACCGTGTGTTTTTTGCGGTGCTTTCTTTTTTTCTGTTTTCTTGCGAAAAACGTGCCGAAAAAACGTTATAGAAATAAACGGAGGAGAAATCGACATGGAAAAAACGCTGTTTATCGTCTCAGACGTCCACGGACATTTTACGCTGCTGAAAAAGGCGTTGGATAACGCAGGGTTCGATCCGCAAAATCAAGCGCATTTGCTGATCTGTTGCGGCGACTATTTTGACAGAGGAAACGAAAACGCCGAAGTGCTGCGATTTTTTGAGCGCTTACAGCATAAGGTTCTACTGAGAGGAAATCACGAAGATCTGTTGCTTGAGGTACTGCAAAACGGACAGCTTTGGCCCCACAACTATCTGAACGGTACGTTAACAACGCTCAAAAATTTCTTTGGTGAGCATTGCGTAGACTTCACGGAAGATACGGTCGATCTCAGCGGTCACAGCCGCACGGTGGATCGTCTTTGCGATTTTATTCACCAAACCACCGATTATTTTGAAACCGAACACTATGTGTTTGTGCACGGCTGGATCACAAATCGGGGAAGAACGGCCGAAGGCAGAAAGGCTGCCACCGAACACGAATGGAGAGACGCCCGCTGGGTAAAGTGGACCGAACGTTACACCGGCGAAAAGCCGTTGCAGGATAAAATACTGGTATGCGGTCACGTACCAAGCTTTTACGCCTCTTCTATCGACCCTTCGCGCGCAGGAGGAGACACCGATCCGTATATCGGCAACGGTTTGATCGCTATTGACGGCGGCACCTTCAGCACCGGCGTTGTGAATGTGTGCATACTCCAAGATAATTTACATTCACCGACATAAAATCCGACACGATTTTTGATGTTTTTATCCAAAATTCCTTGCATTTGCTGTCGCATTGTGTTAGAATGAGAAAAAAGTTCGCACGTTGTAAAAGACTGTGCGTAAATACAGCAACACAGGAGGCCACACTATGCAAGCATTGGTTTCGCTCAGTTTCGACGGCCGTTGGATCTTGAGCAAAAAGGATGAGGATATTTTGCCGGTCGAAGCGTTCCTCACCTATATAACCGAAGAATTAAACGTTGAAATATTAAGCAATTCGCTCACAGACTGCACCTTCGTGGTTCGCGATGCGGAACACACGGTCAAAGAGATTGAAAAACAGGTCGCATCGTTGATCAAGAGCATATTTAAGTTGAAGAAAATCGACGACGTGGCGGAACTCAGCGTTACCGAATACACGCCCGAAGCCAACGAGTCAAAGGCGGTGCAAGAGCCCTCTGTCGCCGACTCGACGCAAGACACTTCGAGCCGTAATGACATCGACGCCGTTATGGCTAAGATTCATGCATTGGTTGGTGCAGAAGAGTTCAAAACGTTGGCGGAAGAATGTGTCAAAGTCGCACCTGGCCTGATTAAACATAACGCTGTAGAAGCGTTTACTCATCGTTGCTATCTTTTCGCCATTAACGACGGCTGCGGTTTGACCACCTATTTGGAATTGTTTGCAGAGCTTTTAAACGCACTCGGGCTGTTCCAGATCCCCAAACATAACGGAGTTTTCGAAGAAAAGATTGCTATGCCTAAGGATTCCGATCCGATTTCGGCATCCGTTTCCAAAATCTTCAACCTGTTCAGCGGCGACGGTACCGGCAAGATCGCTTGTTTGGACATTTGCGAGTGGATGAACAACCCGAGTGATCACCGCTTCCGTCAGTTCCTTTCTACGATTGAAGACAATCTCGGCAAAAGCATTATTATCTTCAAGGTGCCGTTTGTCGAAAAAACGGTTTTAACCGAACTGCGCAATGCACTGTCGGATATCCTTATGGTACGCGATCTCTCCTTTGTGCCGTTTGCCGCCAACGAGTTGGAAGTATACGCCAGAAAGGCGCTCGATACACGTGGTTATACCATGGATGAATCGGCTTGGGACGTGTTCCACGCGCGCATTACCGAAGAGAAAAACGACGGCCGCTTTTACGGTGTGAACACCGTGGACAAAGTTGTGCGTGATATGATCTATCACAAGCAGCTGAACAACGCGATGAGCGATGTGGACGACACAATCATCAAAGTGGATGAAATTGCCGAAATCTCCACCACCTTCGGCCGCGAGGACAGCAATTCGCTGGCTACCCTTAAGAGCATGGTGGGCATGGAAACGGTGTGCGAACGCGTGCAGGAGATCGTGACGCAAATCGAAACCGCCTGCAAAGTGCCTACGTTAAACGCGCCGTGTATTCACATGCGGTTTGTCGGTAACCCCGGCACCGGCAAAACAACGGTTGCCCGCGTGATCGGCCGTCTGCTGAAAGAGCGTGGCATTCTGCGCAACGGCAACTTCTTTGAGTATTCGGGTCGCAGTTTGTGCGGTCAGTTTGTCGGATCCACCGCCCCGAAGACCTCCGCCATTTGCCGCGATGCATACGGTTCCGTGCTGTTCATCGACGAAGCGTATTCGCTCTATCGCGGCGGTTTCAGCACCGGTGCCGATTACGGCAAAGAAGCAATCGACACCCTGATTGCCGAAATGGAAAATCACCGTTCGGATCTGGTGGTCATTATGGCCGGCTATCCCGAAGAGATGGATACGTTGATGAAAGCCAATGCCGGTTTGGAAAGCCGCATGCCGTTCGTGATCGAATTCCCGAACTACAACCGCGAGCAGTTGTTCCAAATCTTTATGAACATGGTGAGCAAAAGCTTTACGTACGACGCCGAGTTTGAGCAAGCGGCACACGACTATTTTTCCGCCCTGCCGGAAGATCTCATCACTTCCAAGGAGTTCAGCAACGCACGCTTTGTGCGCAATCTGTTTGAACGCACGTGGGGCAAAGCCGCTATGCGCGCACAGTTGAACAAAGACGGCAACATTACACTTCTTAAGCAGGATATTCACCTTGCCACCACCGAGAAGGAATTTGCCATTCTCGCCAAAAAACCGAATAGAACATTGGGCTTTGTCTGATGTTGTATTATAAACGAAACTTTCGGAGGTATTAAAATGGTAGACGCAAAAGTTATGAAACAAAGTCAATCGGTATACGAAACGGTTTGTAAAGCACTGGATGCAAACGATTGGCACTATACTCGTCACGATGAAGACCTGACCATCACCTGCGGTGCGCGCGGCGATGATCTGCCGATGGATATCGTCATTATCGTGAATCCCAGAGCACAGGTTGTATCGCTGATTTCTCCCATGCCGTTTAAGGTTGACGAGAGCAAGCGCGTGGAAGGCGCTCTCGCGGTTTGTGTAGCAAACTACGGCATGGTGAACGGCACCTTTGATTACGATTTGTCGGACGGTGAAATCCGTTTCCGTATCGTCAGCAGTTTCCGCGAAAGCATCTTGAGCGAAGAAGTGATCAACTACATGTTGGTGCTCGCGGGTCACACGGTGGATAAATATAACGACAAATTCCTTATGGTTTCCAAGGGCATGTTCACCATCGAACAGTTTATCGCTTGGGAAAACGAGTCAAACAACTGATTTCATCCACAATATCAACCTTAAAAAGCGGAGAAATCAGTGGATTTTCTCCGCTTTTTTAATGGGCACGCACCGCGTCACAAACCGATAACAACAGGAGGATCATTTATGGAAATTTTGGCTATTGTACTGATTGTTCTGGCGGCGGTAATTCTTCTCCCTTGCATTCGCATCGTTCCGCAAGCAACGCAATACGTTATGGAATTTTTGGGAAAATATAAAACCACATGGGATGCCGGTATTCATTTGAAGGTGCCGTTTTTAGAGCGTATTGCGAAGCAAGTCACGTTGAAGGAACAGGTGATTGATTCGCCGCCCCAGCCGGTGATTACCAAAGATAACGTGACCATGCAGATCGACACGGTGGTCTACTTTCGCATTTTCGATGCTAAATTGTACGCTTACGGTGCCGTCAACCCCATCAGCGCACTGGAGAATCTGACCGCTACCACGTTGCGCAACATCGTTGGTGAACTGGAACTCGATAACACGCTCACCTCGCGTGATACCATCAATGAGAAGATGACCGCTATTTTGGACGAAGCAACGGATCAGTGGGGTATTAAAGTCAACCGCGTGGAGTTGAAAAACATCATTCCGCCCGCAGAAATCCAAAACGCCATGGAAAAGCAAATGAAAGCGGAACGCGACCGCCGCGAAACGCTGCTGCAGGCCGAAGGTCACAAAGCGGCGGCCATTACACGTGCCGAAGGCGATAAGCAGGCAATGATATTGGCGGCCGAGGGTGAACGTGATGCACGCATTGCCCGTGCCGAAGGCGAAGCCAAAGCCATTCTGCTTTCCAAGCAGGCAGAAGCCGACGGTCTGCGCGCCATTAAAGAAGTGGGCGTGGACGAAGCTGTGCTGGAACTAAAGAAGTATGAAGCGCTGGTGCTGATGTCCAACGGGCGCGCGGCTAAAATCATTGTTCCCACCGACGCGGTGGAAGCAGTGAAAAAGAGCGTGTACTTTTCCGAGACCGCCGGTATCGGCGACGTTACGCGTGAGGCGGAAGACGCAGCCGACAGCCCGCAAGCGGATCCTTGCTGTGACCGTTTCGAAGAAAGGGTGTAAGGTATGAAATACGGTGCCGGTGCATTTCTCATGGGACGCCATGGCGAGGCACGCTATGAAAAACTGAAAGCACTTGGTTTCGACAATGCCGACCTCTGCTTGGCCGATACCGAGAGCGAGTGGTACACCGCCGATGACGAGCGTTGCCAAGCAATGTTGGCGCACGAAAAGGTGTTGGCCGAGGCTGCCGGCGTTACCATTCATCAAGTGCACGGCCCATGGCGTTGGCCGCCGCAAGACGGAACGATTGAAGACCGTGCCGAACGCATGGAAAAAATGAAGCGTTCCATTGCATATACCGCCGCACTCGGATGCCGAAACTGGGTAATTCATCCCGTCATGCCATTCGGCACAAACGAAAAAAACGATCCCGTTTTGGCCGCACAAACATGGGAGATCAACCGCGCGTTTATGCACGAACTGCTGGCATTTGCCAAGGAATACGATGTGGTTATCTGTTTTGAAAATATGCCGATGCCCGAATTCTCGTTGGGCGATCCCGCTGCCATTTTAACATTCGTGAAGGAGATGAACGACGATCATTTTATGATCTGTTTGGATACCGGTCACGCAGAGGTGTGCGAAGGCTTTACTGCCGGTAGTGCCGCCCGTTTAATGGCACCGTATATTCGCGTGCTGCACGTACACGACAACGACGGCCGGCACGATAATCATTGGCTACCGTTCTTCGGTGTTACAGATTGGCAGGATTTTGGTGCCGCGTTGAAAGAAATCGGATACACCGGTGTTTTCAATTTCGAAACGGCGCCGCCCCACCGATTACCCGAACCGCTGTTTGAGGAGATGTGCCGCACCATGGTAGCTATGGCGCGTGAAATCACAGACTAAAACGAAAAACAAGCAGGTGAACAAATGAGTAAAGAAATAGAAATAGGTGGTTGCATTGAAATTCCAGATGAAATTACCGTAGATGAAGTTACAGATGCATTTATAGATTTTATCGAATCTAAAGGTTGGTATTTTGGCGGCGGATTTCAGGAGATAACTGATAAGGATGA
>JAZODN010000042.1:0-8371 GCA_045597045.1 Acutalibacteraceae bacterium
CGCTCTTGCTTAAAGATCACGGGGCCCTTGGAATCCAACTTCACGAGCAGCGCCAAAATCAGCATGGGAACCCCCAAAACTGCCAAGATCAACAGCGACAACGCCACGTCTGCCGCCCGTTTTCCAAAACGCACATACATATTTGTCATTACTCCCGTTCTATGTATTTTTCAACTTTTCCAGTATACCAAACGTGTCGCAAAAAGTCAAACACTATATACATTTATTCCTCAAGTGTTACACCGATGCAATACTCGTTGCAACGCGCGGTGACACGCACCGCGACGACGTCGCCCGATGCAGCGTCGGACAGCACGCGTACCGGCACGTAGGAGGGGGTGTGCCCTTCCCAAAAGCCTTCGGAATCGCAGGTTTCCAGCAACACGCTCACTTGTTGTCCGACGAGTGCTTCTTCATACTGTGTGCGCGTGGCCTCGCATACCGCGTGCAAGCGGCGCGCACGGGCGTTTTTCTCGGCGGTGGTCACCTGCGCGGCCATGGCGGCGGCAGGAGTTCCTTCGCGTCGGGAATAGGCAAAGATATGTGCGCGCGCAAAGCCGATCTCTTCAGCAAAGCGCAGGGTGGCGGCAAATTCATCTTCCGTTTCTGCCGGAAAGCCCACCATGATATCGGTGGTGATGGCGGCGTTCGGAAAGCGGTGCCGCAGATCGGCGCACAGTGCGGCATATTCCGCAGTGGTGTAGTGCCGCCGCATACGGCGCAGGGTCGCATCGCATCCGCTTTGCAGCGACAAATGAAATTGCGGGCAAAGCTTCGGTTGGGCAGCCAAACGATCCAGCAGAGCCGGTGTCAGGTGATCCGGTTCCAACGAGCCGAGCCGCACGCGGCAAATGCCGTCGGGCGCGGCGGCAATATCCACCGCATCGGCCAGCGAGGCGCCCGTATCCTGCCCGAAGGCGGTCAGGTTAATACCGGTCAGCACCACTTCGCGGTAACCGGCCGCCGCCAACGCTTCGACCTCTTCTTTCAGATCCTCCAAGGCACGCGAACGCACGCGGCCGCGTGCGTAGGGAATGGCGCAGTAACTGCAAAAACGGTTGCAGCCGTCTTCAATCTTCACAAAAGCGCGCGTGCGCCCCTGAAAGGTGCAAATGGAAAGCGGTTCGTATGCTGCGGTGTGGGGCGGAATATCCACCATGCGCTCACGCGAAGCAAAAAAAAGACGCAGCTTTTGGGGAAGGGTGCGGCGTTCGGCGTTGCCGAGCACAATATCTGCATCGCTCAGTGCAGCGGCGCGGTCGGGGAAGGCTTGTGGCATACAGCCGCACAGTACGATCACCGCCTGCGGATTATCACGTCGCGTGCGGCGCAGCAACTGTCGCAATTTGCGGTCACTTTCTCCCGTGACGGTGCAGGAGTTGATCACCATCACACCGTCACCGGCAGCGTTGAAGCCGGCGGTGAATTCCGCGGTGTGAAACCCCTCGTCTTCCAACAGACGGCGCATGGCTTGCGTTTCGTATTGATTGACCTTGCATCCCAAGGTGTGAAAAAAGACTGTCATACGGACCTCTCACAATATACAACTGATGCTAACAGTATATCATACAATCATTATAAGAGCAAGGGGGAATTTACGTATAAACGCCGGCGCAACAGCATAGTCTGTGGCGAAGGAGGCTATGCTATGAATAGGGTGATATGTTGGGTGGCGCTTCTGTGTGCAGCGGTTTGGCTGTGCTTGCCTGCTGTTGGCGCAGTGGCCGAAACTGCCGCACCGCCGGTGCCGCAGGTGGGAGGAGAGTCGGCTATTTTGATCCATCTTGCAGACGGAGAGGTGCTGTTTGAGAAAAATGCCGATGCACGGCTGCCGATTGCGTCGGTGACGAAAATCATGACGCTGCTGCTCACCATGGAGGCAATCGAGCACGAGTTGCTCCGTGTGGATGACGTGCTTACCTGCTCGGCCGAGGCGGCATCGCTCGGCGGTTCGCAGATCTGGCTGGAAGCAGGCGAGACCATGTCGGTGGAGGATCTGCTGAAAGCGGTGGCGGTGGTATCCGCCAATGACGCGTGCGCCGTGCTGGCCGAGGCGATTGCCGGCTCGATTGAAGGGTTTGTGCAGCAGATGAATGCGCGAGCCGTTGCACTGGGCATGGAAAACACACATTTTCTGGATTGTTGCGGTTTGAATGACGAGGCCTTCAGTTCGGCACGGGATGTGGCGATCATGTCGTGTGAACTGATGCGTCACAAGGCTATCACAAACTACACCACCATTTGGATGGACACCTTGCGCGGTGGGGAATCCGAGCTGACCAACACCAACAAGCTGATTCGTTTTTACGAGGGGGCGACCGGACTTAAAACGGGTACTACCTCCACTGCCGGACATTGCTTGTCTGCCACGGCGGAGCGTGACGGCTTGGGGCTGTGTGCCGTTATGCTCGGCTGCGAGACCACCGACGAACGGTTTGGCGGTGCACGCAAACTGTTGGATTTCGGTTTTGCAAACTATGCGCAATACACGCCGCCGTTGGCAGAGACCGTGCTTTCGGAGGTGGCGGTGCTGCACGGCGTGCAAGCGGCGGTTACACCGGTTGCGGATACGGCAGTGCCGCTGTTGGTTCGTCGGGGCGAGGAGACGAGTATAACGACCGAGGTGTCGCTTGCCAAAGACGTGGAAGCGCCCGTGCTGCAAGGGCAGGTGCTTGGCAGCATTGCACTTAAGCGCGGCGAGGAGATATTGGCTTCCTATTCCCTGCGTGCTTCCCGTGCGGTGGAACGGGTGAACTTTTGGTGTGCGCTGCGATGGTTGTGGTGCGCTATGAGTGGTGTTTCGTAAAAAATATCGTAAAAAATATGCAAAAAATTTCAGTTTACGGTTGCAAAACTCAGCAAAATAGTGTATTATAATAAAAAAGCACCCTGCAATGCAGGTATCAACGTGCAGAAAGAGGCAAAAAGCAATGAGCGTGACATTACACACAAGTTATGCAAGCGGATTTCTTCGTTCCCATGAACTGGCGGCATTGCAGCCGCAGGTCACTGCCGCACACGAGCTGCTGCACAGCGGCACGGGGCTTGGCAATGATTTTTTGGGATGGGTAGATCTTCCCGTTAATTATGACAAAGAGGAATTCGCACGTATCGAAGCGGCAGCCGCCCGTATCCGTCAGGATACCGACGTGTTTGTGGTCATCGGCATCGGCGGTTCGTATCTCGGTGCCCGTGCGGTGATCGAATTTTTGAAATCACCCAACTACAACCTGCTGGTTAAAAACGCACCGCAGGTGGTGTTTGCCGGCAACAGTATCAGCGCCGACGCGATGAATGAAGTGCTTGCCCTGTGCGAAGGGCGTCGCGTGTCGGTGAACGTGATCTCCAAATCCGGCACGACCACCGAACCCGCCATCGCGTTTCGCGTGTTCCGCGACTATTTGGAAAAAACCGTGGGCAAAGAGGAGGCGCGCCGCCGCATTTACGTGACGACCGACCGCGCACGCGGTACGCTGAAGGAGTTGGCCGATCGCGAAGGCTATGAAACGTATGTGGTGCCCGATGACGTGGGTGGCCGTTTTTCGGTGCTTACGGCGGTCGGTTTGCTGCCGGTTGCGGTGGCAGGATGCGATATCGCTGCGTTGATGGCCGGTGCCGCTGCGGCACGGGAAGAATACGCCGATCCCGATATCAGCAACAACGCATGCTATCGCTATGCGGCGGCACGGCACGCAATGCTGCGCCGCGGTCGCGCGGTGGAACTGATGGTCAGTTACGAGCCGCGTTACGCGCTGATGTCCGAATGGTGGAAACAACTGTACGGCGAAAGCGAAGGGAAAGACGGCAAGGGCTTGTTCCCGGCCTCGGTCATTTTCTCGACCGATCTGCACTCGCTCGGCCAGTTCGTGCAGGATGGATCCAACATCCTGTTCGAAACGGTGATGCAGTTCGATAAAGCGCCGTCCGATCTCACTATCCGTGAAGAGGCAGAAAACGGCGACGGGTTGAACTTCCTTGCCGGCAAAACCATGGCAGAGATCAACCGCAAGGCATTTGAAGGCACCGTGTTGGCACATGCCGATGGCGATACGCCGAGTTTGGTGCTGCAACTGCCGCAGATGGATGAGTACAATCTGGGCCAGCTCATCTATTTCTTCGAAAAGGCATGTGCCGTTTCGGGTTACATGCTGGGTGTCAATCCGTTTGATCAACCCGGTGTGGAGGCGTACAAACGCAACATGTTCGCACTGCTGGGCAAACCCGGTTACGAAAGTGAACGCGCATTGTTGGAAAAACGGCTGGGGCGGTAATACCGCAGCGGCGTTTCAAAAATAAAAGGAGGAAGAATACTATGATTACTCTCATCATCGGCAAGAAGGGCTCCGGTAAGACAAAACGGTTGCTGGAAATGTGTGCGGCGGCCACGAAGAGTTCGGACGGCAATGTGGTGTTTTTGGAAAAGGACAATACACTGACTTATAATTTGGAGCATAAGACCCGTCTGGTCGCTCTGGACGAATACGGTGTGAATAACTACGATTCGCTGTATGGCTTTGTGGCCGGTATGTGTGCCGGCAACTACGATATCACCGACATCTTCGTGGATTCCACGCTGAAGGTGGTAGGTAACGATCTTGCAGGTTTGGAAGCTTTTGTGGAAAAGCTTTCCCGTCTGAACGTGAAGATGGTGCTGTCCATTTCGGCCGACAAAGTGGATATTCCTGCCAAGATTGCCGAATACGCAACTGAGATCTGATCGCAGTCAACATACCGAGGGTAACAGCTTTCGGTTCACAAACGGGGGTGGGCGCACGGTCTGCCCCTGTTTTTTGAAAAAGAGAGGGACAAGTATATGGCGATCTGGTATGAAGGTAACCGGAATTTGGCAAAGAATGCGCGTGAAAAAGACGGTGTGACCTATTTTGTGCGCGGTCTGCGCGAAGTGGATGGCGGCCGCTATGAGCGATATGCCGTGAAAACGCATTTTGTGGAACGCGGTGAAGATTACGTGGAAGTCGTGCGACGCTACGTAGCTCCGCTGTATCAGGCAGGGGACATTGTGTCGATGAGCGAAAAGGTCATCTCCATGTGCCAAAACAACACGGTGGAAATGAAGGATGTGAAGCCCGGTTTTTGGGCGCGATTCCTTTCGAAATTTGCTACACACAACAACAACGGCATTGCAATGGATGAACCGTACAAATTGCAGCTGGCCATCAACCTGAAGGGGTTGCCGCTGATCTTGTGGGGTTGTTTTTGCGGTGCGGTGGCGCGTGTGTTCGGCCGCCGCGGCGTGTTTTATGAAATCGTGGGGCAGGATGTAGCCGGTATTGACGGGTTTTACAGTCATTCCGCATTCGAAACCTATCACACGCTGGCGGTGCTGAATCCGCGTGAGCCGGAAAAGGTGTGCCGCGATATTTATGAAGCGCTCGGTATCTCGTGTATGTTGGTGGATGCCAACGATATCGCGGTGGAGATCCTTGGTACTTCGCCCGATTTGGCCGACCGTTCGCACGCCTTTTTGGTAGAACTGATTCACGATAATCCGGCAGGGCAGGACGATGAACTTACGCCGTTTGTGCTTGTGCGTGATATTGGCGATGCGCCGGCAGAGGAATACGAGCCGCTGGTGGCGATCGAACAGCCGAAGGAATAGAAGAATTGCGTAATTTCTTTTTAAAAACCGAAAAAAATGGTTGACAAATGGGCGCGTGGTGGATATAATATCATTTGTGACACTATGAGGTGGATTATGCTTTTGCAACTCAAATCGCTTTTTATGGGCGATACACAGTCGATTCCGATCGATTGTGTGCTGGACTTTTCGGACTTGGAGCTGTACGGTTCTCATCCTTTACGGGAACCGGTGCATGTGACAGGACGGGTGGAAAACCGCACGGGTATCGTGCAGTTGACAGCCGATGTGGCCTATGTGCTCGATACGACCTGTGACCGCTGCATGACCCCACTGCATCGCGAGTCTGTGTTGCCGATAGAGCATATTCTGGTGGCATCCCTGAACCGAGAGGACGCGGACGATCTGATCCTGGTGGAAAACCACCAGCTTCCGTTGGATGAACTGGTGGAAGCGGATCTGATCTTGAGTTTGCCGATGAAGACCTTATGTCAGGAGGATTGCCGTGGACTTTGCGTCCGGTGCGGCAAGAATCTGAACGAAGGGCTGTGCGGCTGTCGGACGGAATCGGTCGATCCTCGCCTTGCGGTGTTGAAGGATTTGTTGAACACCTGATTTATTCCATCAAACTAAGGAGGTGCTGAAGATGGCGGTACCCAAGAGAAAGCATTCCAAAGCGCGCCGTGATAAGCGTCGCAACAATGTGTGGAAGATTGAAGCTCCGGCGCTGGTGAAGTGCCCGCAGTGCGGTGAGTACAAGCGTGCGCATCGTCTGTGTGCCAACTGCGGCTACTACAACGGCCGACAGGTAGTGAAAACTGAGGGCTAATGAAAAGTGGGGGAAGGAGCAATCCTTCTCCTATTTTCATTTTTACTGCTTTTTAGGACATAATTATTTGTTTTAATACATTTAGGAGGTATGTCAAAATGTGCAAATGTATTGATCAGCAGGTTCGTATTTTGGAAACGGTGTTTGCCACCACCGATGTGGTTTTGGCGAATATCGTTGCGACGGAAGCGCCGTATAACTGTGACCCGACGGGTGAAAAAGACAGCACGGCAGCGCTGCAGCAGGCACTGAACGACTGCGGCGAAAACGGCGGTGGCGTGGTGTATCTGCCGGTTGGCCGCTACACGTTGACCGACACCGTGACGATTCCGACCGGTGTGGTACTGCACGGTGACTGGCAGGACCCCGATGCGCTCGCCGAGGGCGAAGCGCTCACTTACGGCACGGTGCTGCTGGCGAAGCTCCCGCCCCTCGCCGAAGATGCTCCTCTGAATGCGGGTGCGCTGTTGTACACCGGTCCCAACAGCGGTATTGTTGGTTTGACGGTGTATTATCCCGACCAGTCAGCGTTGGCGCCGAAGCCCTACGGTTACGCGTTTTACGTGGATGCCGCCAGCACGGTGACGGCCAAAAACATCACGCTGATCAACGCGTATCGCGGCATTGCGGTCAACGCGCTTGCCGAAGGTCACGAAATGGCGAAACTCGAGCATATTCGTATTACCGCGCTTGAAAACGCCAACATCATGCACCATTCCTCCGAAGTGGGCTATACCTTCGATTTCAACGTGTCGCCTTCCTATTGGATCAACGCAGGCGAAGGCTACACGCCCGACGACGCGGACGCGGTCGTGGCGTATTGCCGCGAGCACTGCCTCGGCATGTTGCTCGGTGACCTCGATTTGGAAGTGCTCTCCGAAATTCGTTTGGACGGCTGCCACACCGGTATTCTGTTTGATCGCATCAATCACCGTGCCGGCTTCTGGGGTGAATTCTACGATATTTACATCACCAACTGCGACTACGGCGTGGTGTCGAAGGTGATGTCGCAGGTCAATCCGCCGATCTTTGCACGCGGTCGCATCGAAGGTGCGGTGGCGGCGGTGCAATCCGCCTACGTCGACGTGCCGATTCGCTTTACCGATATCGAGCTGGTGGGCGATAAGATTGGCTGTATCATCGAAGAGGACGAGGATCTGTCGGCCTACCCGATGACCCACGGCACCTATCGCCGTCCCGTGGCGAAGCTGTACGTGGCACCGATCGCGGAATATTCCCGCAAGGACGTGGACGTGGCCGACTACATTCAGAAAACGTTGGACGAAGCTGCGGCAACGGGCGGTGTGGTGTATCTGCCCTCCGGTGTGTATACAGTGTGCAAGCCGTTAAATGTGCCGTGCGGTGTGCAGTTGACCGGCAGCACGCCGATCGCGATCACCAACGCCTGCGAAAACGGCACCCTTCTGCTGTCCTACGTGCGCGAAGGCGACTTTATCACTCTGCAATCCTTTGCCGGCACTTCGGGCTTGCGTATCTTCTATCCCGAATTCCCGCCGTTTACCGCGGATCGTATGTATGCAAACGGTGAGCCGAAGCAGACGGCTATCCGCGGCGTGGGCGAGGGTGTGTATGCGCTCGAAACGGTTATTACCTGTGCGTTCGTCGGTGTGGATTTCACCGGCTGTGACCGTCATTTTGCGCGCAGCGTCTATGGCTGCTGCTACACCTCACTGGTGAAATGCGGCGGTGTGGACGGTGTGGTGGAGGAGTGCCTCGCGAACCAGCACTACATCATTCGTAATTCGCACAGACCGTCTTTCTTCCGTATCAACGAAGAGACCCGTGCCGAGTGGGAGGATATTGCCTCGAAGGGTGAGGAGATCACCATCAACCGTCCGCTCATGCTCCTTATGCAGTCGCACTGCAACGTGTACCACGTGGTGAATGCGACCCGTCAGAAGCTGAACAACTGCTTTATGTAT
>JAZODN010000043.1:0-40979 GCA_045597045.1 Acutalibacteraceae bacterium
CGTCTGCGACGCGGTGAACAATGTCAAAGCCTTTACGGCACCCCATACGGCGATTTTGAAGTTACCACCGCAACGCATCTGCTGCGCAACACGCTGGGGGAACACGGCGGCGCACTGACGTTGGCCTACACCCTGTCGCTCGGTGGGCAAACCATGGAAAACACGCTTTGTATGACAATAGAAAGGAACGAACTTTCATGAAAACGATTCTTACTCACCTGACCGAAACGGTGGCCGCCGCCTTCGAGAAGGCGGGCTACGACCCGTCGCTCGGCACCGTCACGGTATCCGACCGCGCGGACTTGTGCCAATTTCAGTGCAACGGCGCCTTGGCCGGTGCGAAGCTGCACCACAAAGCGCCGCGCGCCATTGCGGAAGATGTGGCCGCGCTGCTGCGTGAAGACGCACAGTTTCGGCAGGTGGATATCGCCGGCCCCGGCTTTATCAACCTTTCGCTGACCGATGACGCACTGCTGGCCGCCGTGCGCGCCCTGGCTGCCGACGAGCACCTGGGTGTGCCGCAGGCCGAGTCCCCTGAAACCGTGGTGATCGACTACGGTGGGCCGAACGTGGCAAAGCCCTTGCACATCGGTCACCTGCGTTCCGCTATCATCGGCGAAGCGATCAAGCGCCTCACCCGCGTATGCGGCCACAAAGCGATCGGCGACGTGCACCTGGGCGACTGGGGCACCCCGATGGGATTGGTGATTGAAGAACTGCGCGACCACCACCCCGATTGGGCATGCTTCAGCGACAGTTTTGATCCTGCGACCGACACGGTGCCGGCACTGGATGCCGCCTCGCTCAACGAGATCTATCCCTTCGCCAGCGCGCGCAAGAAAACAGACGACGCGTTCCGCGACCGCGCACACCAAGCCACCTTTGATCTGCAAAGCGGCAAGCCCGGTTACATCGCTTTGTGGAAAGAGATTCTGAAGGTGTCGGTAGGCGACATCCGTGCGGCGTATGAAAAGTTGAACGTGGAGTTTGAATATTGGTACGGTGAAAGCGATGCCGACCGCTATGTGCCGCAGCTGATGGATATCCTGACCGCGCGCGCACTGTTGCGCGAAAGCGACGGCGCCGAAGTGATCGATGTGGCAACCGAGGCAGACACGGCCCCGATGCCCCCCATCATTGCACGCAAGACGGACGGTTCCATCACCTATGAAACCACCGACCTCGCCACCATTTTGCAGCGTCAGCAGGATTTTGCGCCCAGCCGCATGCTGTATTTGACCGATGCGCGCCAAAGCCTGCACTTTGAACAGGTGTTTCGCGCCGCCAAGCTGGCCGGCCTGGTAGACGACAAGGTCACACTGGACTTCCTCGGTTTCGGCACCATGAACGGTGCCGACGGCAAACCGTACAAGACCCGTGACGGCGGCGTGATGCAACTGAACGATCTGCTGGCCACCGCCACCGCCGCCGCATACGACAAGCTGCGTGAATCGACGTATTTGAACGAACTCGACGATGCGGAAAAGCAGGCGCTCGCGCAAAAGGTGGGTATTGCCGCCGTAAAATTCGGCGACCTTCAAAACAACCCTGCGCGCGACTACGTGTTCGATCTGGACAAGTTCTTAGCGTTCGAGGGTAAGACCGGCACCTATCTGCTCTACACCGTCACCCGTATCAACTCGGTGCTGAAAAAAGCAGAAGCCGCGGCCGATATCCGCGGTGTCTATTCCGATACCGAACGGGATCTGGTGCTGAAACTCCTGCTTTCGGGCGAGGTATTCTGCCGCGCACTGACCGAAAAGGCGCCGAGCTTCCTGTGCGATAACGCCTATCAGCTCGCCTCGCTGTTCTCGAAGTTCTATCATGACAACCACGTGCTCGGCGAAGAGGACACAAACAAAAAGCAATCCTGGCTGTGGCTGATGGCGCTGGTGCGCCGCATGCTGCTGCTCCACCTGGACACGTTGGCCATCGACGCTGTCGAGAATATGTAAGAAACAAAACGGGTAGTTCTGCCCGTTTTGTTATATCAGGAAGAAGGATCTATATGAAGGACGGCCCCCATTATCGGCACGCGTTTTATGAGTCGGAAGATATCGAAGCCGCACGCACCATGCCGCAGGCGACCTTTCTTTCGCCCGAAGTGGCAACCGTCACCACGCCGTTTGACACCGTGACGGTGTATCATCCCGACGAGGGTGCGCGCTTTGTGCACGAAACTGCTGTTATCGCATTTCACGGAACGTTATTTGCGGCTTGGTACAGCTGCCCGAAATGCGAACTTTCCGGATACACCCCCATCTGCTGCAAGCGCTCTGCCGACGGCGGCAAAACGTGGGGTGCGCTTGAAATTGTCGCCGAGGACAAAAGTGAGCAGATTTTGTATTGCCCGCCCGTGTTCGGTATCGATGGCGATCGTTTGTATATGTTCGTCAACCAAATGGTGGCGCCCGATCATATGCACTCGCTGGATCTTTACGTATTGAACGAAGAACACGGCCGTTTTGACCTTTTGTGGTCACGTCCCATCCCGTTTAAACTGAACACCAACGTCATCGCACTGCCGAACGGCAAACGGTTGCTTCCGGGGCGAATCGCCGAACTCGACAAATTCCCGAACACCCCCGCCGTCCTCATTTCGGACAGCGGAAAAATCGACGCGGAATGGCGGCTCGTGAAGGTGGCGGAAAATGGCGATCTTCCGTGCGGCAAAAAACTGGTCCACCCCGAAACCACCGTTCTTTGCACCGCAGGGCGGCTGGTGATGTTCTGCCGCAACGACGAAAGCCGTGTGCCGCTTGCGTATTTTTCGGCGGACAACGGTGAGAGCTGGTCTCCCGCCCATGCGCACGACATCCCTTACGTATCCTCTAAAATTTACGCGGACACGCTGGCCGACGGGCGGCACTATCTTATTGCGAACACCGACAAATTCAACCGTTCGCGGTTGGAGATCTTTTTCACCGCAGGGACGGAATTGCGGTTTTGCCAAAAGATGACCTTGTTTGACAAAGAGCCCGAGGATGTGATCTGGGGTGCGTGCCATTATCCCGCCGCCTATGAAGCGGACGGCGTGCTGTATATCACAGTGACCGAAGGATATCGGGAATTCACGCGCGGGGTTACGTTGTTTACCATCAAATTAAAGGATATATAAAAAAGCTGTGTGGTGTTCCCACACAGCTTTTTTCTTCACCAAAGTTAAATCCACCACATGGCCGCAGGATCTTCGGTGATGATAATATCCTTGAGGAACGAGACCGCTTTTTCAAGTCCTTCCTGAGGGCTCATCAAACCGTCTTCGTGCTCAATGCTCACCGCACCTTCATAGCCGATAACCGCCAAGGTGGAGATGAGATCCTTCCACGTTTTGGTGTCGGTGCCATACCCCACCGTGCGGAACACCCAGCTGCGCGCCGAAAGATCGCCGTAGGAACCGGTATCCAATACACCGTTCTTGGCCACGTTGTATTTATCCACACGGGTATCCTTGGCGTGGAAATGATACACCGCACCGCGCAATTCTTTGAGCGCCACGACCGGATCCATCCCCTGCCAAATGAGATGGCTGGGATCGAAATTCGCACCGATCATATCCCCCACCGCTTCACGCAGACGCAGCAGGGTAGCCGGATTATACACACAAAAACCGGGATGCAGTTCCAGCGCGATCTTTTTCACGCCGTAGGAGGCCGCAATTTTCACCGCCTCTTTCCAATAGGGGATCAGCACCTCGTTCCACTGCCAATCGAGAATCTTGCCGTAATCATCCGGCCAGCTGCAGGTCACCCAGTTCGGGAACTTTGAACCTTCGCTGTCGCCGGGGCAGCCCGAGAAGGTGACGATGGTATCCACACCGAGTTTCTGTGCCAACTGACAGGTCTGCACAAACACCGCGTGATCGGTCGCTGCGCGCTCCTTGTTGGGATGCACGGGGTTGCCGTGGCAGGAGAGTGCCGCCACGGTCAGCTCGTTTTTGGCGAGCGCCGCTTTCAGTTCTTCCACCTTGCCGTCATCCGCCAGCAGCACATCGGGATTGCAGTGGTTGTGATTGGTGTAGGCACCCGTGCCCAGTTCCACACACTGCACGCCCAGCCCGTGCAAATACTCAAACGCTTGCTCTGCCGCAATCCCCTGCAGCGGAACGGTCAATACACCCAATTTCATAATAATGCCTCCTTATTTTGCAGGATGATATCATCCAAATATGCCTTAAAATAACCTTCGCCCACCGCGTCGTATGCCACCAACACCGCCGTGACGGTGCGCCCGACCGCTTCCTTCGGCAAAACAAATTCCTGCCGCATAAATGGGGTCTCCTCGCCGTTGAATACACCTTTCGGCGCGAGCAGCGACGGCAAATACTTCGACAGCTGTTCACCGTTATCCAGCAGTAGGTCCACACCCACCGCATCCCCCTCTGCCGAAAGCGGGCGAAACTGATACGCAAGCGTCAACCCTTCCGTAACGGGTATCTCCGTCTTCGCCAGACGATACGTCACGTGGCAGCGGCCTGCGCTCATACACACGCCGGCAAAACCAAAACCGTAGCGTCCCGTGGCACACGCACCTTCCAACACCGAGGCAACTTCCAGCTGCACCGCCTCCTGCGCAACCACCGTGCCGTGAGCCGCGCACACGTCCACCGGCATAAGGCGCGCCGTTTCGACACCGCCGCGCACCTTAGCGCAGGCGTGCCTCATCTCAAATCCGTTGCGCCAAAACACAGGGCCTTCGGAATGGGGCACCGGCACCTCCTCGCTCAGCCCACACTCGCCGCGCAGCGTGCGTGCCACCGCACCGCCGAGCCGCAGATAGAAATCCGAGGAAAGCCAATAACCGTCGGCACAAAGCGTTTGGAAATACGCCGTGCCGTTCGGCAACGCAAACGAGTCGGGCGCCGCCTTTAACAGGGCGGTACCTTCGTCGTATTCATCCAGCATGGCAAAATAGGCCTGCCGCACGCCAGCCTTGGCATACAGCTTCGCCTGCTCCCACAAAAACCGTCCCGCCGCACGCGGCGTGGCATTGGGGTCGCCGCTTGCCCTGAAGTTGCTCCACGCAAACCCGGCGTGGAGCACGGGTTGATACTCTTGTCCGTGCACACGGGTATAGTCCAAATCGCGCGCCAGATGGTCGGCCACCCACGAGACGAGCGTTTCCGAACGAAAGCGCCCGGGTGTCCACGGGGAAACCATATCCAGCGCCGCATACACCGCGGCATACGGCCCCGTTTCCTCGGCCCACGAATTATCGGGCAGGCCGCCGATAACGAAATAGCCGCGCGCCTTCAGCCAACAGATCAGATCCAACGCCTGGTCGGCCGGAGGATAGCGCTTACCCTCCAACGGCGAAAGACCCCAAATGCAAATCACGGGTTTGCCGTGGGCGTGTGCATAAGCCGGCGACGCCAGCATGCGCGGCTCCACGTTCACTTCCACGTCGGCCTTCATTCGTGCAAGGGCAGTTTCGCCGCCGCCACCGTAACCGCTGGTGTCGTACATCATATACACCAACCGCCCATGCCGTTCGGCCGCACGCATCACGTGCTCGAGATACACATCCTGCGGCCGAAGTTCTGCCGACGTGCCGTCGAAAAAGCGCTGAACCCCCACGCCGTCGATACCGTATTCTTTCATCCACCGCATGTGGGTGTCGATCGTCGCCGGTGCGTGCGATTCAAACAGTCGCACGGGCGTGCCGTCGGAATAGGGCGAGAAAGCGGTTGCGTGCAGCGCCTCATCCGGATATTCCGCACAGTCGGGGAACATTTCGGTGCGATAGTTTTTGTCAGACGCCACCTCGCCGTTGGGCGACCAGTGCCGCCATTTCAACGGCGGCGAAAACCACAGTTGATATCCTGCCACGCTGCGACCGATCAGGTCGTTTTCTTTGGTTTGTCCAAACGGGGTGGTAGCAAACGTGTTGGGCATACGCCCTCACCTCACCAATCTTTTTATACCCGATTTCTATCACTTTTATATCATACTCCTCCTCTTTTTTCAAGTATTTTTGCCGTTTTGCCAAGCAGAAATGAAAACATTGTGTAAAAAGCGGCAACAACGGTTGCCATCCCCCGAAAAACATGGTATACTGAGGAAGATATTATAATGAGGAGTTGTCCGTATATGGGACTTTTGAAAGCCTTGTTCGGCGATTACAGCAAGCGTGAGCTGAAACGCATTCAGCCGCTGTGCGATAAGGTGCTGGCACTCGCCGATACCTACCGCGCCATGAGCGAAGAGGAGCTGCGTGGACAGACCGCCGTGCTCAAAGCGCGTCTGGCCGCCGGCGAAACGACCGACGATATTCTGCCCGAAGCGTTTGCCACCTGCCGCGAAGCTTCCACTCGCGTACTCGGCATGACCCACTTTCCCGTGCAGATCATCGGCGGTATCGTGCTGCATCAAGGACGCATTGCCGAAATGAAAACGGGTGAAGGTAAAACCCTGGTTGCCACCCTGCCGGCCTATTTGAACGCACTGACGGGCGACGGCGTGCACATCGTCACGGTGAACGAATATCTGGCCCGCCGCGACAGCGAATGGATGGGCAAGGTGTATCGCTATCTCGGCCTCACGGTTGGGTTGGTGCGGCACGATATGAAGCCCGACGAACGCCGTGCCGCCTATGAAGCGGATATCACCTACGCCACCAACAACGAACTGGGCTTTGACTATCTGCGTGATAACATGGTGATCTACAAAGAGGGCAAAGTGCAGCGCAACCACGCGTTTGCCATCGTGGACGAAGTGGACTCCATTCTCATCGACGAAGCGCGCACGCCGCTGATCATTTCCGGGCAGGGGGATAAATCCACCGATTTGTATAACCGTGCGGATTGACTTGCCAAGAACCTCAAACCCTACCGCATCAAGGAGATGGACGCCAAGCAGGTGCAGGATACGGTGGACGGCGACTATATCGTGGACGAAAAAGCGCGCACCGCCACCCTGACACAGTCCGGTGTGAAGAAGGCGGAAACCCATTTCGGGGTGGAAAACCTGATGAACCCCGAAAACGTCACCCTGCTTCACCACATCAACCAAGCCATCAAAGCGCGCGGCGTGATGCAGCGCGACGTGGATTACGTAGTCAAAGACGGGCAGGTCATCATTGTGGACGAATTCACCGGTCGCTTGATGATCGGCCGCCGTTATAACGAAGGGTTGCACCAGGCGATCGAAGCAAAAGAAAACGTGAAGGTGGAACGGGAAAGCAAGACGCTCGCCACCATCACCTTCCAAAACTTCTTCCGCTTGTATCGCAAGCTGTCGGGCATGACGGGCACTGCCATGACCGAAGAGACCGAATTCCAGCAGATCTACCGACTGGACGTAGTATCCATTCCCACCAACCGCCCCATGATCCGCGAGGATCTGGGCGATCAGGTGTATAAAACCGAGCAAGCAAAATTCCGCGCCGTCATTCGGGAGATCGAAGCGCGCCACGCGCAAAACCAGCCGGTGCTGGTGGGCACGGTGTCCATCGAAAAATCCGAGTTGCTTTCCAAAATGCTGAAAGCGCGCGGCATCCCCCACGAAGTGCTCAATGCCAAACACCACGAACGGGAAGCCGAAATCGTGGCGCAGGCCGGTAAGATCGGTGCGGTGACCATCGCCACCAACATGGCCGGCCGCGGCACCGATATCATGCTCGGCGGTAACGCGGAGTTTTTGGCCAAATCCGAAATGCGTCGCATGGGCGTGCCGGAAGAGTTGATTGCGGAATCCACCGCCTACGGCGAGACAGACGATGCCGAGATTTTGCAGGCGCGCCGCCTGTATGCCGAACTGGAAACCAAATACAAAGCCACTATCCTGCCGGAAGCCGAAGCGGTGCGCGCCGCCGGCGGTCTGTGCATTTTGGGTACCGAACGACACGAATCGCGCCGTATCGACAATCAGCTGCGCGGCCGTGCCGGCCGTCAGGGCGATCCCGGCTGCACCCGCTTCTTCCTTTCGTTGGAAGACGATCTGATGCGCTTATTTGCCGGCGAACGCGTTGCCGCCATGATGGACCTGCTGCGCGTGGAAGAGGATATGCCGATTGAAAACGGCATGCTCACCCGCACCATTGAAACCGCACAGGAACGGGTGGAGGAACGCAACTTCGGCATCCGCCGCGACGTGCTGCAATATGACGACGTGATGAACCGCCAGCGCGAAATCATCTATTCCCAGCGCGATCAGGTGCTGGACGGCGATGATCTGGAGCAAAAGATTCGCGGCATGGTGCAGGAATCCATTGCAAGCAACGTGGCGCTGTATACCACCGGCGAATCGCCGTTGGAATGGAATCTGAACGGTCTGCGCGAATACTATCTCGGCTGGCTGACCACCGAAAGCGATTTCCGCTTCACCGAGCAGGAACTGGAAGATCTGGAAAAAGAAGCGCTGCTCTCTCTCTTGACCGCACGCGCCGAAGCCATTTACAACGCCAAGGAGACGCAATACGGCGAGAGTATGATGCGCGAATTGGAACGCGTGGTGCTGCTGCGCAACGTGGACCGCTATTGGATGGATCATATCGACAACATGGACGAATTGCGCCGCGGCATTCACCTGCGCGCCTATGCACAGCAAGATCCCGTGGTTATGTATCGCCTTGAAGGCTTCGAGATGTTTGATCAAATGGTAAACTCCATTCGGGAAGATACCGCGCGCGGCATTTTGCTGGCACAAATTCAAACCCACGAAGAGCCCAAACGCGAACAGGTGGCCAAGGAGACCGGCACCTCGGGTGACGGCACAGCACAAAACCGCACGGTGCGCAAAACCGCCGACCAAAAGGTGGGGCGCAACGATCCTTGTCCTTGCGGCAGCGGAAAGAAATATAAAAAGTGCTGCGGTGCAGGCAGCCGGGAATAAGCATCGAAAAAACCGCCTTGAAGGCCGTAACCTTCAAGGCGGTTTTCGTTATCCTCGCGGAAAACGGGTGATCTTCTTCACCGCGTATTGCAAAATCAACCGTGCGTCGGTCGAATCAATTTTTCCGCTGCCGTCCACGTCGGCCAGCGTCATATTCAGTCCGGCACCGTTTTGACCGGTCCCTGTCAAAGGTTTTTCCAACGCCATGGGCGGAATCTTCTTGACCGCATATTGCAGCACCAGGCGCGCATCGGTGGAATCAATGCGGCCGTTGCCGTCCACGTCGCCCCACAGACCAACCGTCACCTCGCGAAGGTGTCCGCACAAATCGCACACGGTGTCGCGGTCGTCGGTATAGCGGTGGGAGCAATCCACCAGCGCTTTGGCGGCCGCCGCCACTTGGCGTTCGGCTTCGGCAATAGCGGCAGCCGTTGCCCACGGGTCGACACACACCGCTTCGGCCGTTTGCACCACCGACAAGAATGCGGCAACCGAATCGGGAGTCTTGCCACGAGTCATCGCCTCTGCACGATCCAGCCAAGCGCGCAGTGCCGTGCGGTCCGCCAACGCAAACACATCCACCTGCAGCAACCCGTCGCCTGCCGGCACCGCCGCCGTGTTGGGGATGCGGAAGGAAGCAATATCGTACAACCCGTCGGTAAAACACGCATCCTCCAAAAAGACCTCGGCCACCCCGTTTTTCACCGTCACACGGCGAGAGGCCCATATCTCCTTGTCGATCAACCCTTGGGGGCGCGCACACTGGTAATCCAGCTGAAAGTCCGCAACCGTGCTGTTGGGATCAAACACAAACCGAATCACCACGGGAGACTTGGTCCCGGTGCTTCCCACCAACGCCCGTGTCAGTCCAAAATAGATGTAGCGGCGCAAATTCCCGGCCGCGTCATAGCCTTCGCGCACGTCTGCGTGGCGAATACCGTAATTGTACCGTCCGCGCAAATCGGGGTAGTACTCACACAGCGGCACGTCGGCCAGCGCCAAGCGGTCACGCCCCACGTCGGCACCGGCCGCATAGTCCGGCGAAACCAGCCGCACCGATTGGATATAGGTCACACCGGCGCCGGCAGGACAGCCGAGAATGCGCAGCGACTCACCGGCCACGATCTTGGCCAACTGCGCGGGCGAAAGGGCACACAGAATCACCGCCGATCGGCGGTTGACCAGATGGGACGGACCGCTGAAAAGATCCACCTGTTTTTCATTGCCGACTTGGTAACGGAACATCTGCCCGGTTACGTCGCTGTCGATATAATACTCGATCGCCAGCACCGCATATTCGCCCGACGGCACGGCGGAAAATGCCGCACCCGTCACGGCAAAGCCCGACCAATCCGCCTCCAAGCGAATGCCGAACTCACCCGTGTCGCCGATGGGCAGCGTGCGATCGCTGCCGTAGACACCCGACGCACTCACCGTAAACTCATCGCCGACCCAAGTAAAACCGGTCTCGGTTTCAAGCCACCCGTAAGGAGCAGGCAGGGTGCTGTCGCCAAGCGGCGGCACCGCTTTTCCTTCTTCCAGCAAAAGGCCGCAGGCTGCACAGTAAATGTCGCCGCTGTAGCCTTCCTCATCTGCTTTCGGGGAGCGAACCCCTTCTGCCGTCACTCCCACGCGCTCGGCACGCATCCTCTCGTGCAGCCACGCCGCACGGCTCTCGTCGGCCATACGCTCGGTGCAATACGCAAGGTCATACAATTCCACGCGCGCCACCTTTTCGGCCTCGGTCCACCAAAAGCGGAAGGACCCCACTGCGTTCAGCCCGTTGGTAAAGGCAACGCGCGAAACAAACACGCCGCCCTCACCATTCACCATCTGCACCGTGGCGCCTTGGCCCCATTCGCCGGCTTCGCGCTCAATCTTATCAATTGCTATCGTCGCGTTTTCGTATCCTTCCGCTGCATATAGCTTAATATATACCGCCCGATACGGCACCGTTTCGGTGGAACGCCATTTCTCCTGCACCGCATAATAGCGATACAGCCACGGGCGGTCGGGGTAATGCTCGGAGGTTTCGTATTCTTTACACACCACACCGCGCGACGGGCGCCCCAACACCGCCGGCCCATAAAGGCACAGCAGCTGCTCTTCCGCCTCGGCGTAGGAACAGCCCACGTCGGGAATCGCGGTATACGTCGGCGCCACCACATACGCCGCCAGAACATAGGTGATTCCGGCACCGTTGGGGCAGCCAAGAATGTGCAACCGCTGTGTTTCGGCGCGGCGTGCCGCCGCCACTTCATCGGCCGACAGCGGAATCAGCAGCATCCCCGTACGCCTTGTCACCAGCGCGTGTGACACCGTGTGCACGTCGGTATACGCCACCTCATCTCCCAGACGATAACGGAACATATTGCCCCCCACGTCGCCGTCAATATAGTAGGTAACGGCCAGCACCGTCGCTTCGCCTTCCGGCACGGCCGACAGCAGGTCGCCGTCGAAGGTGAAGCCCGACCAATCCGCTTCCAGACGAATGCCGTGCTTGCCCGTGTTGCCGATGGCGCTTACTGCCACACTGCCGCTGTCACCAAGCGGCGCCACCGCCGTGTTCTCTCCCGTTTGCAACGTGCCGTCAAACGCACGCAACCACGCATAGGGAGGCGGCAATTCCGCCACGGGAATCGCCTCGCCCGTTTTCAGCACGGTGCCGCAAGCGGCACACAGCGTATCGCCGCTGTATCCTTCTTCCTCGGTGCTGGGCGCGCGATAACCGGCGATCACCGTGCCGATACCGTTTTCCATGCGCATGGTATGCAGCTGCGCACACACGAAGGGATCCGCTGCCGCGTTGGTACAATAGGTTTCGAGGTCATACACCTCCACCCGTGCCACCTTCGCCGCTTCACTCCACACAAAACGGAAGGAACCGCCGCCGTTGAGTCGGTTGCCGAAGCACGCCGACGGCACAAGCACACCGCCCTCGCCATCCACCATCTGTACCGTGGCACCCTGGCCGAACACGTTAGGCTCTCGTTCTATTTTGTCAATAGTCACCGTGGCGTTTTCGTATCCTTCAGCTGCATGCAACTTAATATACACCGCACGACGCTCGGTCTCGTCGGCGGCATATTCCTCGCCGTACACACGAAGATACCGATACAGCCACGGGCGATCGGGCAGGTTTTCCGATTGCTCCATATCCACGTGGCGCATGTTGTGCGACGGCACCCCGACGATAGAGGGGTAATAGGCGCACAGCACCGTCTCTTCGAATTCCGTAAAACTGCCCCCATCAACACGGACCGCCGCATATTGCGGAGCCACCAGACGCAGCGATTGAATGTAGGTCAGCCCTTCGCCGTGAGGGCAGGCCATCAGTTGAACGGTATATTCGGCGTCGGACCGTGCGGCACGCACCGCATCGGCCGACAGCGGAATCAACAGCAGTGCCGAAGCAAATCCCACCAACGCGTGTTTCCATGTGAGGAGATCCACATGCGTGCCGTCACCGTGGGTGCCGCCCAACTGATAGCGGAACAGTTGCCTGTTATCGGCAGTGTCGGCGTGGATATAATATTCCACCGCCAGCACCGCGCCTTCACCGTCGGGCACATCTGCAAAAATATCCCCCCCAACAGCAAAGCCGGACCAGTCTCTATCCAAACGGATGCCGAAGCCACCACCTTCCAGCGGCTGCACCTCCGTGTGGCCGTAACCGCCCAGCGCACGCACCGTAACACCGCGGCTCGTTTGCAGCGTACCGCTTTCGGTTTCCAGAAAAAAATACGGTGCCGGCAACGTCTCGGCCGTCACGTGCAATACCGCACCGGGCGCCGAAAACAGTAACACCAGACACAAAAGCGAAGAAACCCACCGTTTCATTTCGCACGCCTCCTCTCCCATATGCAAACATTATATCACAGCGGCACGCCGCTTGTAAAGAAAAGCCACCCACCACACGATTGCCTTTTTTGCCAAATATCACGATATAAAATTGTGCACCTTTTTCGCCGCTTTCCATTGACATTTTAAAGGGCGGTTGCTATGGTTAGGGTAATGGTGACGCGAACAATCCGCACCAGCCTCAAAGCGGCATATTTCGGTGCTTTCCGTTCTTTTTTCTTTGATAGGCGTGGGCATATCGGCAGAAAAGAAGAAACGGAAATCCCTCAAAATCTACTCGCTTTGAGGTCGAAGATTTCAAGAAGTGCGGATTTCTCGGTCAACCAAGGCAAAAACGGGGCTAACACGCCCGTATTGGCGAGTATTTTAACGAAGGGTGACGCGAACAATCCGCCTTCTTAAAACAGGTTCGGATTATTTGTGTCACCTTAACCGCAGCATAATCCGTTGCGTTGGTGAGGAGGTCGTTTGCCGTGAAAGAGAAAAAGACCGCCAAAAAAGCCGCCCGTTCACACACCTTTGTGCCGTTTCAGATTCGCGAACTGCGCGAAAAAACGCCGTTTACAGATGCCGATGTGGCCCGTCAGGAAGAAAATCTGATCAAAACCTACAGCAACCCTGCTGCCAAACCGATGGCGGTGCTGTTTCGGTTTTACCGCGGCCATTACCATCATCTTTTGCTTTCGGCGCTGTTTTTCCTCATTAAAACCAGTCCGGCGTGGATATTGCCGCTGGTGACCGAACGGGTGATCGACAGTATCACCGTGGGTGGCCCCGATGCATGGCCCACCATTCTGTTTTGGTTGTTTTTGGAGATGGTGTTGGTGCTGATCAACATCCCTACCCACTATTTGCACGTGCACTTTTTGAGTTTATCCACGCGCAGCATCGAAGCCGGTCTGCGCGGTGCAATGGTACGCAAGTTGCAGCAGCTCTCCATCGGATTCCACAAAGAGATGGAGTCCGGGCGTATTCAATCGAAGGTGATGCGTGATGTGGAAGCGATCGAAGGGTTATCCTCCTCTCTGTTTTCCTCGATTTTGAACATCATCGTCAACATCACGGTGGCACTGATTGCGGTGCTCTCCACCAACGTCACCGTGTTTTTCTTCTTCTTGGCGGCCGCACCGCTTGGCGCGGTGCTGATGTTTTTGTTCCGCAAAGACATGGGCGCACGCAACCACGAATTTCGCACCGAAGTGGAACGCACCTCTGCCACCGTGGTGGAAATGGAAGAATTGGTTCCCGTTGCCCGTGCGCACGCACTGGAAGAAAAAGAAGTGCGCCGCATGACCCGTCAGCTCAAGCTGGTAGCCGAAAAGGGCTATCGGCTGGATGTGCTGCAGCAGTTGTTCGTGGCGGCAGGCTACGTGGTGTTTCAAGGATTCCAGATCCTCTGCTTGGCGTTTACCGCCTTTTTGGCGGTGAGGGGCGAACTCTCGGTCGGTTACGTGGTGATGTATCAAAGCTACTTTGCCACCCTCATTGCACAAATTTCCGCCCTTCTCAGCCTGTTGCCCATCTTCACCAAGGGGTCGGAATCCATTCGCTCGGTGGGCGAGATTCTGGGCTCGCCCGACGTGGAAATCAACCGTGGCAAAAAGCGGCTGCGCGAAGTGGAGGGTAAGTTTGAGTTCCAAAGCGTATTCTTCGAATACGACCCCAAATCCCGCGTGCTCAACGGGTTGGATCTCACCGTAAACGCCGGTGAAACGATTGCATTGGTCGGCCCGTCCGGTTCGGGCAAAACCACCGTGCTGAATTTGGTGATCGGATTTAATCGCCCCACCGCCGGTCGGGTCCTGCTCGACGGACAAGACCTCGCCGAGGTGGATCTGCGCAGTTATCGCCGCCACCTGGCCGTGGTACCGCAAAACAGCATTCTGTTTTCGGGCACCATCAAAGACAACATCACCTACGGCATGCCGGGTGTAACAAAAAAGCAATTGTGGGATGCCATTGAAGCCGCCAATTTAGGTGATCTCATCCGTTCACTGCCAAACGGCGTAAACACGGTGGTGGGTGAACATGGGGGTAAGTTATCGGGCGGCCAACGCCAGCGCATCGCCATTGCACGCGCCATCATTCGCAATCCGCGCATCATCCTGTTCGACGAAGCCACCAGCGCACTGGATACCGTATCCGAAAAGGAGATCCAGCACGCTATCACGGCGCTGTCGAAAGACCGCACCACTTTCATCGTGGCACACCGCCTCTCCACCATCATGGATGCGGATAAGATTGCGGTCATCAAGGACGGCCGCCTCGCGGAGTTCGGAACGTATGATGAGCTGATGGCCAAACAAGGCGAATTCTTCCACATGAAAGAACTGCAATCGTAAAAAAACCGACCGCATAGGCCAAGCACCCGTAAGGATGCCGGGCCTATGCGGTCGGTTTCGCATTCCGCACACCATTCCAAAACGGCCTAAATTCCTTTAACACACAAGGCGGCCGTCCCACCGCCGCCTGCGGCCATGCTCACTCTTTATAGATCATGTCAATGCCGCGCTGCAAGGTGTCGCCGTCGATAGCACCCGTGGCGTGTGCCACCAGATTGCCTGCGGCATCGATAAAGTAGGTGGTGGGCAGCGAATACACGCTGTAAACCGTCGCAGCGTCAACGTCGACATCATACAACACGGGGAAGGTATACCCTTTATCCGCAATAAAGTTCTTCGCCGTGTTCAGCGTTTCACGGCCGCTTGTCATGTTGACCATCAAAAACTGCACCTTATCACCGAGTGCTTTGTATTTTTCGTGGAAATCGGGCATCTCGCTTTGACACGGCCCACACCAACTCGCCCAGAAATTGAGCACGATGGGTTTTCCCACATAGTCCGACAGTTTGACAGCCTCACCTTGCGCGGTATACACCGTGAAATCGGGCGCCGCGGCGGTGTGGGTCGACGCGGCCGTGGTGGTGCCTGCCGTCGTACCCGTTGCACCGCCGTCCACCGTGGTCGCGGTGGTGCGGTCCGTTTGCAGTTGATCCGGTTTAGTTGCCTTCTCCAAGCGATTATACAGCACCGCCGCCACCGCGATCAACACCACCAACACAAGCGAGAGTATCGCCAACCCTTTTTTCTTTTCCATAAATCTCCCCCACTTCATAGCATCTCACAACCGCCCCTTCTGTCGGGGCAAGCCCGGCGGTTTCGGCAATTATCCCAGCAGCGCCAACAGCCGGCCGAACAAGCCGGTTGCCATCAGCACACCAAGCAGCACCAACAAACCGCCGCAAACGGCGTTGATCACCGTGTAATTCTTTTTGATCCACTGAAAAGCCGCTTTCAAATACTCGATCAACACGGCGCTGATCACAAACGGGATCCCAAGTCCCAGCGAATAGGCAAGCAGCATGAGCATGCCTTCCACCACATGTGCCTGCTGTGAGGCCAGCGCCAACGCCGACCCCAAAAAGGCACCGACACACGGTGTCCATCCCACTGAAAACACCACGCCGAACAGCACCGCCGAGAAAAAGCCCATGTTTTCGGTGTTCACGCGGCGCCGATTTCCACGGAAGAGGTTGCATTTAAAAACACCGAGGAAGTGCAAACCGAAAAACGCCACGATCACACCGGTTACGATATCCACCACCCGTTGGTGTGCGCGCAAAAAGCCGCCAACCGAGCCGGCCAGTGCCCCCATTGCCACAAACACCGCCGTGAAACCGAGCACAAAACCGAGTGCACACTTCACCGTCTTGCCGGTGCTGCGCTCGCCGCCGCCGGCGAAATAGGAAACGTAAATGGGCAGCATCGGCAGCAAGCAAGGGGAAATGAAGGTAATCATACCTTCTAAAAACGCAATGATATAGGTCACTTGTATCACCTCTCTCCCTCAGTATATCGTTTTTTTGCGGTGATTGCAAGATGTTTTCACGCCTTCCCTCTTGCAAAACGCAGCGGTATACGCTATAATAATTCGGTAAAATGTAGTTTTAAGGAGTACAGATATGAAACTCGGTATCGTCGGTTTGCCGAACGTCGGCAAATCCACACTGTTTAATGCCATCACCAACGCCGGCGCGCAAAGTGCAAACTACCCTTTCTGCACCATTGATCCAAACGTGGGTGTTGTGGCGGTGCCGGACGAGCGTTTGGACCGCTTGGCAGAGATGTATAACCCCGTGAAGATTACCCCTGCGGTGATCGAATTCGTGGATATTGCCGGTCTGGTAAAGGGCGCCAGCCGCGGCGAAGGCCTTGGCAACAAGTTCCTTGCCAACATTCGCGAAGTGGATGCAATCGTACACGTGGTGCGCTGTTTTGAGGATGACGACATCATCCACGTGGAAGGCAGCGTGGATCCCCTGCGCGACATTGAGACGATCAATTTGGAATTGATCTTTGCAGATATGGAAACGGTGGAACGCCGTATCGACCGTACAGCCAAGGCCCTGAAGGGCGACAAGACCCTGCAGGGTGAATACGATTATCTCAAAGCGGTGCTGCAAGGGTTGACTGACGGCAAGCCTGCCCGTGCACTCATCACCTCCCCCGAAGAGGAGTCGATTTTGGCCACCACGCCGTTGCTCACCGCCAAGCCCGTGATCTATGCCGCCAATTTGAGCGAAGCCGACTTCACCGGCGGTTTGAACGACAATCCGCTTTACAAAAAAGTGCAGGAGCTGGCCGCTGCCGAAAATGCAGAAGTGCTGCCCATCTGTGCACAGATGGAAGCGGATATCGCGGATATGGACAACGAAGAAAAGCAGATGTTTTTGGAAGAACTGGGTCTTGCCCATTCCGGTTTGGATCGTTTGATTCAGGCAAGCTACCGTTTGCTCGGCCTCATCTCCTACCTCACCGCCGGCCAACCCGAAGTGCGCGCGTGGACCATCACCAACGGCACCAAAGCACCGCAGGCCGCCGGCAAGATCCACACCGATTTTGAGCGTGGCTTTATCCGTGCGGAAGTGATTGCCTATGACGATTTGATGGCGTGCGGCTCCATGACCGCAGCAAAGGAAAAGGGCCTTGTCCGTTCGGAAGGCAAGGAATACGTGATGAAAGATGGCGACATCGTTTTGTTCCGCTTTAACGTTTGATTTTACGGGGGTAGATTTTCGATCTACCCCCTTTTTTACAAAGACGGCTGTCCATCACCCTGCTAACGAGAGGAGTATTCGTATGTTTCACCCCGAATCGAAATGGATCGGCACCGACCGCGTAGACGTGCCGATCATTCGCCGCCGTTTTTATGCAGATACCATCGAAAGTGCCACCCTCGCCGTCACGGGGCTCGGCTATTTTGAAGCGTGTATCAACGGGCAGGCGGTAACCGACGCACGGTTTTTGCCGCTTATGACCGACTACGAACCGCGCGACCTTTCGAGGTTGCAATATCCCCTGTTTGATCAAACCACCCATCGGGTATATTACCACACGTTTGACGTGGCCGGTCTGCTGCACGAAGGCGAAAACGAACTGACCATCACTCTGGCACCCGGTTTTTACCGTCAGCACGAAAAGCAGGAAGAGGGCGACTGTACCTTCAGCGACCTGCTGAAAACGATCTACACGCTCACCGTCGGCGACCGCGTGTATTATTCCGATGGCAGCGAAACGTGGGAAGAGAGCGAAATTCGCTGTTCCAACCTCTTTTACGGCGAGGTGATCGACCCGGCCGCCGTAACGGGCGAAACCTATCCCGTGCAGGTGGCCGTCGCACCCGAAACCACCCTGTGCCCGTCCGTCGGCACACCCGATCGCATCATTCGCACCCTGACCCCCAAAAAGCTGCACACCGCAAACGGCCGCACCGTGTGGGATGTGGGCGAAAATATCAGCGGTGTGGTGCGCATTACCACCCGAGCCAAAGCAGGCGAACGCATCACGCTGCGTTTTGCCGAAAATCTATCCTCCGAAGGCGAGTTGAACTTCCACTCTACCGGCGGCCATTGCACCTCGGCTAACGGGCGGCCGCAGATCATGGAAGATACGTTTGTGGCAGACGGCACCGCGCGCACGTTTGAGCCAACCTTTGTCTGGCATGCGTTTCGCTATTTCGACGTAAAAGGCGATATCGACACCGCCGAAGTGTTGGTGATTCACAGCGACACCCCCGTGACCGCCGTCTTTGAAGCGCCGTCGGAGGGACTCACCTTCTTTTATGACGCCTTCCTTCGCGCGCAGTTAAACAACATGCACGGCAGCCTGCCTTCCGACTGTCCTCACCGCGAGCGTTTGGGTTACACCGGCGACGGACAGGTGTGTGCACCGGCCGCCATGATGACAATGGACACCAAAGCGTTTTATTACAAATGGATTCAGGACATTTTGGATTGCCAAGACACCGTGGGCGGTCACGTGCAGCACACTGCACCGCTGATGGGCGGCGGCGGCGGTCCCGGCGGTTGGGGTTGTGCCATCGTGTTGGTACCGTGGGCGTATTATCGTCAGTTTGGCGAGTTGGATATGCTGCGCCGTTGCTTCGAGCCGATGTGCCGCTGGATGCACTATTTGGACAAACATATGGAAAACGGGCTGATCACGCGAGAAGAGGAGGGCGGCTGGTGCCTTGGCGACTGGGCAGTACAGCCGCTGCCGCCGCCGCCCTATGTCAACACCTGCTATTACATTCGCTGCATGCAGCTTCTGGAAAAAATATCCCCCCTTGTCGGGAGGGCGGATATGGTAGCCGATTTTGCCGCGCGCCGCGTGGCAGCCGAGGAAGCGGTGCGCCGTGACTTTGCAGCCGAAGGCGAATTTCCCGTTGCCTGCGGTGCCGGTGCATTTGCCATCTGGTGCGGTCTTGCCGGGCAGGCACTGGCCGACAAAACCGCCGCCTATTACGATGCGCTGGGGCACTTTGACACCGGCTTTTTAGCAACCGATCTTCTGTTAGAAGTGCTGTTTGAGTACGGCCATGCCGACACGGTGCTTCACCTGATGCAAGGCGAAGAGGCCGGCACCTTCCTTTATCAAAAACGGCGCGGCGGCACCGCCTTGTGGGAACACTGGACCGGCGGCTATTCCCATGATCACCCGATGTATGGCGGCGGCGTGCGCACCCTGTTCACCCACCTGCTCGGCATGCGGCAACATCCCGATGCAGCCGGCTGGACACACGTGATCATCGACCCGAAAATCCCGAGCGCCCTGCCGTGGGCAAAGGGGCGCATTGAAACACCGCTTGGCACCCTTTCTGTTTCGTGGGAACAGACGCCATACGGTGTCAACATCGCCGTGGACGCCCCCGAGGGCATGACCGTGGATGGTCTGTAAACACAAAAACGCTGTTCTTTGGCCAAGTGTTCGTAAGGACACTTGGCCAGTTTTATTCGCGGGCGGCGAGTTGTATTGCTTCGCAGTGATATTCGGCTAAAAGCCGAGTGATATTGCCTTCGGCAGTTTATGGGCAATAAAATATCACTAAAACCGCAAGGTTTTAATATCACTTGACCGTAAGGTCAAATATAACTGTGAGACCTGTCTCACAATATCACTTCTTTGAGATAGGTTAAAAGGTTTTTAGGTTCTCCTAACAAGTGAACATTTGGGCGCCAAAATGTCCTGCTTGTAACGGTGTGAGACAAAAGAAAAACTGTGCAGAAATCATCTGCACAGTTTTTTCTGTCCTTAGGAACCCTACCCATTCGAACAGCGTTTTTTATTTACCTATTCTCTACCTTTTTCCAATCCGTCAAAAACCGTTCGATTCCCGACGTGGTAAGCGGATGGCCGATCATGCTCTCGATGACCTGGGCAGGAACGGTGGCAATATGGCTTCCCGCCCGTGCCGCTGCGATCACGTGTGCCGACGTGCGAATGGAGGCGGCGATGATCTCGGTTTGAATACCGTAGGCTTTGAAAATATCCGCAATATCCTGAACGAGTGCAATGCCGTCTTGACCGATATCGTCCAGTCTGCCGACAAAAGGACTCACATAGGTGGCACCGGCCTTGGCCGCAAGTAGCGCCTGTGCCGTGGAAAACACAAGCGTTACGTTTGTCTTAATGCCGAGTGCCGTAAGTTTTTTCGTTGCTTTCAACCCCTCGGCGCACATCGGGATCTTAATAACGGTGTTCGGATTGTTGATCTTGGCATAGATCTCCTGCGCCTCCTGAACCATCGCCTCCGCTTCAAGCGACACGACCTCTGCACTGATCGGTCCGTCCACTATCTCGGTGATCTCCTTTATCACCTCAAAGAAATCGCGCCCCTCGCGAGCGATCAGCGAAGGGTTCGTCGTTACCCCACAAATCACGCCAAGGTCGTTTGCACGTCGAATTTCGTCCACATTTGCCGTATCAATAAACAGTTTCATCTTACTCATCCACCTTCCAATTTCTTACATAGGTTATTGACAGATACCCGAAAAACATTATAATAAGTATAGCGTGTGCGCAAAACAAATGCAATATGCGGCGCAAAATTGGGCAAATGAGCATTATTTTTTTAAAAATAAGCAAAAGGAGGGGCAAAATGAGCATCACCAAAAGACAGCAACAGGTTCTTTCGCTGCTCGAGGAGCGGGGATTTATGAGCGTGGAAAAGCTTTCGGAGTTGACCTACACCTCGCCGTCGAGCATTCGCCGCGACCTGACACGGCTGGAAAATCTGTATCTTATCCGCCGAACGCACGGCGGTGCATCGATCTTCAAAGAACTCAACCGCGCCGTTCCACTCAACAGCCGCATGGAGAAAAACACCGTTGAAAAACGAAAAATCGCCAAAACCGCCGCCGCCCTTTTACGCGACGGACAAACGGTTATGCTGGACGGCTCGACCACAGCCGGGTTTATGGTGCCGCATATCGCCAAGCACAAAGACATGATACTGTTTACGAACAACATGCAAACCGCAATCAACGCCGTAAACTACGGCATCCAAACACATTGTATCGGCGGCACGTCGGTCAACCGTTCGGTCGTGCTTGCGGGCGAACAGGCATACAGCACCGTCGTGAACGTGTTTCCCGATATACTGTTTTTCTCCTCTCAGTGCGTAGACCGAGAGGGATATATCTACGACCCCATCTTGGAGGAAAATCACATTCGCGAACTGATGCTGAAAAACGCAGCATACCGCGTCTTTTTGTGTGATGCCGAAAAATTTGGGCGGCGCTCGCTCTACCGTCTCACCTCAATTGAAGATATCGACGCCTGCGTTTTCGACCGTCCGATCCCCGAACTGTACGCCAAAACCAAAATTCTGTATTGACGAAGATAAAAAGATCGCCGTTCTCTTGAACAGCGATCTTTTCTTATTCCCAACAGAAGGTCACGCTTGTGGTAATACGGCAACGGGCAAACTGTAGCCGCCCGTCTGCAAAGGTAGACGGCACGTCCGCGCCGTCCACGCGCACGTTCGTCATGCGTGCGGCAAACGGCAATCTCAGTGCTGCAAGGTCGATATGACCACCAAGCAACCGGAGTTCCGCGCGGTTTTCTTCCAGTTGGAATTCGCCCCATGCTGTGCCCACGCACCAAAACGCCTTGAACGGGCGAGTGGCGGTTTTGGGATCAAACGTCATCTCCCCTTTGGAAAGATCGGCAGTAAAACCGGCGGTCAGCGGCAACAACGCAAACGCCGACATGCTGCGCACGTAATTGTGTCCGCACTCTGCATCGTCCCACGGATTACGGCGCTCACCGTCATAACGGGCGCGCGCCGTGCGCATCACGTCCAACGCCTCCGCCTCGTGCCCTGTTGCGATCAGCACACCGGCCAACGCATATTCCATGCCCGAAAAGATTTCGTCGGCATACGGTGCCGAGAAGGTCGGTTTTTCCACTCCTTCGGGATAGGTTACCAAAATGGTACCCCCCTCATCTGCCGCTGCGTATACGCGCCACAGATTCGTCAGTTCGCGCGTGCTGTGCAGAAGATTGTATTTGTATATACTGAGCGCTGCCCGTTCGGTTTGTGCCGGATCAAACACCGAGGGAAGGCCGCACAAACGTGCATGCCATTCGCCACACAACTGATCCACCATGCACCCCTCGCCGAACTGGTTGATGATCTCGCCGTACTCCTCATTCCACGGCTCGCCCGTGCAAGTGTACTTTTCCGCCAACGTCCGGTCCTTAACGTCCACCTTCTGGATGAACCATTTGCCGTTAAAGAGATGTTCTTTCGTATAGGCATATCCGTTTTCGAACAGCCGTCGATACTCCGCTTCGGCCGCGGCGTCTTCCAAAAACGCAGCCATTTCCGCTGCGGCAGCCAGTGCCGCGAGATAAAATCCCTGCAACCAACCCGAAGGGCCAAAAATTTCCGTATCCAACGTGTTGTGCTGGCTACCCTCCAACACACCGTCGGCATTTTCGTCCCACAAATCGGTGTTGTGCGGATTCCACGCATACGACAGCACCGCTTTCACGGTGGGCCATTGCGCACGCAACCACGCATCGTCACCCGAAAATTTCCATTCTCGATAGGTTTTGAACACACAGCCCATCTGCCCGTCAACGCAGGAATGATAGGGCACCGTCGGCCCTTCGAAGAAATTCACGTAGCCACCACGGTCAAACGGCATAGGCAAACGGAATCCCGTTGCCCCGTGTTCATACACACCATAGGTAAATTCATTATTACGAATGCTACGCTCAAGGTCAGGGAACAAATAACAGCAAACGTACGCGTAGTTCCACACATGCTGACACAAACCCTCGCAATCGCCCCACGTGCCGCTGCTGCCCTCAAAGCCATACAAACTGCCGTCCTCTGTGCGCATCACGGTGGGCGATTTCAGCACCGACAACGCCGAACCGATCGCCTGTTTAATGCTGTCATCTACCGTGGAGGTATACAGCGCACGTTTAAATTTTTCGGTTTCTCCGAAAAGGTGCCCCCAGTTTTCGAGCGCATAGGTTGCACAATCAAAGGAGTTTTCAAACAAGGTGGTATAATAATTCTTCCAGCTGATGTCCTTCCCCTCTGCGTCGCGATACGGCACCCAATAATTCACGCACTCGGGAATGTTCCAGCAAAGCACAAAACGCACCGTCTTACGCTCGCCTGCCGCCAAGGTCACGCGCCCCGATACCGAAGCGTGATCGCACTCCCCGACCTCGGTATAATGGCGGCAACGCAGATCTGCACCGGTGGAAAATTCGCGCCAATAGGTACGGATATCATCCCGATAGAAGTTGTTGCGCCAGCCGCGGTACCAATAGTCCGTCACAAACGCTTCTGCAGCGTCGGTCATAATAGTAAGATCACTATTGCCGTCTGCATCACACAGCGTCACGCCCTTTGCCTGTGTGCGGTTGACCGATCGAAACGGATTCGGCATCGACAACGCGGCCTCATAACGCAAAGGATGATCGGTCGGGTTGTAAAATTCCACCTCAAAAAACGCAGCCGGCAGTGAAGAATTTTTGCTATCCAGCGGTATGTACGGATTAAATGCCGTCAAGATAACGTCACCGGGAAAATGCTCGTCCGAAAAGGTGAGTTTTGCCACGGGATATTCTCCCAAGAAGGTGTTTTCCCGAAAATGCGGCAAACCGTTCATCGTTGCCCACGGCAACCCTTTGTGACCGTTAAACCCCTTTTGTGCATCCGAAACCAACACGCGCGCATCGCGTATCCCCTCGCCGTCAAAGCAGCGCACCGCAATATGGGCATACGGCAGTTCGGAACCCTTGTTCGGGCGGTTAAAGATCTCAAATTCAATTAACTGACCGTTACCGGCAAGGCCAATACAGCCGCTGCCAATACCGCCAAGCGGAAAAGAAATTTCTTTGAGTTTTGCCCCCGTATATAACATGCCGATGTTTCCTCTCACTTTTTAAACAACGGACCGTAGGCCGCACATGCGCGGTAATCGGCCGCTTCTTTATCCATGCCAAACGCATTCCACACAGCCGGTCGAAAAATCTTCTCCTCCGGCACGTTGTGCATCGACACGGGAATGCGCAGCATGGCGCAGAGGGTAATAATATCAGCCCCGATATGCCCGTAGGAAATCGCACCGTGATTGGCACCCCAGCAGTTCATCACATCGTATGCCGTTTTGAAATTGCCCTCGCCCGTGCAACGCGGCGCAAACCACGTGCAAGGCCAGGTGTAGTCGGTGCGCTTCCACAGTGTATCCGACACCGTTTCGGGCAGTGCAACCGTCCAGCCTTCCACCAACTGCACCACCGGACCAAGCCCCTTCACCAGATTCAAACGAATCATGGTTGCCGGCATTTCGGCGCGCGTTTCGAAACGGGAAGAATAACCGCCGCCGCGGAAATACCCAAGGTCGGCATAGTTCCACGTGGTGTTCTCCATCACCGTTTTTTGGTCTGCTTCGGTCATTTCATACCACGGCTTCATCGTACCGTTGCCGTTTTCGTCGGTTACGTTACCACACGCGTCCAGACAACAAGCACCGGAATTGATAAGATGAATCACACCGTCTGCCGCTTTGGCTTTGCCTTCAATCTCATAACCGGTCACGCGGCGAATGGCATCTCCACTCCAATAAGTGCGCACATCGGCAAACATCTGCGCACGGTTGGTAAGCAGTTTGCCAAACAGCATACCAAAGCCGTTAAGCACGTCGTTTTCGGTTGCCAGAATGTACGGCTCGCGCGCGCCGTTCCAATCAAACGAGGTATTGAGCATTGCTTCGGGGAAATCGCAGTTGGGATAAAAATCCGTCCATTGGCGCTGCCCTTGGAAACCGGCAGCGATGGCGTTGTGCCCCACCTTTTCCTCCTCGCAGCCGAGGGGTAGGTTTTGGTTGCCGTTCATCAAATCTTTGATGATAAGCATCATCTTCACAACGAATTCCCAATCTGCATCTTTACGGGCGCGATCCTTTTGCAGTTCAGCAGGATTTTTATCAAAGCCTTCTTTGCAATTTTCCTTCACCCAAGCAAGCGCTTTTTGGTATTCCTCTTGATCATACACGCCTTCGGTCATGCGACGAATGACTTCCACCTCGTCCACTGATTCCACACGCATGCCAAAATAATCTTCAATAAAGTCGGTGTCGATGATTGAACCGCCGATACCCATGCAAATGGAACCGATCTGCAAATAGGATTTGCCGCGCATAGTGGCGACCGCTACCGCCGCACGACCAAATCGCAGCAGTTTTTCTTCCACGTCGGCAGGGATCGACGTGTCGGTCGCGTCCTGCACCTCATGTCCGTAAATGCCAAAGGCCGGCAACCCCTTTTGCGCATGCGTTGCAAGTACCGAGGCGAGATACACTGCGCCCGGCCGTTCGGTGCCGTTAAATCCCCACACCGCTTTGATGGTGTCTTTTTCCATATCCATCGTTTCCGCGCCGTAGCACCAGCAAGGCGTCACGGTCAAGGTGATCGCCACCCCTTCACGGCGGAACTTTTCGGCGCAGGCAGCCGCCTCGCCCACGCGACCAATCGTCGTATCCGCAATCACCACACGCACCGGTTCTCCGTTTGAATACCGCAGATTTTCGCGGAACAACGCTGCTGCGCGCTGTGCCATTGCCATCGTCTGGTCCTCCAGCGACTCACGCACGCCCAGCACACCACGCCGACCGTCAATTGTGGGACGAATGCCGATCGCAGGGTACTCACCAATCAATCGAGAATTTGCCATAGTTACTTCCTCCTCAAAAAAATATTCCTCACATCTTGCATTATAGTATGAAATCCGTTATAATGCTTGGAGAATATACACCCCAAAGTATAACAATATTCGCTTTTTGAGGTGCTTGAATGAATCAGCAATCCTATTTGGAAACCCGTCGACACGGTTCACCCGGTTTTCCCATGGCATACTATCTGTTGGATGCCACACATCCGCGCTACGTGATGGAGGCACACTGGCATATGGAGATGGAGTGTATCCGTGTATTGGAAGGCAGCTTTTCGGCCTATTTGAACAACCAGTTGTATACACTTGCAAAGGGAGATATTCTGCTGGTAGAGTGCGGCTGCCTTCATCGCGGCGAACCGTCGAACGGATGTGTGTATGACTGCGTCGTTTTTTCGCTGCCCAGCAGCGGCGAAGCATACGGCACGGTGTTTCACCGCACTGCACCACTGACCATGCTGAATGCCGGGGTCAACCGTCGCATCACAGCAGCGGATGGTCCCTTGTTTGATGCCGCCTCGGCATTGATGAACACCGTATGCGACAAGGCTGACGGCCATGAACTTGCCGCCTACGGATACTTGTTTCTTATGATCGCACAGTTACGCACCGAACCCTCCACTCCAAGTGAACCCTCTCTTCCGCCACGCGGCGCACATGTCGTGATGCGCGTGCTTGAACGGTTAGAGCGCGATTTCCGTGAGGACTTTTCACTCCGATCGCTGGCAGCCGATCTCGGTGTCAGCGAAAAATATCTCTGCCGATTGTTTAAGGAATACACCAATCAAACCATCGTAGAGCACTTGAATGAACGGCGGATAGAAAACGCATGCCGTGAGATTGCCACAGGCAACAGCATCACCACCGCCGCATTCAACAGCGGTTTTAACGACGTGAGTTATTTTTCCAAAACCTTCAAAAAGCACCAAGGGATTACCCCTTCGGCTTATAAAAAAGCGGTTTCTGCACATCGCAAAAACGGATAACAGAAAACACGGGGGCACTCTCCATAAAGTGCCCCCGTGTTTTTTATCTCTGTAACGCTTTTTCTGCTTGCAACAGTGCAAGGAACCGTTCGGTATACCGTTCAAACCCATCGACTTCTTCTGCCGTGGGTGAGTAAACGCGCTGCGGTGCCGCCGCAAACACACGGCTTTTACACCCGTAGAGCCGAGCTCCGTTGCCCTATACATCTCACAGACTCCCGTTTGACAACATTTGTGCCAAGCGCACGCCTTCCATTGCGTCTTTGGCATAGGCATCCGCGCCGATACGGGCCGCGTATTCGGCGGTAAGCACCGCGCCGCCCACCACGGTCTTACACCACGGCGCCTGCGCCTTCAAGAGACGCACCGTCTCCTCCATCGCCGGCACGGTGGTGGTCATCAACGCACTAAGCCCCACCAGCGGTGCGTGCCGACGCACCACTTCCTGCACCACCGCTTCGGGCGGCACATCGCGTCCGAGATCAACCACTTGAAATCCGTAATTTTCCAACAGCAATTTCACAATGTTTTTGCCAATATCGTGAATGTCACCCTGCACGGTGGCCAACACCACACAGCCGCGCGCGGCGGCGTCCTCGGTGTGCACGGCGGCTTTGATGCGTTCAAAGGCGGCTTTGGCCGCTTCGGCACTCATCAACAGTTGCGGCAAATACAGCGTCTTCTTCTCAAAATCCAGCCCCACCGCGTTCAACGCAGGCACAATCTCATGTTGCACGATATCTAACGGAGGGGTAGTTTTCAGCATCTCACCTGTCATCTCGGCTGCGCGCTCCTTCATCCCCTTTGCGATCGCATGCTGCAGCGAGCTACCATCGGCCGCGGTTTCAACCGTCTGTACGGGCAATGCCGCCCCCACCGTGGCAAACGCCGCCGCATGACCGATATAATCGGCACAGTTTTTGTCCAACCCCTTTAAGGCCTTGTAGGTGTAATAGGTGCGCATCATATCGGCGGAATAGGGATTCATAATGGCGGCCGACAAGCCGTTTTCCATCGCTATCGCAAAGAAGGTGCTGTTAAGTGCATCGCGCTGCGGCAAACCGAACGACACGTTGGACACCCCAAGCGAAGTGTGACAACCAAGCTCACACCGAATGGTACGCAGCGCTTCCAGCGTCGCACACGCCGCCTGTTCATCGGCACTGACAGTCATGGCCAAGGTATCGAACACAATGTCGCGCTTTGCGATACCGTGCGCTTCGGCAGTGGCCAAAATACGGCGTGCGATCGCCACGCGGCCGGCAGCATCCGTCGGAATACCGTTTTCATCCAGCGTGAGCGCAATCACCGTGCCGCCGTATTTCTTCACCAGTGGGAACACTGCCGCCATGCTCTCTGCCTTGCCGTTGACCGAGTTTATCAGCGCCTTGCCGTTGTAGCGGCGCAGGGCCGCCTCCATGGCCGCAGGGTTCGCCGTATCGATCTGCAGCGGCAGATCGGTCACCGCTTGCAATTCGCATACTGCCGCCATGAGCACCGCCACTTCATCGATTTCGGGCATCCCCACGTTCACATCTAAAAGGTGCACCCCTTTTTCCTGCTGCTGCACCCCTTCCGACAGAATATACTCTATATCGTTTTCGAGCAACGCCTGCTTAAAGCGTTTTTTACCGGTGGGATTGATACGCTCGCCGATCAGCAACGGCTGTTCACCAAAGGTCACCGCGTGGGTATAGGATGACACCACCGTGTGTGTCTTAGGTACAACAGGAACGGGGGCAAGTTTTTGCAACTTCTCCTCTAACAGTGCGATATACGACGGTGTGGTGCCGCAGCAGCCGCCCACCACGCGCACACCGCACGCAACCAGTGCCGCCACCTCTTCGGCAAACAACTCGGCCGAAACGTCAAACACGGTTTGGCCGTTTTCCACACGCGGCAAACCGGCATTGGGTTTGAGAAGCACCGGCACCGAGGCCGCTGCCAACAATTCCTCGGCTACACCGCGCAGTTCACGCGGACCGAGCGAGCAATTAGCGCCCACCGCATCGGCGCCCATACCTTCGAGCATCGCCACCATGGCCATGGGCGTGGCACCGGTCATCAGTTTGCCGTCGGCTCCGTAGGCGTTGGATACCAACACCGGCAAATCGCTGTTTTCCTTGGCTGCAAGCAACGCCGCCTTGGTCTCATAGCAATCGTTCATCGTTTCGATGAGAATGGCATCCACACCATATTTGACGCCCAGACGCACCGTTTCGGCAAACAGTGCCACCGCCTCTTCAAAATCCAAATCGCCGAGTGGACGCAGCAATTTGCCGCTGGGGCCGATATCCAGTGCGATGTAACGCCCCTCTTCTCCGCATGCCGCGCGGGCCGCCTTGGCGTTGGCCACGGCAGCTGCAACAATCTCTTCCAGTTCCGCAGCGGAAAACTTCAGCCGATTGGCACCAAACGTGTTGGTGGATACCACCCGACTGCCGGCTTCATAATATGCGCGATGAATATCACAAATCACGTCAGGCCGGGTCAAATTCCACCGTTCGGGCAACTCACCGGCAGCCAGGCCCCGTGCTTGCAGCAAAGTGCCCATGCCCCCGTCCAAACGCACGATTGCGGTGTTCAAATATTCACGGAACGTCATGTTTTTCACCCTCCTCGCCCCGAAGACCGATCACCGCGGTAACCGTCTTTGTCGGGGTCATTAGCAAGCTGTCGTTTAAGCATACGCCAATGTGACGCGGCGGCTCTAACAGCCGAAACACTTCACGCTGGGCAGAAAGCGCCCAATCGCCGTAACCGGGGCTGAACCGTGCGGTGGCCGCAGGAAATTCGCTGCAAAAGGTGTCGCACAGCGCCTCGACACACGCCGTACCATACGCTTGCAGCAACACCGCCCGAGACGGCGAAACATGGCTGTATTTTTGCAGCAGACGGTCAAACCCTGCCCCCAGTGTCGCCGCAAACAGCACCGCCTCCGCACAGTCTTGCAGGCGCGCCGCGAGGTTGGCTGAGCGCCACTCCACGCCGCCAAAGATAACCGTATCGCCCGTCACCGACAGCGGATAGCGCGCCCAACACACACGGCAAGTAACCGCAGGTGCCGCCTCTGCCACACACGTGCGCAGCAGCGTGCGTGTTGACGCCTCCGCCGTGGGACAGGCAGCGTAGCGCAGCACCGCCCCTTCCCCCGTTGTAGGAGAGGGGTATGTTTTTGCAAACACGTTACTCATAGGCCCACAATATCGCTGAGATTTTGCTGTATTTTTGCAGCAACATCCGGCTTGTTCATGGAATACACGTGCACGTTGGTAATTCCGTTCGCATACAGATCAATGATCTGATCGGTGGCATAGGCAATGCCGGCCTGCTTCATCGCAGCCGGAGATGCCCCAAAGGCATCCACCAAGCTTTTAAAACGCTGCGGCATGAACGAGCCGGACAGTTTTACCGCACGTTCCACCTGATTCGCGTTGGTAATGGGCATCACACCGGCCACGACCGGCACGGTGATGCCGGCTTCGCGGATCTTATATAGAAAATTATACAAAAGATTATTATCGAAAAACATCTGGGTGGTAAGAAAATCGCACCCGGCATCCACCTTTTCCTTCAAGCGGCGAATATCCTCGCGTTGATCACGGCTTTCGGGATGGATTTCGGGGTAGCAGGCACCGCCGATGCAAAAATCGGGACACGCCGTTTTGAGTTCCGCAATCAGATCCACCGCGTAGCGAAAATCCCAGCCGCTGCGATCGGCATCTTCCAGTTCTTTCGGAATATCGCCGCGCAGCGCCATCACGTTTTCTATGCCCGCCTTACGAATCTGCGCAATCTTTTCGCGCACGGTTTCACGGGTAGATGACACGCAAGTAAGGTGTGCCAACGTGGGCACGCCGTGCAGTTCCTTGATGGTTTTGGCGATTTCCAGCGTGTAACGGCTGGTACCGCCGCCGGCACCGTAGGTTACGCTCATAAACGCAGGGCGCAGCTTCGCGATCTCCTGCGTTGCCGTTTTCACGCTCTCGAAACTCGTTTCGGTTTTGGGCGGGAACACCTCGAACGACAACAAGGGGGTACGTTTTTGTAGCAGTCGGCTGATTTTCACACAAACACTTCCTTTACAAATCCACATCGGCAACCACTGCGCAGGTTGCCACACCGTAATAATCAAAACACGCAATCGCGTGCGCATCCACCCGTTCGCCGCAAACGGCGATCGGCACCGCCGGAGGGCACCCTACCGTGGGGGCGGCAAGCACGCGTCCGACCGCCTCGGCCGCCGTCACAAATTCCGCCGGTGCCAACATCGCTTTTCGCACAGTAAGCACCGCTTCGCCTGCACGAAACAGCGGCGGCCGCGTTTCGATTGCCGCTTTGTGCGGCAACGCCAACAAAGCCGCCTCTGCACAACGCAGGTCTTCCTCACTCAGCGACGGCGTCAGCATCAGCACCACGTAATCGGGGTCGGCAAATTCACACTCCACCCCTGCTTTTCGCAAAGCGGCGGCCACCTCTTCACCGCGGTAGCCATGCGGCTTGGTGCCAAGCGTGACCTTTAACGGCTCGGTGCCGCAAAGCACAAACCCGTGGTTTGCCAACCGCTGTTTCATCGCGTGAACACGGGGTAAAAACGCCGCCAATCGAGAAGGATAGTTTTCCAGATAAGCGTTAGCCGCGTCTTGCGACTGTAATATCAAATAAGACGGGCTGGTCGAACCAAACAGCGCCAACGCTGCTTTTACCTGCGCCGCCGCAAGCGACAGCCTCTCTGCCACGTGCAGATACGCCCCACCCGTCAACACGGGCAAGGTCTTGTGTGCCGAATCACAGCAGATATCCGCCCCAAGGTCGATGGGGTGCTGTGATGTGGGCAAAAACTTGAGATACGCACCGTGGGCATTGTCCACCAGCAGCAACGCACCGTGACGGTGGCACACCGCAGCCAAGGCGCGGATATCTGCCATGTTACCCAAATAGTCCGGCGAGGTTATGTATACCGCCGCCACATCGGCCGCTGCCAACCGTTCTTCCAACACAGTCGGCGTCACCGTGCAGGACAGGTAACTCTCTTCGGCCGTGGGATATAGCCATGCGATCTCCAAATCCAGCAAGGCCGCCGCACTGAGAAACGCTTTGTGTGCGTTGCGTCCTGCCAATATCCGCCGTTTTTGGCCGCCGCTGCACAAAGTTGCCAGATGTAACATTGCGCGAATGCAATGCGACGCCCCTTCGGTGGAATAATAGGTCGCCGTACCGAACAGCGCACCGGCGTTCGCTTCGCTTTCGGCAATGATGCCGGCCGCTTCATACAAACTGTCTGCGCCGTGTATCTCGGTGATATCCAGCAGTTCGCACCCCAAAACGGGTTGCCCTTTGTGTCCCGGCATGTGCAGGCGACGGGTCTCGCTTGCGGCATAACGGCGCACGAAATCCACAATGGGTGTGTTCATACGCATTCGCCCAGCGCCCGTGCAACGGCAAGCATAATGGCACATTCCATACGCTTGCGGAACAGTTTGCACCCATATTCGTACACACCCGTTACACTGCCGGTAGCGTGGTAGGCGTTCGCGGCACAGCCGCCCGAGCAGTACAATCGCGCCCAGCAATCGCGGCATTCTTCGTGCGCATACACGTTGCACGCGGCGAACTCGTCTTGTGCCGCGGTGTTGGTCACACCGTTCCACACGTCACCCAGTTTGAACTTTTCTTCACCCACGAACTGGTGGCAGGGATACAGGTCGCCCCAGGGGGTGACCGCCATATATTCCGTGCCGCTTCCGCATCCGGAAATGCGCTTATAGATACACGGACCGCCCGTAAGATCGATCATATAGTGATAAAAGGTGAAAGGACGCCCTTCCCGTTCCCGTTGAAGCATCAACTCTGCCAGCTTTTCATACTGCTCGAGCACCACCGGCAGATCCTGCTCGGTCAACGCCGCGGCATCGCCTTCGGCACACACCACCGGCTCCATGCTGAGTTCGGTAAACCCAAGATCCAGCATTTGCTGAATATCCTTTAAAAAATCAGGGTTTTCGTGGGTGAAGGTGCCGCGCATATAATAATCCTTGCCGCCGCGCGCTTCCACAAACCGCTGAAATTTCGGCACGATCTTTTCCCAGCTGCCGTTGCCTGCGTAATCCACGCGATAACGGTCATGCACTTCTTTGCGTCCATCCAGACTCAGCACCACGCTGCTGCATTCACGGTTGGCAAAATCGATCACGTCATCATCCACCAACACGCCGTTGGTCGTGAGGGTGAAGCGGAAATTCTTCCCCTTTTCCTTCTCAATGCGGCGTGCATACGCCACGAGATCTTTCACCACTTGAAAATTCATCAGCGGTTCACCGCCGAAAAAGTCCACTTCCAAATTGTGACGCGTGCCCGAATTTTCCACCAGAAAATCCAGCGCCTGTTTGCCCACTTCAAAACTCATTACCGCACGGTCGCCGTGATATTTCCCCTGGCTGGCAAAGCAATACGCACAATTCAAGTTGCAGGTGTGCGCAATATGTAAACACAGCGCCTTTACCACACCGGCCGTCTTTTGTTTGAGCGTATTCGCCATCGGCTCAAAGGTGTCTTCGGTAAACAGCTTCCCTTGCTCTTTCAGTTGAACGACCTGCGCATAACATTCTTCAATATCTGCCGCCGTGATATCCGCACGGTCGGCATACTTTTGTTCCATGGCTGCCACGATTTCCTCGCGGCTTTTGGTCTCAAAAAGCGCAATGATATCGTATGCGACCTCATCTACCGCATGGACGGCGCCCGAACAGACGTCCAGCACGATGTTGTAGTTACCCAATTTGTACTGATGAACCATTTTTTGTTACTCCTTCAAAAAAAATGCCGCCGAGACCGGCGGCATTTTTGAAAACTTATTTGTTTTCTTTCTTGTTTTCGCACTTCTGATTCGCGATACCGCAGCTGGTCTTGCAAGCAGACTGGCAAGAAGTCTGGCACTCGCCGCAGCCGCCCTTTTTCGCGCTTTCGCACAGATTACGGGTTTCGATCGTTTGGATATGTTTCATTTTTTTCACCCTTTTTTAAAAATTCTCTTTTTAAGCATTCTATCACACGCAGCACCGTTTGTCAATCACCTATTACCGAAAAGTGAAGCAAATTCTATGCTTTTCCCCTGCAGATCCCGCTGCGCGACCGCTGCAAAATCCGGGTCGCCCGGCAAGCGCGTGGGCACACAACCTTCTTTTATATTGCCAACGCCCGGCGCAGAGCATCGGCGTCGCCGTCGAAAACGTACCCCCGTATGCCGCATGCCACTGCCGCCGCCACGTTTTCGGCGCGATCATCCACAAATATCGTTTCGGCAGGGTCGATCCCAAACACCTCACACGCGTGGACAAAAATCGCCTTATCCGGCTTTTGCAGACCGCACACCGCCGAAAACACGCAGCCTTCCATTTCGGCAATCAACGGCGCTTCTTTGCAATGCGCAGCGAAGTAGCGCGAGATGTTGGAAAGCAGAAAGCAACGAACCCCATGTACTTTCAGCTGTGCGATCAATTCTGCCATGCCTTCGATGGGCGGAATGTTGTAGATCCAGTTGTAATATACCGTTTCGGCGATATCCCACAACCGTTCGGGCAGGCGCGTGCGGCAGGCTGCCAGCACTTCGGTATCTTCCATGGTGCCGGCATCCAGACGATCCCAATAACAGCGGTCGAACACCACGTGGGTCAGCAGGGCGGCATCGGCTGTGTCCTGCACATAGCGCCCCACCATATAGGAAGGATCGAACCGCACCAACACCATGCCGTAATCAAAAATCACGTTGCGCACCATTTTGTTCACCTCTTTTTGCCATTATAGCGCGAAAAACACCAAAAAACAAGATGAAAACAAGACAAAGAAAACCTTAAATACGGATATTTTTTCTGCCATGTGATGTGATATAATGAAACAAAGGAGTGGTGATAAGTGGCAACGAAGATCATTGGTTTTATTGATTATTACCTGAACGAGTGGCATGCCGATAACTATCCGGCGTGGATCACCAAATACAGCGGCGGCGAATTTGAAGTAAAATACGCCTATGCCGAAGTGGAACCGACCGTGGAGGGCCGTATCAGCAACCGCGCGTGGGCAGAGCAGCACGGCATTGAACTGCTGCCGACCATTGCGGAATTGATCGAGAAATGCGATGCGATCATCGTGCTCTCACCCGACAACAGCGAACGGCACTACGATCTGTCTTATGAAGCACTTTGCAGCGGCAAGCCGGTGTATATCGACAAAACCTTTGCCGATACGGGTGCCGAGGCGGCACGTATTTTTGCTGTGGGCGAAGCACATGGCACGCCGTGCTTTTCTTCTTCGGCGCTACGCTTTTCCGAAAAACTGACCCCCATTGTGCGCGAGGACATTGATGCGATCGTCAGCACGGGCGGCGGCCATCCCGACACCTATTTGATCCACCAGTTGGAGCCGATCGTCACGCTGATGGGTTCCGACGTGACGCGTTTGATGTATTACGGCACCGCCACCGCCCCGGCGTGGGTGCTGCTTTTTGCCGACGGGCGCACCGCCACCGTTACCCAGCTGGCAGGGCCTGCGGAGTTTGTGCTGCAGATCAACCACGGCGGCGCAGCCGACCGCAACGAAACCGTGGTGATCGACGACGGCTTCTTCAAAGGGCTGATCAACGCCATTCTGCACATGTTCCGCACGGGCGAAATTCCGGTTTCGCACCGTGACACCAAGCAGATCATGGCCATTCGCGAAACCTGCCTGCGTGCGATGGAACACCCCTACACTTGGCTGGCGGTGGAATAAACACACAACAAAAAAGAACGCGTGTTGCTAATGCAGCACGCGTTCTTTCGCATTCGTTTACAAATACTCCTTCAGGATATCGGTGAAGGTTTCGATCACGTACTCCACCTGTTCATCGGTGAGACAGGTGTGCAGCGGCAAGGTGATCTCGTTCACAAAATGGGCATACGCACGGGGGTAGTTCGCAATATCAAAACCCAGTACTTTATAGGCCGTGAACATGGGCAGCGGCTTGTAGTGCACGTTGCAAGCCACACCGCGCTCGGCCATTTTCACAATGATCTCGTTGCGTTGCTCCATGGTGACGTTCGGCACACGGGTGATATACAAATGACCCGAGGAGGCGTGCGTATCGGTATAGTGCGGCAGCACTTCCACACCCAACGGTTTGAACGCCGCGTCATAACGCTCCACGATTTCACGGCGGCGGCGCAGCATTTCGGGATAGCGTGCCATCTGCGCCAAGCCCATGGCGGCGGCGATATCGGTCATGTTGCATTTATACCACGTGCCCACAACGTCGTATTCCCAAGCGCCCAACTTGGTCTTTGCCAGCGCATCCTTCGACTGGCCGTGCAACGAGAACAACTGCATTTGATGATAAATTTCTTCATCCTCCACACCGTCGATCGGCAGCCAGGTCAATGCGCCGCCCTCTGCGGTGGTAAGGGTCTTCACCGCATGGAAAGAGAAGGAGGAGAAATCCGCCAGGCGGCCGGCCGGCACCCCTTTGCGCGAAGCACCGAAGGCGTGTGCGGTATCGGCCATCACCACCACACGACCCATTGCCTTTTGCAGACGAGTCGTCGGACGGAACAGGGCACGTTTCTTTTCCACAATCGCATACAAACGGTCATAATCGCACGGCACACCGCCCAAATCCACCGCGATAATTGCCTTGGTCTTTTCGGTTACGGCCGCTTCCAGTGCATCGTAATCCATCTCCAGCGAATGTTCCTGCGTGTCAATCATCACCGGTTCGGCTCCCACGTGGCACACCACCGAAGCAGAGGCGGTGTAGGTATACGCAGGCACGATCACCTGGTCACCTTCGCCGATGCCCAGCAAACGCAGCACCAGTTCAGCGCAGGCGGTTTGCGAGTTCAGGCAGACAGCACGCGCCGTACCGCAATATGCCGCAACCTGCCGTTCCAATTCTTTCGTTTTTGGGCCGGTGGTAATCCATCCCGAACGCAACGCCGAAGCGACTTCCTGCACTTCCGCTTCGCTAATATCGGGGGGAGAAAACGAGACATTCATCATATAGCACTTATCCTTTCTGTGAAAAGAAACTAAACAGACTCACTTCTCTTGAGCCGCCGTCGGCTCGTTATCCGTCGGGGTGTAGGTCGGCACGATCTGTGCGACCAACTGCTTAATACTGCCGCTTTCGGTCCGGCAGGCTTCTTCCAACGCCGCCAGTTGCTCTTTGAACAGCGCATCGTCCATTTCAATGGGCTTACCGACATGAATCAGGCGGTTGGCTGTGCTTTTTAACCCTTCCTCCGCCATCAGCAACTCTTCAAACAACTTTTCACCCGGGCGCAGCCCCGTGTATTCTACACGGATATCCACATCCGGTTCATAGCCCGACAAGCGAATCAGATTGCGCGCCATATCATCGATTTTAACCGGCTCGCCCATATCCAACACAAAAATCTCACCGCCGCGCGCGTAGCGCCCTGCTTGCAGCACCAAGCTGACCGCTTCGGGGATCGTCATGAAATAGCGCACAATATCCGGATGGGTCACCGTGACGGGACCGCCTTGTGCGATCTGCCGCTTAAACAGCGGAATCACGCTGCCGTTGCTGCCGAGCACGTTGCCAAACCGCACCGCCGCAAACTCGGTTTTACTGGCACGGTTCAGCATTTGCACCACCATTTCACACAGCCGCTTGGAAGCGCCCATGATGTTGGTGGGGTTCACCGCTTTATCGGTCGAGATGAGAACGAAGCGTTTCACCCCGTGTTTGGAGGCGGCCATAGCCATTTTGTAAGTGCCGAACACGTTGTTCTTAATGGCTTCGTTGGGACTGGTCTCCATCAGCGGCACGTGTTTGTGCGCCGCTGCGTGGAACACAATATCCGGCTGATAAGTTTTCAGCACGACATCCAACCGCGCGGTGTTGCGCACCGAGCCGATCAAAGCCACGGCGTGCAGATCGGGATAGGTGCGTTCCAGCTCAAGCTGAATCTCGTAGATATTGTTTTCGTAAATATCGAACATGACCAACCGCTGCGGATTGGCACGTGCGATCTGTCGGCAAAGTTCACTGCCGATCGAGCCGCCGGCTCCCGTAACCATCACGGTTTTCCCTTTGATATAACCCGCAATTTCGTCGGAGTTTGCACGAATAGGGTCACGGCCAAGCAGTTCTTCCACGCTCACTTCGCGAAGCTGGCTGACACTGACATCGCCATCGGCCAACTGATAAATCCCCGGCACCAGCTGAACGGGACACCCCGTGGTGCTGCAAATATCCAAAATCGCTTTGCGCACCTGCGGTGTGGCGGTGGGAATCGCAAAGATGATCTTATCCACACGGTACTCCCGTGCCGCACGCGGAATATCTTCACGGCCGCCAACGATCGGCACACCGCACAAACGCTTGCCCTGCTTTGACGGATCATCATCGATGACGCACACCACTCTGTCACGCAGGTGGGGGCTTGCATAAAACTCGGTTGCCAACACACGGCCGGCTTCACCTGCACCGATGAGCATGATATTCTTTTCGCGCTTGCTCATGCTCAAATGGCGCCACTGCATACGCAGATTGCGCAACAGACGATAGGCAAAACGAATAGCCAGCGTGGCAAGGAAATTGAACATCATCCCGATTATGTAACACGATCGGGGGAACACGGCATCCAACACCGTGATAAAAAGATACCCTACCGCACCCAAAATACAATAGGCGCCGATCACGCGCAACAGTTCATCCGCGCCGGCATAGCCCCAAATACTGCTGTATAAGCGGCATACACCAAACACCAAAAGCACCACGGCACACCACGGCAACACCGCCACGGAATAGGCGTTCAAATAAATTTCAGGAATGGCGCTGAACTGAAAATCGAAGCGCAACCACAGCGCAGCAAACCAGCAAACAGCAACCGACAAAATATCTAAAACACCGATTAAAATTGTCCTTTGCAGCGGTTTGCCGGAACGGTGCAAAGACAAGGAACCAGACATTGGTTTTCACTTCCTTTTATATCAAACGGCACAACGATACTACAAGTATATACTGATTTTTAATATTATAACACAATCCACATGAGATAGCAAGTATAATTTCGACAGTATCCCCCTTTGTACCTTTACTTTTTTGCTATTTTGCGTTTTTACGGCGCCGTGCAGGCGTTTGACTTTTCACGCAGGGTATGCTATAAATAGGTAAAACGTACGAAAGAGGCGACAAAATTGACGTTTTTACATTGGCTGGCATCCCTGCGCACACCGTTTTTCGACGTGTTTTTCTCGGCCGTTACACGGTTGGGGGAGGAGACCTTGTTTATTGTGGCAGGGCTGCTGTTCTTTTGGTGCATCGATAAACGGCAAGGATATTTTTTGCTGTTTGGCGGCTTTTTAGGCACCGTGTTAAACCAGTTTTTGAAGCTGTTTTTTCGCATTCCGCGCCCGTGGGTGCGCGACCCTTCGCTGACCGTTGTGGGAAACGCCAAAGCGGCGGCTACCGGTTATTCGTTTCCCAGCGGTCACACACAGACCGCCGTGGGACTGTACGGCGGTGTGGCACGCTTTGCCAAGCGGCGATGGGCGAAGTCTGTTTGTCTTGCCGTTTGTGGGTTGGTCGCCTTTTCGCGCATGTATCTCGGCGTACACACGCCGTTGGATGTGGGGGTATCGCTGGCGTTAGCCGCCGCCCTAATCTTCGGGCTGTATCCCCTTATCGGTGGCGCATCCGCCACGCCGCGGCGGATGCGCGTGTTGTTTGCGGTCACCTTACTGCTCGCCCTTTCGTTTTTGGCGTTTGCGTGTTGGTTTCCCTTTCCTGCCGATATGGATGCGGGCAACTATCGACACGGCTTGGAAAACGCACATAAGATCCTCGGCTGCTTCCTTGGACTATGGCTGGCGTTTGAATTGGACGTGCGTGTGCTGCATTTTGACACCCGTGCCGTTTGGTGGGCGCAAGGGTTGAAACTCTTGTTGGGGCTTCTCCCCATTCTTGCCATCAAGGTCGGTTTAAAAGCCCCTCTGACCACACTTTGCGGCGGCAGTCCGTGGGCAGACAGCATTCGCTATTTTTTGATCGCGGCCTTTGCCGGCTGTGTTTGGCCGTTGACTTTCCGATGGTTTGCCAAGCCGGGACAAAAACAATAAAAAAAGAAACCCGAGGATGTGAATCGGAAACATCCTCGGGTTTTTTATGTTGGAATTACATCAGCGAGAGATACAGCGCCTTGATCTCTTCCACCGAAGTTTCACGCGGATTGCCGGGACGGCAAGCATCGTCAAACGCCGACTGCGACAGGAAATCCACATCCTCGGCCTTCACGATATCCTTCAGGTCCGCCGGGATACCCACATCTACCGACAGCTGACGCACCGCGTCGATCGCCGCTTTGCGAGCCTCTTCGAGCGACATGGCGTCCACGCCGCACACGCCCATCGCCTTCGCGATGTCACGATACTTCTCGCCGGTTTCGGGCGCATTGTATTCCATGACGGTGGGCAGAATGATGGCGTTTGCCACGCCGTGGGGGGTGTCATACAGCGCGCCCAACGGGTGAGCCATCGAGTGCACAATACCCAGGCCGACGTTGGAGAAGCCCATGCCGGCAATGTACTGACCGAGAGCCATGCCCTCGCGGCCCTCTGCCGTGTTGTCCACCGCGCCGCGCAGACTCTTGGCAATCAGCTCGATCGCCTTCAGGTGGAACATATCGCTCATTTCCCAAGCGCCCTTGGTGATGTAGCCTTCGATCGCGTGAGTCAACGCATCCATGCCCGTCGCCGCAGTGAGGCCCTT